>DIVP01000084.1 GCA_002422465.1 Peptococcaceae bacterium UBA6129 | reverse complement strand
GTAAACGCTACCAGGCAGCCGGGTTCAGCCTTTAAGCCTATTGCAGTGTATGGACCTGCGCTCGAAAAGGGATATAGTCCGGCTACCGTACTGGACGATTACCCGGAAGAGTATGATACTTCTTTAGGCTCGAAATCCTTTGTGAATTATGATGAACGCTATCGTGGTCTCGTAAGTATGCGGACGGCGATTCAGTACTCTATAAATACTGCGGCAGTCAAAATGCTGCAGAAGATCGGTGTAAGCGAAGGTTTTAACTTTGCCAAGAACCTTGGTGTTTCAACTCTTGTTGAAAGCGGAAAGTCTAATGATATGGGCCTTTCTCTGGGGCTGGGCGGTCTGACCAAGGGCGTTTCGCCTCTCGAATTAACAGCTGCATACGGAAGCTTTGCCAATCAGGGTATCTATGTAGCTCCACATGCTATTCTCAAGATTGAGGATAAAAACGGGAAGGTTCTTTATGAACATAAAACCATCAGGACAGTAGTCATGTCCCCGCAAACAGCGTTCCTGATCAGTGATATGCTGCAGACGGTTGTTCAATACGGTACTGCCACACAGGCCAAATTAGACAGGCCGGTAGCGGGAAAAACCGGCACAACCTCGTTTGATGTTGATGCGTGGTTCGTTGGATTTACCCCTGACCTCGTAGGCGCTGTCTGGATGGGTTATGACAAAACGGAAGCGATGAATAATGTCTGGGGTGGCAACTATTGTGCTCCCATCTGGAAAAAAGTCATGACTGTTGCGCACGAAAAGATCCCAGTATCCGCTTTTCCGGAACCGGAAGGAATCGCTACTATTCCGGTTGATTACAAATCCGGTCTGCTTCCTTCGAGATTGACCCCCGCCGAATTCATCGTGACTGAAAAGTTTAACAGCGCATATCTACCGATTGATACATCGAATGTCTGGGTAGAAATTCCAGTCTGTGCCAGCACAGGTAAACTCTTAACCAATTCTTGCCCCACGCCGGTAACACGTGTCTTTTTGAAACGACCTATCCCGTGGACCGGCCAGATTGCTCCTGAGGACGCATATTTGGAACCTCCGACCGAGTACTGTCCTCTGCACGGTTCTGGCGCCCCAAATACAAGCGCCGCATTAAACCTCCAAGGCCATCCTGTTCTTGATGGCAGCAACAGTGTCAAGGCCGTCAGCCTAAGCTGGCACAATAACTCAGCCAACACTGTTGTATCCGCGTTTTCTATCTACCGCTCAACCCAGCCTAATGTCGCACAGACTCCAGGCAACTTGGTCGGCGAGGTCAGCGGTAATGCTGTAACCTGGCAGGATAATAATGTAAAAGAAGGCAACAGATATTACTACATCTTAACTGCAAAAGACGGACAGGCCTCTAATGAAATCTCAGTTCTTATCAGCAGCACCAGCGATCCATCGACAGTACAGCTAAAGACACCACAGCTAAACGGTATTGCCCGCATAAACGGCAGCAGCGTATCTGCAACCCTTTCATGGACAGCAGCCTCCGACAGCAATTCTGTCATTTATGAAATCTATCGTTCGGAAACGATAAACTTTACACCAGGGCCAGCCAATCTTGTTGTAATGGATGCGCTAGTTACCGGAACCAGCTGGACCGACACGAACCTGTCAAAAGGCAAAAAATACTATTACAGAGTAGCTGCTTTAGACGCGAAAACAAAACAAAGAAGTTCCTATTCCAATCAACTTCAAGTTATAATCCCATAACCTCAGTAGTCATCTTTCCAATAAAAGGAAGCAGGCTTGAATTATCAAGCCTGCTTCCTTTTATTTTTTATGGTATTTATTCTCTTGTTAATCGAATATCATAATACGTTATTTTAGCATCTCCACTACTGTTACCCCTTGTCCGCCCTCATTATAGCCGCCCATTCTTGAAGACTTGACATACCGGTGCGTCTTTACGAGATCACCGACAGCGCTGCGCAAAGCCCCGGTCCCTTTGCCGTGAATCAGGTAAGCCATCGGCAGTCCGGCAAGGTAAGCATCATCAAGATATTTCTCGACCTCAAGGACGGCCTCATCAACAGTCAATCCGCGCAGATCCAGTTCATTTTTGATCTGTCTGGCTTTGTCGGAGACAATTTCACCAACACCCGTTTTATCACGGCGCTTTTCCGCCTTATCGTCAGCAAGCCTCTTGAGGTCTGCTAATTTCACCGTTAGCTTCATTATCCCTGCCTGTACAAGGACCTCCTCATCATGATTCGGCCTTTCGAGAACCTGAGCCTTCTGGTTCAGGCGTTTTATTAAAACCAGATCTCCCGGCTCCAAATCCAGGAGTTTCATGGACTCATCATCCGTATTGCGGTATATCTCGTCACGCAATTTCTCTTCATTGGCCTGTAGTTTATGGCGAAGCTCCTGCAATTCCTGCTGAGCTGTTTGTGGTACATTTTTAAACTTTTCTCGTATTTCCTTTAAGACAACCTCGCTTTCACGCCTGGCTTTACTCACAATATCCAGAGCTTCATTCTGCGCTTTTTGCAGCAAAACTTGCGCCTTTTCCTGCAGTTCCTGTTCTTTTCTGTCCAACTGGCTCAGTTTCTGTTGGGCAATTTTTTTCAGCTTATCGGCCTCCTGGCGGTCTTTTTCCGAAAGCAGCTGGTTTGTCTCGAGATTCTCGATGAGATCGGAAACCCTGATTTCCTCCTGGGACAATAAGCCCTTGGCCTTGTTCACAATCTCACCTGATAAGCCCAGCCTCCTTGATATTTCGAACGCATTACTTTTGCCAGGCACCCCGATTAAGAGTCGGTAGGTCGGCTGTAAGGTCTCCACATCGAATTCCACACTGGCATTTTCGACCCGGTCATTATTAAAAGCAAAGCTTTTCAGTTCGCTGTAATGCGTGGTCGCAATCGTTCTTGCGCCTACCTGAATCAAATGGTCGAGAATAGCCATCGCCAGAGCTGCTCCCTCGGTCGGATCTGTACCTGCTCCAAGTTCATCGAGCAAGACAAGACTACGATCGTCAAGCTTCTCCAGGATATTGATAATATTCGTCATATGCGAGGAAAATGTACTCAGGGACTGTTCGATACTCTGTTCATCACCTATATCGGCGAAAACCTGTTCAAACACGGCCAGCTCCGTGCCGTACTGTGCCGGGACGTGCAGGCCGGCCTGGGCCATAAGCGTAAACAATCCTACTGTCTTTAAGGTAACTGTTTTGCCCCCGGTATTTGGTCCGGTTATGACGAGTGTCTCAAAATCGCCCCCCAGATCAATCGTGATTGGGACAACCTTTCCCTGAATAAGCGGATGCCGTCCCTGAATTATTTTGAGATAGCCTTTATCATTAATTTGAGGCTGCCCGCAGTCCTGTTCAACGCTTAGCTTGCCCTTCGCAAAGATGAAATCAAGCTGTCCCAAAGCTACTAGTGTATACTCTAATTCCTCGTGATGGTTTTGTACGAGCATGGTCAATTGACGCAGGATCCTGATTACTTCTGCGCGTTCCATGGCTTCATAACGCTGAGTTTCGTTGTTAATTTCTACAACTGCCATGGGTTCTATAAATAAGGAGGCCCCGCTGGCTGACTGATCATGAACAATACCTGGCACATACTGACGGTATTCCTGTTTGACCGGAACTACATAACGTTCATTTCTTATCGTTATGATCGGGTCCTGGAGATACTTCTGCATCTCGGACGACCGAACCAAGGCCTCGAGCTTATCCCTGGCTTTTCCCTGCAGTCTTTGCAGCTGTTTTCTGATACGGGCAAGCTCCTCGGATGCGGTATCGCTAACCTCAGCATCCGGAGTAATAGTTTTCTTGATTTTTTGCTCTAGCTCCCCCAAAATTACTATGCCGGCGGCATGCTCCGCCAGGAGAGAGTATTTCTTACCCTCGCCGCCAAAAAAGCTTTTGATTTTTTTGCCCACACCAACCGTGTCATAGATTTGCAAAAATTCGACCGCCTCAATAATCCCACCGATTTTCGCTCTGGAGAGAGCCGCACGGATATCGCGGATCGCTCCGAGCGAGAAATTTGGAAATAGCCGTAAGACTTCTTTGGCCTCAGATGTCTCGGCTAGTTTGAGCCTTATCTCCGGCAAAATATACGAAGGCTTAAGCTCCCCAGCCAGTTCTTTGCCCAACTGACATGAGCACTGTCTGACAAGGGATTCTATAATTTTATTGTATTCTAATTTTCGCAGTACCTTTTCATCCATCAGATGTTCCACCTTCTTTCAGCCCGTGATCCCATTTTATAACACACCACGGAAATAATGCCCCGTAGTATACCCTGCCGGAGCAAGACTTTTTAAGGTTTCTTTATTCCGTTCAGATACATCCAGCCTGCTTTGCTGTGTGCCCCGCTGTGCGCTGTATCTGTCGAGTTCCTCGCGATAAACCCCGACAACCTTCCTTACCCAGTAGGATTCTTCTCTTCTGGCCTCGATACGCAGGATTTTAATGCCACTCTCGATAATACCGGGCATCCTGTCGATTAAACTCAAGGTTCTCGGATTATAGACCAGCATGCGGCAATTCTCGTCGCATTCGAGCGGGAAAACCATATCCAAGCGGTCTCTCAGGCCGTATTCTTTAGTGTTGCAAGGCATCGGGCAGCCATTATCCCGGTGCCCTTGTCCGAGGGTATTACCGACAGTACAATGCTCGGTCAACATCAAAGGTAATCTTCCGTGTACAATACACTCTAATTCCGTTAAGCCAACATAGCGCAGCTTTTTTATCTGTTCGAGCTGCAGCTCGGGCGAAAGTGTCATCCTTACTGCACCGGAAGCAAGCAGAGACTTTATCGTAAAGTCGTTAAAAATGTTCAGTGTGTAATCGGCGTTAAGGCCGCGCAGCCCCAGTTCCGCAGCTAATTGAATCGTCCCTGGATTTCCGGCCAAAAATCCGTCCACACCAGCCTTTTGGCCTTCTAAACAGTATTCTGCAACCTCCCCGGCCTTTTCCTCATGGTAGATCCGCGGAAGCAAGAGCACGGACTCAGCGCCCCTTTCACGGCATTTTTGTACCGCCTCGCTAAAAAGCTCCGGACCTATCGCGTTTTTCCGCCGCAGTTTTTCGCCGCCGAAGTAAATAATCTCCGCTCCCGCCTCGAGAGCTGCGACAAGCGAGTCCATGTCCCCTACGAGAACGGAGAGCTTTATTTTTGTGCGGGATTCCCGCACCGTTTTTGCTTGCGGCAATGAGGCCAGCCAGGTCTTGACCCTGACTTTGTAGCTGTTTTCTGGCAGGCCCGGTTTAGCAAAAGCCTCCCTCCTCTGGTTTTCAATCTGTTCTACGGTCTCGCGGCGCAGGCTATTCAATTCACTGACCGGAACCATGAGGCCATCCGCGCAGTCAAACTCCAGGCTGCGCAGATAAAAGGCAGTATTGCCAAGGCGTTCGAGCTGCTTTTCGGCAAGCTCTTTCGTCAGAGGGTGTTTCTGTGCTATTTCCACTACATAAGTACCTGTTGCCTCAGCCAGATAACCTGCTTCATCAGAAACAGTGAGCTTTACGGTCTCCCCGTTTCTTGCCCGCAAGGTCATGGCCAGCGGGAATTTTCGTACTCCGCCGGTGGTCTGATAGGAATTCCGGGCCTCTTCAATCAGGTTGATGTCCATCGTCTTAAAGACTCTGTCCCCAATACGCGGTGTTCCTTCATTAATATTAAAAGAAATCTCGCCGTCTGCAGCGCTATCGACAGGCTGCCCTTCTTGCTTCATCGACCTGATTTCTCCGGCAATCCGGCCACCCTTCGTAACCCAGATTTCATAACCGTCGCCAACATGGACAGGTTCCTCCAGACTCACCGCAACCTCCATTTTAGTAGAATTATAGGCAACAACACGCCCGATCATTAACCCCCTGTTGTTCGGGCGTTTATAGCTCATGAGATGAGGCCCCGGCTTTTCAAGATAATAGCCGGTTGTAAACTCCCGGTTGAAGATTTGCAGCAGCTCTTTATGCATCTGGTCGTCAACCTGGTCATGCATATCTAAAGCCTTCCGGTAATTGCGGATAACAGTGGCTACATATTCCGGTCTCTTCATGCGTCCTTCAACCTTCAGCGCCCGCACACCTGCTTTCTCCAGCGTCGAGAGGTGATCGATCATATTCAGATCCTTTGGAGAAAGGAGGTGTCCGGCTATTATTTCATCCCCGGCCTTGCCGACAAGGGTATAGGGCAGACGGCAGGGTTGAGCACACCTTCCCCTGTTGCCGCTTCTGCCGCCAATCATGCTGCTCATGAGGCACTGACCGGAATATGATACACATAACGCGCCGTGCACAAATACCTCGAGCGGCAGCTTTGCAGCCTTGCCGATCAACTCGATATTATGAATAGAAACCTCGCGGGCTAGTACTACCCTCGAAAACCCGTTTCTCTCTAAAAACCGCACTCNNACTGAGTGCTGGCGTGCAATTCCATGTCCGGCAGCAAATGACGGACAGCGTTAGCAACTCCGAGATCTTGGACGATAAAAGCATCGACATTTATCTGATACAGGGAGTAAAGGTAATCTATTAACTCCGGGAATTCGGCATTATCAATTAGGGTATTAACCGCCACATAAACACGCACACCATACAGGTGGGCATATCTCACGACCTCATTAAGTTCTGCGATATCAAAGTTCTGCGCATACTGGCGCGCGCTGAACATCTTGCCGCCAAGGTACACAGCATCAGCCCCGTTTTGCACAGCCGCCCGTAAAGCCTCAATATGTCCAACAGGCGCCATAAGTTCAATCCCGTCCGGAACCTTAGCCATTGTTTTCCTCCTTTTGTTAAAAGACGCGGGTACTAACCCGCGCCTTACCCTTCTATTTCAAACCATATTATATATTTATCTCATCCAACGCCCTATATTTCAGACTTCGTTCTGTTAACCCTGGTTAAGCCTGAGCAGGTTAGTACTTCGATGCCCTTTTGTTCGATCACGTCAAGCAGAAGATTCATACCCAGAGAATCACTGGCAATATGCCCTGCAACCACCACATTTATGTGGTTTTTTTCCGCTTCCTTGCGGTGCTTCTCGCCGATATGCATAGCAATAATTGTCCCGATACCGGCTATCGCGAGCTTTGCAAAGGCTTCATCAGAGCCTCCGGTACCACCGGTCATATCGACAAAAATCTTACCGGCCCGTTTCTTCTCCGAACCAACAACGACCTTTGGTCCGGCCCCTATCCTCATGGCTTCCTGGTATTCAGGGATTTCTTTCAGAATATCAACTGCATCATCAACCGTTCCCGGCTTTTTCTCGTCAAAAAGCTTGCTTAGATAAGTATTCACCATATTGTCCGCCGGTGTATGCACACACATGAACGGAAGTCCGAGCAGCTTGGCTGCATCTACAGGGCGGCTATGGTTGAGCGGCATCAATCCTCTTTCAACCTCGCTGATACGCGACGAAAGAATACCTTCGGCAACGTTAATCGGTACTCCCAGCCCGGCGAGGATATCCTCCTGCATCTGCATGACCCGGTGTAAACCAAGTAAGGCTTTGCCCTCGGGATGGTGAGCCATAACCAGATCTATCTGCTCGCCCTTTTCACGCAAACGATCGGCCAGGATCAGTTCCGGCGTTTCCATATCTATTCCGGCCAAGATCTTCTTCACGTGTATATCAGGATCACCATTAAGTATCCTCGTGTCGTTATAAGGATTCCCCAGTCTCTCCTCGTCAAAATACTGTTTGTCACTTTTCTTAGTATCCTTATACTGCTTTTTTGTACGTTCCAAATACTCGTTAACTCCGCTAGCCGTGCGCGGATCGTTCTCTTTACCCAACTGGACAAAGAGCCGGTATATCTCATTTAATCGCAAGAAATAACCCTCCCAACGTTGTAAGAAGTTCTTTTTGTTCGAAACTCTTTATTGTCGATATTTCTTAGTTTGTCTATACTTTTTTATCTTCATCCAGAAGTTTAATAAGGGCCTCATAATCTTCCTGCAATCGAAAAAGCTCATCTGCAATGTTAACTGCAGCAAGGACGGCAATCTTCTTCGGATTTAGGTAACGATTGCTCAGCGTGAGCTGAGTCATCTTCAAATCAACATACGCAGCTACCTTTTCGATGTGCTTCCTTTCAGCGTTGCCTTTAATGACATACTCATCTTCGTGTATTCTGGCAGTAACCCTGTTAATCTTGTCTTTTGTACTCATGTCAAGACCTCCTTATTAGAGCGTCCTATCATTGAAATAAGCGTCATATCCTGCTTCTTTCGAGAGCCGGAAAGAAAAGTCCTGCCTTCTTTGTCGCTTTATGCAGAAATAATGTCAAGCACGGCGAAAATCAGCCCCAAATCCCTTGTTTAAGGCAGCCATAATCTCCTCATGTAAGGTATTGATTTCATCGTCAGTGAGTGTTTTCGCCTCAGTCTGCCAGGTCAGCGAAAACGCCAAGCTCTTAAAGCCTGTTTCAATCTGTTTGCCACGGTACAAATCGAAGAGCCTGAGTTCTTTCAGCATTTCCTTCCCGACTCCGCTGATTACTGCGGCCACATCGGCTGCCTGCGCATATTCCGGCACTATAACGGCTAGATCGCGGGTTATAGCCGGGTATTTGGCAAGCTGCCGATATTTTATCGTTTCTGAGACAGCCTCGGTAATAGCGTCAAAATCAAGACTAAACGTTATGGTCTTCTGGTCTATGCCGTAATTCTCGAGTACAAGCGGATGAACCTCGCCAAGCCAGCCGATTTCTTTATTATGCAGCATGATAACGGCCTGCCTGCCCGGATGAAACCAGGGCAGCTCACTCGCAGCTTTGAATGTATAGTCACTTATCCCCAGGCCGGATAAGATTTTCTCGATGACCCCTTTGAGATAATAAAAGTCATATTCTATCTCTCCATAAGCCCAGGTCTTTTCTCTCTTACCGACAGCTGCTGCTCCGAGCGCCCATTTTTCTGCCGGCAATACGCTCTGCTCAGGAAATCCATTCTTTAGATAGACCTTGCCCAACTCGAAGATCATAAAATTATTATTACGTTTATTCAAGTTTTTCATCACTATATCCAACAATCCTGGTAATAAAGTAGTCCGCATTACACCCTGTTCTTCCGAGAGCGGATTCTTGACAATCACCATATCGCGCAGTTCATGACCGTCCGGCAATCTCAGCAAATCACAGTGACGCGGGTTGATGAAGCTATACGTAATAATCTCATGCAAGCCTAGCGCGGACATGATATTTCCGACCTTGTGACGCAGATTCTGCTCTTTTGTCTTCATACCTTGGGTCGTTGCTCCGTATGGCAGCGTCGTCGGAATTTTGTCATAACCGTACAAACGGGCTACCTCTTCAATTAAATCAATTTCGCCTTCAAGATCCCTGCGGTATGAAGGTACTGTCACAACCCAGCTTTCTTTGTCTTTTTTAATTATTGTTATGTTCAGGGACAATAAGATTTTCTCTACAGTCTCATGTTCTATCGCCGTACCGAGAATCTGATTGATCCGGCTTAAACGCAGCTTCAGCGGCAGTTTGTTCTCGACAACCGGATAACAGTCAACGCTCCCGGATACCGGTGTTCCTGCGCCAAGCGCGGCCATCAATTGAATTGCGCGATCCGCAGCCAAGTTGGCTTGCTCGAGATTTACCCCCTTTTCGAAACGCAGCGAAGCCTCAGAACGCAGACCCAAAGCCTGTGAAGTCCTGCGAATATTCGGTCCGTGGAAGGAAGCCGACTCTAGCAGAATAGTTTTGGTCTGACCGGTCACCTCTGTCTGCGATCCGCCCATTACACCGGCTAAGCCAACCGCCTGTTTGGCATCGGCAATCACGAGCATCTCCGGAGATAATTTTCGGTTTTGCCCATCTAGCGTTTCCAGAGTTTCGCCCTCGTTGGCCTTGCGCACAATGATACGGTTTTCAGCAAGCCGGTCATAGTCAAAGGCATGAAGAGGCTGGCCCATCTCGAGCATAACGTAGTTCGTGACGTCAACAATATTGCTGATAGGTCTGACCCCTGCTGCCATTAACCTGTGCTGCAGCCACATAGGTGATGGAGCAATCCTGATATCCCTGATTATCCGGGCAACATACCGTTTGCACAAATCAGCAGCGACGATTTTTATACTGGTTAAACCGGAACAGTCGTTAGCCTTGCCGGGAGCGCTTATCTCCGGCAGTTTTGTCTTAGCGCCGGTCAGCGCGGCAACCTCTCGGGCCACATTAATCATGCTCAGGCAATCAGCACGGTTTGGAGTCAACCCTAATTCGAGCACATAATCATCGAGCCCTAATACCTCAAGAATATCACTGCCTACCGGCGTATCTTCGGTTAAGATATAAATCCCATCCTTCTGTCCGGCAGTGAGCTTATCGACATCCAACCCCAATTCTTGAGCCGAACAGAGCATACCCTCAGACTCGATACCACGAAAAAGTGTCCTTTCAATCCGTTTGCCTCCGGGCAGTACAGCGCCGGGGCCTGCCAGCGGAACCTTCTGTCCAGCCAGAAGGTTTGTTGCGCCGGAAACAATACTAAAGGTTTTCTCACCGTCAAAAACCTGGCAAACCAAGAGTTTATCGGCTTGAGGATGTACGGTAATCTCGCGGATTACCGCTGCTTTAACACCCTTTACCCCTTTATCGAGGTTTTCAATACTATCAACTTCTATACCGGACATGGTCAACAATCGGGCCACTTCGACCGGTTCAATATTTATCTCAACGAGCTCCTGCAGCCATTTCCATGAGACACGCATACTTTCTACCTCCTAAAACTGCCGTAAAAACCGGACATCATTTTCGAACAACAACCGTAAATCATCAAGGCCATATTTGAGCATTGCAATGCGCTCCATACCCATACCAAACGCAAACCCGCTTACTTCCTCGGGGTCATATCCACCCATTTCCAGTACTCTCGGGTGGACCATGCCTGACCCTAATATCTCGAGCCAACCTGTTTGTTTACAGGTCCTACACCCGTTGCCCCCGCAAATAACACAAGAGATATCCACCTCAGCGCTCGGTTCTGTAAACGGAAAAAAACTCGGCCGCAGCCTGATGCGTTGTTCGGGGCCAAACATTTGCCGTGCAAAACTCAGCAGGGTTCCTTTGAGATCACTAAAGCGGATGTTTTTATCTACAACCAGACCTTCGACCTGGTGAAACATCGGCGAATGCGTCGCGTCATCATCACGTCGATAGACCTTACCCGGTACGATTATCTTAATCGGCACCTGCGGCTTCATTTTCTCCATCGTTCTGGCCTGAACCGGCGACGTATGTGTCCGGAGCAACACCTCCGGTGTTATGTAAAAAGAATCCTGCATATCCCTGGCGGGGTGATCTTTAGGTATATTCAAAGCCTCAAAATTATAATGGTCCAGTTCAATTTCAGGCCCTTCCTCAACTGTAAAGCCCATACCCCGGAAAATCTCTTCAATGCGGCTAAGCACGAGAGAAAGGGGGTGAAGCCGACCCGTCTCCGGCAAGACTCCGGGCAGCGTAACATCAATGGTTTCTCCGGCGAGCCTTTGTTCTATTTCTATAGTTTTAATTCTGGCGACGGCTGCAGCCAATTTTTTTTCAAGGTCGTCCCTGATTTCATTAGCCATTTGACCAATCAGCGGGCGTTCTTCAGCTGAAAGCTGAGCCATGCCGCGCAGGACATTTGTTAGTTCGCCCTTTTTTCCCATGTATTTAATCCTGAATTCATTTAGTTGCTCGAGTGAAATGCAATTGTTTAAATCCTGCCTGGCTTTAGTTTGTAAAAGCAATAAATTCTCACGCATTTTTGATGCCTCCTTTGTATAACTCAATGCAATAAAAAATACCTTCGTCAACACAAGGGACGAAAGTATACTTCCGCGGTACCACCCTAATTAATCCAGATGTGGATTCGCTCCAATCGCCTGTAACGGGGGCACCGACCGGAGCAAATAAGAAATACTCCCGGCAACTCATGGGCGAAAACAGTTCATCCTCTCAATGGGGTTTTCAGTCACGGCCCCACTCCCTGTTTAAGACGATTTAATGACTCCCAATCATCGTTTTTCTTGCTATTGTGTCAGCGCTTTTTTATAAAGAATATAAAACATAACTGACCCCGTTGCCTCAAATAACCGCCATAAAAATTCACTGTCAGGGATCACGTTTCTCACCCTTTCAGGTGGCATATCTATGGGCAAATTATATCATACTCATATAAATAGTGGCAAGAGTTCAAGTGAGCCACAGACCCGGATTAATTGTACAATATTAAAGCTGCTTCCTTTGCCGGACTACCTCATAGAGGAGCAGACTACCGGCTACGGCTGCATTGAGTGATTCCACTTCGTTTGCAAGTGGTATTTTGATAAGCAGATCGACCTCTGTCGGCTTGACGGCAGACAGCCCCTGGCCTTCACTGCCGACAATCAGCGCCACTCTTTTGGCGTAACTGCATGAAAAATAAGCTGTATCGGCGCTTAAATCCCCGGCAACAAGCTGATAATCCCTTTGGCGACACCACTGCTCGACTGTAGGCCAATCCTCGCCGGTTATTAGCGGCACCTCAAAGACAGCGCCCATTGTGGAGCGGATGGTTTTCGCGTTATAACAGTCGACCGTACCGGGCAGACAAACCACTGCCTCCGCCCCCGCCGCCCAGGCTGTACGAATTAGTGTGCCCAGATTACCGGGATCGGAAACCCCGTCGACTATGAGTATCAGACCAACTGTTTTATCTGCCACAATCGAGGACAAAGAGACCTGTCTTTTAGCTGCGACAGCTACTATTCCCTGCGGGGTCTGGGTTTGGGCCATGTATTGCAAAACCGCAGACGAGACCTGCTGGCAATATTCTAATTTTCCTGCTTTAAGCATTTGCTCCAGTTGCCATAATAACGCTTGTCCACGGGCCTGGTTTAAGATGCCCTCTTCGTAAAAGGCTCCTCTGAGACTATCGGCTTTCAGCCCTTCTTCAACGAGCCGAACCCCCTCGGCGAGAAATTCGCCCCGCAAATCTCTATATTTTTTTTGCTGCAGCTTCTTTGTTTCCTTAATTAATGGGTTTTGTACTGAACTAATGATCTCCATGTGTCTTCACCTGCTTAACTTGATTAGCGAATATCCGAGATACTTAAAGAAAAGATGACTTAAATTAAGTCATCTTTTGCGCAGTAATATTATTGATTAAAGATTCTCTTTGGCGACCGTGACAAGCTGTGTGAAAGTGTTCATATCGTTAACAGCCATATCTGCCAGTATTTTGCGATTAACTTCAACTCCGGCCTTTTTTAATCCGTTGATGAACCGGCTGTAAGACATTCCATTCATTCTCGTAGCTGCATTGATTCTGGCGATCCAAAGCTTACGGAAATCACCCTTACGCTTCCTACGGTGCGCGAACGCATACATAAGAGAATGCATAACCTGTTCGTGAGCCGGTCTGTATAATTTGGACTTCGCACCACGGTAACCCTTAGCTAGTTTTAATATTTTTTTATGTCTATGGTGATTCGTAAATCCACCTTTTGCCCTTGGCATATCAATAAACCTCCTTTAGAGTCGATAGCGTTTTATGTTTTAAAACATTTTGAGTTGATAATTCCTATTTGTAGGGTATCAGCTTAATAACACGCTTTGCATCGCCCGCAGTCATAATTGCAGCTTTTCTCAGATTGCGTTTTCTTTTCGCAGTCTTTTTCGTCAGTATATGACTTGTAAAAGCATGATTCCTCTTTATTTTCCCGGTTCCGGTTAAGTTAAAGCGTTTTGCCGCTCCACGGTGAGTTTTCATTTTTGGCATAAGAATATTGCCCTCCTCTCGAGTTAACTGCATTAATTCTGCTTGGGTGATAATATCATGGTCATATTTTTCCCCTCTAATTTAGGGTCTTTTTCAACTGTAGCCATCTCCTTAACCAAAGCGGCAACCCTGATTAAAAGTTCACGGCCAAGCTCAGGATGTGACAGTTCCCTGCCTCTGAACATAATCGTAACCTTAACCTTATCCCCGTCCTGAAGGAAACGAATGGCATTTTTTGTTTTAACCTCAAAATCATGGTCCTCAATATTGGGCCGCAATTTGACCTCTTTGACATTGATGATGCGCTGCTTTTTGCGCGCCTCACGCTCCCGCTTGCTCTGCTCATACTTAAATTTTCCGATATCCATGATCTTGCATACCGGTGGTTTGGCGCTGGGGGCAATCTCCACCAAGTCCATCCCTTTCGAGGCAGCAATCTTTACAGCCTCTTTCGGAGACATTATCCCTAATTGTTCCCCTGTTTCACTGACGAGACGCACCTCTTTTGCCTTTATCTCCTCATTAATACGTAATTCGTCTTTGCTGATATACCTTCACCTCCACAAAATTTTAAAACATATCGAAAACTTGGCTTGGGCCAAGCCTGCAAGGCGCAGGCGAAAGCCTTAGTTGCACTTAGCTGTATCAGAAAGCGTTCACGCTTTCTGATACACAAAAAAAGCGGATGTATATCCATCCGCTTTTATTAACGAAATAACCTCGTTAAAGCTCTATTAACCTTACTGGCTGTGCCGCAAGGTGAGAAGCGGACGGCTTCTACTTTGTTTTTAGTTTGCTTACATAGTATACCAGTATGAAAATCTCTTGTCAATATTAAAAGCGCCCTTTTAAATCTCAATCTAGACTCTATCTTACAGATTAATGTAAGCGTAATCTTACTGTTATTTAGGTTGACATTTGAAAATATTATTTACTTCTTTTATGTCAAATGCTATATTTATCAGGGGATATCAATATAATATAAACATAAAAAGATGTGTTCCTATTTTTTTTTATGGGGTGCTTAAATGAATAAGCTCGACACTTTGCAGAAAATATTACGTGATTCCGGCAGCGCTTTGATTGCATATTCGGGTGGAACTGATAGCTCCCTCCTATTGGCTGTTGCCAGCCAGGTTCTCGGTAAAAATATCCTCGCAGTCACAGCCGTCTCAGACTTAATGACAAAAGAAGAAATTGACGAAGCTCAATCTATTGCCAATAATCTTGGAGTACGGCACTTATTGTTGCCGGTTGACGACCTGAAAAACCCAGATTTCGCCGCTAACACCCCCGAGCGCTGCTATCACTGCAAGAAACAGCGCTTTGTTGTTTTAAAGGAAATTGCTCTCAAATATAACCTGAACGCAGTCTTAGATGGTTCCAATCTCGATGATCTCAAGGACTACCGCCCGGGACACCGCGCTATTCACGAACTGGGCATCAAAAGCCCGTTACTTGAGGCGGGGATGACAAAAGCAGACATTCGCCTGCTTGCAAAACAGCTTGGTCTGCCAAACTGGAATAAAAGCGCCCAGGCGTGTCTTGCTTCGAGAATACCATACGGTACTACAATCACGAAGGACCTGCTTGAAAGGATAGGAAAGGCAGAATCCTGCCTTAGGGAATTATTTCCCGGACAGCAAATCCGCGTACGCGATTACGGTCAAATCGCCCTGCTCGAAGTACCACCGGAATCCTTCCCCACGATCATAACATATGAAACGGCACAAACCATCTGCAAAGAATTGAAAATGCTGGGTTACTCACAGATAGCCCTGGACCTCCAAGGCTATCGCCAGGGAAGTACGAATGAGAATATCCTTAAAAAGCAGGAGTGATATAAACACATGCGAGATCAATTAAAGCACATGCTCGAATCGGTACAACAGGGAACTATGAGTATTGATGAAGGCATAGAAGCCTTAAAGGAGTTACCTTTTTTGGATATGGGCTTTGCCAAAATCGATATGCACCGTGAACTGCGTCAGAATTACGCAGAGGTTGTATTTTGTCAGGGTAAAACCCCAGAACAAATCAAGAAAATTATCGAATACCTAGCACAAAAAACCAACAATATCTTGGCTACCCGGGCTGATGCAGAAGCTTATAACGCGATTAAAGAGGTTGTCGCCGACGCGCAATACCACGCGCTTGCGCGTATAGTTGTTATCAACCGTCGCCCGATCAAGAAAAATAAAGGTACCATTCTTGTCATATCAGCGGGAACTGCGGATATCCCTGTCGCCGAAGAAGCTGCCCTTACTGCGGAAATCATGGGCAATACCGTCGATCGCGTCTTTGATGTCGGCGTGGCAGGAATTCACAGGCTGCTGGCAAATCTGGACAAGCTTAAGACAGCAAATGTCATTATCGCTGTTGCAGGCATGGAAGGTGCTTTGCCAAGTGTGATTGGCGGCTTGGTTTCCCGGCCTGTTATAGCAGTTCCGACCAGTGTAGGATATGGCGCGAACCTTCATGGGCTCGCAGCCTTGTTGGGCATGTTAAACAGCTGTGCAGCCGGAGTAGGGGTGGTCAATATAGATAACGGTTTTGGCGCCGGTCGGCTGGCAGGGCTTATTAACGAAGATAGCGAAAAAGTGAAACTTCATTCAGATGGAGTTTAAACTCCATCCGAATGTTAGTTGAACCACCATTCCAGGTTCTTAGCGGCGATCAGAAATCGGAAAAGTACGAGGTGAAATCATGAAAATAGCCTATTTTGACTGTTTCTCAGGAGCCAGCGGCAACATGGTCATCGGAGCCTTTTTAGATGCCGGGGTTCCTCTTGAGGGACTCATTGGGGAATTAAACAAGCTCAACTTGCCTGACAAATACAGCTTAATCGCTGAGCAAGTCGAGAAGTTGAACATTCGGGCTTTACATTTTGACGTTGTAATTCCTCATGAGCATTCAGATCATGAGCATAGTGATGATCACCATCACGACCATGGTCATGACCATAGTCATGATCACCACCACAATCACGATCATGACCATAGTCATGATCACAGCCACGATCACAGTGACGATCATCGCCACCGGAATTACCGGGAGATTGTCACACTTCTAACTAATAGCGCTTTGACGCCGGAGGTTTCGGCGCTTTCTTTAAAAATACTGCAGCGTATCGGCGAGGCTGAGGCTAAGGTTCACCAGTGCGCTCTTGATGACGTTGAATTTCATGAGGTCGGCGCCATTGATACAATAATCGACATTGTCGGCGCTTCCTACTGTCTGAATTATCTCGGCATCGAAAAGGTCTACTCCTCTCCGCTGAATACAGGCGGCGGCATGATCAAGTGCGCTCACGGATTGATGCCTGTACCGGCGCCGGCTACTACGGAGCTCTTGACTGGAGCTGCTTTTTATGGTTCTGATATTAAGCATGAGTTGCTAACACCCACCGGGGCCGCAATTATTACTACCCTGGCGGAGCAATATATCCCGCTCCCGGCTTTAAACGCCGATGCTGTCGGTTATGGCGCCGGCACATGGGATTTGGAGATTCCCAACGTCCTGCGCCTATACATCGGACAAAGCAGGGAGCATGACAGTACTGAAGATCATGAAACTGATACCTCAACAATCATCGAAACTACTATTGATGATATGAATCCTGAATTTTATCCCTATTTAATGGATAAACTCCTCGCCGGCGGAGCTGTTGATGTATTTTTAACGCCCATACATATGAAAAAAAACAGGCCAGGAGTCCTCGTCACTATCACGAGCAACCTGTCCAATCATCAACCCCTTCTAGACATCATCGTGTCTGAAACTACGACTATCGGCGTCCGCATGTACAAATCCAAACGCTGGAAACTGTCCAAATCATTTCAAACTGTCGAAACGCCATACGGCCCTGTTCGCGTAAAATTTGGCAGCATGGGCGACATAATAAAAAATGTTGCTCCCGAGTTTGAAGACTGTCGACAGCTCGCTGCAAAAACCGGTATCCCGTTGAAGGAAATCTACCAGGAGGCTTTAACTTTAGGCCGCCAGCTCTGTAAGTAATCAAGTTATAAATCAGACATGTTGGCTATTGCAAATACCTCACAGCATTTGATTATATCAATATAGTCAGGCGTTGTGAGGTATTATTATTATAAATTCGGCATCGAATAATTTAGCCCTGAATTACATCATATTAGGAAGCCAAGTAACGATTCCAGGGAAAATTAGCAAAAGTACGACAAGAACGCAAATCATAAGTAAAAATGGAGAACTGCCGGAAAAAATCTCTTCCAAAGTTGTAACATCTCCCATTACTGCCTTAACAGTAAAAACCGACATTCCAAATGGGGGGGTAATTAAACCCATTTCTATTACGACTGTGATTACTACAGCAAACCATATAGGGTCGAATCCCAAATTCTTTATAATCGGATACATTATAGGTATAACCAACAACATAATCGATGATCCATCGATAAGAGTCCCCATAAGTAAAGCAACCCCTATAAATATACCTATTATTACCATGGGCGCGACAGAAAGGTTTGTTAGCACTCCTTGCAACCAATTAATAACTCCGCTCAAGGTAAGCATACGGCTATAGAGCTGCGCGCAAATTACTAAAATCATGATACTTCCGGAGGTATACCCGGTATCCAGCAATGCCCCCCATAATTTTGACGGTGTCAAGCGTCTTCGTGTCAACGCGATAGTTAAGGAGCCGAAGGCGCCAACAGCCCCGGCTTCGGTGGGAGTAAACAGCCCGCCGTAGATTCCTCCCAACACAATGGCAATTAATAATATTACCGGCCATAGGATAAAAATGTCTTTTATTCTACTAGGTCCATAAGATCCTTCATCAGAATCCGGAACAAGACCAGGACGTAGCCGAATCCATATGTAAACACCGATTGCAAACATTACAGTCAGTAAAATGCCGGGAACTATCCCCGCTATAAAAAGCTTACCGATGGATTCATCGGTCAGAATTCCATAAAGGATAAACAGAGTACTCGGTGGAATTAACATGCCTAAAACTGAAGTGCCCGCCACTGAACCTAGGGCGATTTTTTTATCATATCCCAGCCGATACATGGGGCCTAATGATATCTTGCTGAAAGTTGCTGCAGAGGCAATGCTTGATCCGGTAACGGCTGCAAAGAAAGCGTTACCGACAATCGTCGCATATACCAGACCACCTTTTACTCGACGCAGAATGACGTTGAGACCCCTAAACAGATCATCACTAATATCAGCTGCTGTCAGTAATGAACCCATTAAGATAAATAAAGGTATAACAGCAAAAACATAATCCTTGATGGCATAATTTAATGTACTCCCTAAAAGGGAGAGAGCTACCTGAGAGTTTCCTGTAATTATCCAAAGTGAAACTACACTCACCGCACTCAGTGCCACACCAACGTGAACCCCTAGAAGTACTAAGGAAATAAGTACGCCAATGCTTATCAAGCCAATCGTTGTTGGATCCATCTTCTCAACTCCCCTACTTTCCCCGTACAACAAACAGAATGTTTTGATAGATATTCTGGAGATATTGGATTACCATCATTACACAACCGCCAAAAACAATAGTTTTTACCGGGTAAGTCGGAATGTGTATTGTTCCTACCTCATCAAACTCCCTTATAAGCCATGAATCAACCATCATCGTATATAATGAAATTAATGCCAACGAAAATAAAAACAATCCTAGCACGTTGGTTAGCAAATTTAAAAAAAGCTTTACCCTTGGACCAGCCTTGTCCTGGACTATCGTCGTTCTGATGTGCCGTCCTGTTCTTAAGACATGTGCAATTTGTAAAAATGTAATCGCCGTTAAAGAACCAGCTGCTATTTCCGGTGTTCCGGCCAATGGATGATTAAACAGAATACGCCCTAAAATATCCGTCATCATAATTAACATGATTACCAGGATCCAGGCGGAAGCAATGGAATTGCATACTGAAGTAAAGTTACCAAACAGTTTTAAATTTTTTAACTCTTCCACGATGGCCCCTCCTGTCTACTAAATATTTATTAGTGTATAGGGGTCTTAATTGACCCCTATACACTTTTTCAGACATTATATTTATTCTACTGGAGTTTCCACTCGCGCGGCAGTTTGAAGCCGGCGTCCTGAAGTGCTTTAATATAAGTTTCCATTATTTGTTTGCCCGGCAATCCTTTTTCATTTGCGGTTTTAAGCCGCGTTACAATAAAGTCTCCTGATATGGCTGCAGCCCATTTTTCTGTTTCCGCAGCTGGGAAAGGAACTAATGTACCTTTGTTATCTTGCCATTTTTTCAAATCATCTTGCATAGAAGATTTAGACACGGTAGCAGCATGTGTATTATACTCCACACTGACTTTTTCTATAATGGCTTGGATTTCTTTGGGAAGTCCATCAAAAAATTCTTGGTTTATAGTAAAGAAAACGGGAATACATGAACCAATCGGAACCTGAATGAAGTAAGGCGCTACTTCATACACCTTTGCTCCTAGTACACTCTGAGGTAACATGATGTTCGCATCTATTACTCCGGTCTGTAAATTAGTGTACATATTGCTGGCATCCGTTGCGACAGGCACTGCATTTATGGCTTGAGGGTAGTAGTGCAGGGTGGGCAATCCACCTACTTTTTTGCCTTTGAAGCCTGCGACTGTGGTTATCGACGTTTTAGACGCTAACCCGTAAGATTGTAAGGTTGTAAAACAAAGATACTTTTGTTTATACTGTTTAAAGGCATCTTTCATTACAGGGATGTCGTTCATTACCTTCTCGGCGGCTTTGGCTACCATGATTGGATCATCTGGTCCGAAAGGAAGATAATAACTGAAGGAATGCATAGGCAATTGGGAAGCGTAGGCTGAAACGAGAATAAATGAAATATCAAGAATTCTGTTTTGAACCGCCTCCAAAGATTCTGCCGACTTCACAACAGATCCTCCCCAAGCTTGCTGAAAATCAACTTGATAGCCGATTTCTGCAGCACGTTTCGTAACTTCGGGAATAAAGAACAGCGTAAAATCCTTTAACCATGGAGTGGTTTCGACAGCTTGTCCCCCACCAATATTAATCTTTATTGCTTTTTTGGTGGTTTGCGCATCAGTTTTGTTTTCTGACTTCTGTCCACAGCCCGTCAGCGGGACAGCTATTATCAGTAGAACGCTGAGCACTAAGCTTACCATTTTTCTCTTTGTCACTTTGAACATCCCTCTCTTTTATATTATTTTTTGGCTATTAGAACACTTCGCAACCGGGCAATCCGCAGGATATTAAGTGATCGGACGGGTATGTCGTGATAACTTCACAGCCACCTTTAGTAACTACGATTACTTCCTCTAATCTGGCCGCACCCGAACCGTCTGCAGCTCCACACCAAGTCTCTAAGGCAATTACCATACCTTCCTTAATTACTTGCGGAAGTTTAAATGAAAATCTGCGCGAGATAATTGGACGTTCCCATTGACCGATACCAAGACCATGTCCGTACTGCTGCAGGAAGGCTTCATCTTCATTCCGGTAGCCAAACTCCTGGGCTTTCGGCCAGACATTTGCTATATCAGCTGTTGTGACACCTGGTTTAACAGCGTCGATAGCATTACTTAACCACGTGGAGGCTTTTTCATAAGCTTCTACTTGATATTTATTCGGTTTTCCGCAGACAAAGGTACGATAATAGCATGTCCTGTAACCATTAAACAAAGCAATCGGATCAATAAAAAGCATATCTCCAGGCTGGATAATGCGGTCTGATGGGGTATGACAATGTGGTACACCTCTTGGACCGGATACTGCTTGAATAAGAGGCACCCGATCAGCGCCCATTTCGTAGAACCGCTTATTTGCCATCGCTACTAAATCGTTTTCTTTTACACCGGGCCTAATTGCAAAAGCAAAATCATTAAGTACGGCTTCAGCCAGAGAACATGCCTGTTTCATTAATTCAATTTCATCTTCTGTTTTAACTTCGCGGGCATCAAGTATTGCCTGAATTCCGTCTACTACTACAATTCCTTCCTTCTCTAAAGCCCTTAGCATAGTCAGCTCACAACGATCAAGACCTAATGGTTCCTTTTCCACCCCATATTCTGTCAAGACTCTCTTGATCTGTTTGGCAAATTGCTCTGCAGCGCCGAGTGCAGGCGGCAATGATCCTTCTAGTGTAGTAATTGAAGGCTCCACTCTTCCTTCTAACCACGGGCATAGCTTTTTCTTGGCATCTACAGGAGCATCAAAAAGTGTCGGCTTACCTTCTTTAGGCAGGAGACAATAGCGGCCTAGAAAATCCCTATATATTTCTCCAATAGTGGTACTCGTGATATACCTGATATTATCCATGTCAAAACATAAAATCGCACCTAACCCCGCAGCCTTTACTGCTGCCTGGGCCTTGTCGCGCCTTTCCTGTCTTAGTCGCGGAAAATCCACTCCCATCTCAAAATCCCGGGCCATCGTCCCGTATCTTGCCCTTGAATATGGCACATTGTATTGCATGCCTTTCCCTCCATCCTTATTTTAGTAATTTGTTTTTCTATGGTTTTTCATAATCGACCTGTGATCAGAAGCAATCACCTCCGTTATTTTGTTTGCGACATTGATTATATTCTTATCTAATAAATTTCAAAATATCATGTAAATATAAAGCAAGCAAATATTATGCCAATTTCAATAAACTGTTATAACGTTATACGAAAGACCATAGTATGCCCCTAGTATTACATCTGATTATTTTCATTGGTCAACTATTAAACCATTTATGGTCCACAAACAATCCATTTATTGCTAGTTTTTTCGATCATTCTATTGCTTTTTAAAGCCGTTCAACTGCTGGCTCATGATAGAGAATATCTTCGTCATAGAGAGTCTTCACCTGCTCCTCGCTGTATTTCAATAGTTCACCCAACACTTTGTTGTTATGTTCACCAATGAACGGGCTATATCCCCGGATACATGACGGCGTTTCTGACAACTTCAGGGGACTCCCGATCATCTTCATGGGGCCAATAAAAGGCTGCTCTACTATGGGCATCATCTCCCGTATCGCGATATGGGGATCGTTATCAGCTAATTCCTCGACACTCCGGGCTCTCATACAGGGCACGCCCGCCTGCTCGAGAATACGCTCCACCTCCTTAACCGAATCAAAAGACATAATCCATTCCTCTACAATCTCGTTGATCAGAGTAGTATTACGGCAACGATTAGCGAGCGTATTTGTTCGGGAATCGCTAAGAAGCCAGTTGTATTTCTCACCCATAACTTTAACCATTGGTGCCCAACGGCTTTCCGCAATATTAGCTATGCTAAGCAATCCATCCTTCCCCTTAAAGATTCCGTAAGGGGCATAACCAGGATGTAAGCGTCCTATCTTATCCATATGAACTGACTCCCCGACGGCCTGCCCTGTGTTGTACCAGGGAATCGAGTTTTCGTGAAGGGTAAAAAGGCAGTCTTGCATGGAAATATCAATATTCTGTCCAATTCCTTTTGCCTGTTTCGTATATAATGCAGATACGATTGCTAGTGCGGCATGAATGCCAGCCACAGTATCACCAATCGACACTGGTGCTATTTGAGGATATTCACTTTGGGTAGTCCAACCGCTGGCAGCCTGTGCTATCATATCGTATCCTGGCTTGTGGCTGTACGGTCCCCAGTGCCCAAAACAGGTAATGGAACAATAAATGATATCTTCCTTAATCTTCTTTGCTGATTCGTAATCCAATTCCAGACGGTCCATAACCCCCATCCCAAAATTTTCTATAATTGCATCACTTTTCGCGATTAGTTCACGTATGATATCCATTCCTTTGGGACTTTTCAAGTTGACACAAATACTTTTTTTACCCCGATTCACATTAATTGAGTAAGAAGACTGCACAACACCATTAGGGCTTACTTGCAAGGCATATTGCCGTTCAGTGGACCCGGTCTTGTACTGTTCTACCTTAATCACCGTTGCCCCCAAATCTGTCAGCAGTTTGGACGCATGAGGCCCTGCTAAAACCCAGGTAAAATCCAAAATAGTTACACCCTCCAAACACCCGGGTTTCAAACTTTTCGTATGTTCTTTACCTTTTATGTTGTTAGATTCTGCCAAATTTTTCACACCTTTTTTATTCATTTTCATCTCCCGCATGATCCCGTGATTCTTTAGATAGAGGCATATTTGGGGTGGAGATAACTAATAATAATGCAATTTTTATACCAATACTTGTTACACTATTTTATATCAGTTACTCTGGAGTTCAGCATATGGGCTCCCAATATCTCCCCAAATACCTTACCGGCCATAATCTTTATCATACCTGTATAAGTTCAATTTTTTTACTACCTTATCCTTTTCTATTCATTACTTAAGATTACTCTAAGGGGCTTATCAATAAAATTAATCAGTTCCTTAAGAAATTCTGCTGCGGGTGCGCCATCAATAACGCGATGATCAAAAGATAAGGATAATCCCATCATAGGCCTGATAACAATTTGACCAGCAACTGCTACTGGTGTATCAATAATTCGCCCTACCCCTAAAATGGCAGATTCAGGCTGGTTAATAATTGGTGTAAAAAAGTCTACCGAACCATATACTCCTAAATTGGAAATAGTAAAGGTGCCTCCACTTATCTCATCCATACTTAGTTTACCGGTTTGTGCTTTATTCGCTAGTTCTTTTAATTCCTGACTAACTTTAAAAATATTCTTTTTATTAGCATTTTTAATTACCGGAACTGTTAAACCCGAGTCCAGTGCAACAGCTACTCCAATATTGATATCCTTATTTACCTTAATGTTATTATCAGCTAAAGAGACATTGATATTAGGTCTCAGCTGCAAAGCACAAGCTACCAATTTTACCAGCAAATCAGTTACCGTGACCTTTATTTCCCCTTCTTTACTATCTTTATTGATCTTCAGCCGCAATTCAACAAGATTAGAGACGTCCACGCTGACATGCTCCGTAATTTTCGGGGCCAGATTCCAGCTGCGGCTCATATTTTCCCCGATATTCTTCCTCATCCCCGTATATGGAATAATTTCATATGTTGGAGAGGCAACAAAAGCAGCCGCAGTCGGCTGTTGCACAACCTTTTCCTGCTCACCCGTAACTCGGACCGCATATTTCTCAACGTCTTCCCTGGTAATCCTTCCCCGAGGGCCGGTACCGACGATAAATTCATAATTAATATTCAGTTCCTTCGCCAGTGTTTTAGCAACGGGGGTTATGGCTATTCTCACCTTTTCTTGGGGAACTACCGGGGTTATTTTCTCTTCACAATTAGTCTTCAGGGGAATTACATGAGCAGTCACGGAATTACCCTCATTGCTGCAAGCGTTTAAGGTATCAAGGCACTCGCCTGCTGCGCCCACGTAAGCAAGCAAAGCGCCTACAGAAAGTTCGGTTTCCTCGGGAGCAAGTATCTTCAACAATATTCCATCTGCTGGACACTCTATAGTATTGGTGATTTTCTCGGTACTTATATCTAGAAGGTCTTCCCCCTTGCGGACAGCGTCACCTTCCTTCTTATACCATTGAACCACGGTTCCCGTCATCATCGTCAAACCCAGTTTAGGCATAATAACTTTTACGGCCATATTTTCCACTCCTTATCCAATCTAGCTTTTTATTCATATAGAGATTTAACAGCTTGAAAGATTTTATCTTCATTCACAAGGTACTCTTTTTCCATATTGGAATTAAATGGGACAGGGGTGAAAGGAGCTGTTACCCGTTTAATAGGAGCATCCAATAAATCAAAACCTTCGTCACATGCAATTGCTGCAATTTCTGCGCCAAAACCGCCGGTTCCGACTGCTTCATGAACAATTACCAATCTCCCCGTCTTACCCATAGAATTCAAAAAACACTCTTTATCCAAAGGTATCAGGGAACGCAGATCAATTACCTCCACCCCTATACCCTCCTTAGCCAAAAGTTCTGCTGCAGCTAAACTCTTCTGCACCATAGCAGACCAGGTTACTATCGTTACATCGGACCCTGACCGTTTAATATCAGCCTTGCCTAAGGGAATTATATATTCACCTTCCGGAACTTCTCCTGAATTTGCTAACAGACCCCGATGACCAATAAATATAACCGGATTGTCATCACGTATTGCCGATGCCATCAAACCCTTAGCATCTGCAGGTGTTGATGCAGTTATTGTTTTTAATCCGGGAATATGGGTAAATAATGCTTCCAAACATTGCGAATGCTGAGCCCCTGCACTGGAACCACCCCCGCATAAAGTCTCAATGACCATAGGTATCTTGGTCTTACCGCCTAACATATATCTCATTTTTGCAGCTTGGTTGATGATTTCATCCATACAAACGGCCATAAAATCCATAAACTCCATTGTAATTAAGGGGCGCAGACCCAATGCCGCAGCACCTACCGCAAGAGAAACGGTAGCTGTCTCACTTATAGGGGTGTCTACGACGCGTTGGGGACCAAATTCTTGCAATAGCTTGGCTGTTTGCCCAAAAGAGCTGCCCATAACCCCTACATCTTGCCCGGCTATGAAAACATTAGTATCTCTGATCATTTCCAAACGTACAGCTTCTCTCATAGCCTGGAGATAAGTGATTTTTTTCATTATATTCACACTCCGTTGATCTAATTTCCTTCTCATGGAACCGGTTTAAACTACTTGGCATATATGTCAGTATAAATTTCCTTAGGCGAAGGCTGTGGACTATTTTTCCCAAAACTAACAGCCTCCTCAATACTGCGTTTTACATTTTCCTTTATAGCGACTAACTCATCCATTGTGACCAACTTTAATGTGAGCAGTTTTTCTTCATATTTTTGAATAGGATCCCTTTCCAGCCACTTCTTTTGATCTTCCGGATCCTTATATTTCTCCGGATCACCTATGAAATGTCCGTATTGTCGCCAGGTTTTGCATTCCAGTAATGTCGGCCCCTCCCCTTTTCTGGCACGGCTTACAGCCAGAGCGGCGTTCTCGTACACAGCCAACACATCGTTGCCATCTACAGTTATTCCTGGAATACCATAAGACCCTGCTCTTACGGATACATCTTTAATTATCTGGTGAGCGCTTTGTGGAGTAGATATTCCAAACCCATTGTTTTCACAAATAAATACAACTGGCAAATTCTTAACAGATGCCATATTGATCGCCTCATGAAATGTGCCGCGATTAGATGCAGCATCACCAAAAAACGCAATAGCAACGTTATTACTCCCTTTGTATTTGAGAGCAAAGGCAGCCCCGACAGCAATTGGCATGCCAGCACCAACAATACCATTTGCTCCCAGGATGCCAGTGTCCAGGTCAGCAATATGCATTGACCCACCTCGGCCTTTGTTATAGCCTGTCGCTTTTCCGTAAAGTTCTGCCATCATCCGGTCAACCTTACCGCCTTTGGCAATTACATGTCCATGACCTCGGTGAGTGCTTGTAATATAGTCTTTATCGGTTAGATTTGCACAAACACCTGCGGCTATGGCTTCTTGGCCATTATACAGATGCAAGAATCCACCGAGTTCCCCTGATAAGAACAGTTCTTTTGCTTTTTCTTCAAACTGTCTAATCTTAACCATGATTTCATAAAGATTGAGCATTTTATCTTTGCCAATTTTCATCACATTACTACCTTTCTTTTTTATGTTTACGTCAAGCCTGCCAAAGCACTATTGTTTGTCCAGTTCTACCCACTGCAGCATTGCTAAAGATATCACCATCGACATTTTCTACGCAAATTATTCATATAAGTTTGTACAATTACGTTTCCACTGTTTCTCAGTAATAGTTAATTCGCAAGTTTTATGCCAACATATAAATACTATCTTAAATAGATTTAGACACTCCTTCATTGTACTTTTGCTTTTGCAATAAAGCCTTTAATGACCTGTATTAATCACTTTTTATTGATGACAACTGTAACGCAGCAAAAGTAGATTTCTTAAGTACCTTCCGGGGAAATGATGTTTTTGGTTTTTTATTGAACCATTCGTGGTAAAAAAATAAGCCATTCAGAACTCCAATACCTTAAACAATTAAAATTCATAACTAATCATAGATGCTTCGCATAATGCATTACTAATAATAAAAAAGCAATCTGCCTGATGATAGGCGGATCGCTTTTTTATTATTTTTGGCAGTCATAAGTTTTAGCCGCTTTTAAAGGGTTGTTTTTCCATTCGTGAGACATATCAATACCATACCCGTGCGAGGTTAAATGCATACTATTTTACTTAACGATGAAGAAATCTGATAATCAGAACCCTCACTGGCACCTGATCTAATGGCAACATCTATTGCACACGTAGGGCAAAATTGTTTATACAGAAAGGAAATTAGCCATAATTGCAGAATACATAACTTGGTAAGCTAATTCTTGTTGAAGGGGATACATTAATATGGAATGGGTAAAACAATTCTTTGATTTGATCCCTGATATCATCTTACTTCTTGATAAGAATTTAAATATTATCTGGAGGAATAATTCAGCTAAACAGTCTACTGAATTCAATTCCGAGAAAAGTATGGCAAGTAAACTGCAAAGCGTGGACAATACTTATGTCTATTCAATAGATACACCGGTGAAAACAAGTGTGTCTATGTGCGATGTGACTTATGAAGCATATTTGATGTCCCACAAGCCATTTTTGATCTTGCTTGTTCTAGGTCTGGGTAACGCCATTTCCCAAAACATTGACATAGATATTAAATCCCAAGTAACTGTACCTATATTGAACTGGCAAACAACAGATATTCACAAAAAGGAAACATTTGTATCAGAAAGCAAAGTGATGCAAAAATTGACCGAGCAGGCATCAAGGATTAGTCGTGTAGACACAAATGTTCTTATTACCGGAGAGACAGGAGTCGGAAAAACTTTCTTGGCCAAATTTATTCATTCTTTAAGCCCAAGGAAAGAAAGCATATTTGTAACTATCAACGCGGCAGCTATACCTCCTACCCTTCTCGAATCCGAACTTTTCGGTTATGAAAAAAATTCTTTTACTGGCGCAGACAAGTCAGGACGTCAAGGGCTCTTGGAAATTGCCAATCAAGGAACAGTTTTTCTAGATGAAATTGGGGAATTGCCAATAAACCTACAAGCCAAGATTCTACAGGCAATTGAAGAGAAAAACATCACTCGAATAGGAGCACGCAAGCCAATCAATTTGGACATTCGTATAATTGCCGCAACGAATCGGGACTTAGCTCAAATGGTTAAAGAAGGTAACTTTCGTAGTGATTTGTATTATCGTCTCAATGTTATTACATTTACTATTCCTCCTCTACGTTCTCGCCCTGAAGACATCCCGCCTCTTATTAACCATTTTTTATCTGAATTATGTAAAAAATATAATGTATCAAAACTCTTAAGCGATGAGGTTATGTCTATACTTATCCAATATGATTGGCCGGGGAACATTCGAGAGTTGCAAAACGCAGTTGAACAAATGGTTATTATATCTGAAGGCCATATAATTGAAACCAAGGATATTGTCCCTCATATAATGGCATCCATAACAAACAGCAAAACGTCAGATACGTCGACACCTGCTCAGCCGTCGTTGCGAAATTCTAGAGAGGCTGCTGAACGCGAGATTATAGTTCGGACTCTACAAGAAAGCAAGAGCGTCCGGCAGGCTGCTCGAAAACTTAATGTAAGCCATGCTACACTACTAAGAAAAATGCAGCAAATGGACATCAGTTCTATCCTCTTGAACCAGTCCGAAAACTTATGATAAACTCTTGAAAAATATATTTTAGTTCGCAAGCGAAGAGAACACATGGATAATTGGCATATAATTGGCATATAATTTGCATGGTAAGTGATACATGCTTGTAAGTGAGGGAGATAAATAATGAAAATTTGTATTGCAGATATTTTAGAATCTACGGTTTCCCGTTTCCCTAATGGATTAGCTATAGTGATGGAAGACACTAGCTATACTTACAAAGAACTTAACAACCGTGTTAACGCGTTAGCATGGGGTTTAATCGATCTGGGCATAGAGAAAGGGACTCTTGTTGCGTGTTTGTTGCCGAACGGCGTAGAAATCATCGAAACATATTTTGCTACAGCCAAGATTGGTGCTGTTCTCATCCCCATGAACCCAAATCTGAAACCAGCGGAAATTGAACGCCTGCTAATGCACAGCAAATGCAAAGTTCTGATAATTGATCAAGCTTTACATCAAACTATCAACGTTACATCTCTCTCAGTTCTTAAACAAATGACAGTAATTTGGGTCGGAAATAACCCTGCTAGTATTAATTACTATCAGTTAATAGAATCTTCACCAAAGCTGAGAGTAAAAAGTTCCTTCAACGGAAATGATCCTAGCACAATTCTTTATACCTCAGGGACCACTGGAAACCCTAAAGGTGTGGTCCGGACTCATGCTAATAATCTTTGGAGCGCAGTTAGTATGACAACCTATAATAATTATCTGCCGGAAGATATGGAATTATGGCAGCTACCTTTATTCGGAATCGGATTCTTCACTTTTTTTCTTCCCAATGTAATTTCCGGTAGTACCGTTTATTTGCCAAAAGGTTTTGACCCAGAAAATATTTTTCAAACCATCGAGACCTATAGTATTACACGTATGTATCTGGTTCCTTCATTATGGAGGGTGCTGAGCAATCATCCAAAAGTCCAATATTTTAATCTCTCAAGTCTACGTGTAGCAATGATTGGATCAGCTCCTGTCTCTTTAGAAACAAAAAAAGCAATTAGTAAGATGTTCCCAAGTGCAGAGATATATGAATTCTGGGGGATGACTGAGGGTGGCTTGATTAGTATTTTGCCCAAAGAAGCATCAGATAGACCTGGCTCAATAGGTCGCCCTCTTCCATTTCACGAGGCAACCTTAATTGACGAACACGGTATGGAAGTGGTAACCGGAAATATTGGTGAGATTGCTATTCGTGGTCTCGCAATAATTACTTCCTATTTCAACAACCAGGAGAAAGAATACTCTCCCTTTACAAAAGACGGGTGGTTACGCACCGGGGATTTAGCCCGGCGCGACAATGAAGGCTTTTTCTATCTTTCCGGCAGAAAATCCGACATGATTATCTCAGGAGAAAACAAGATATATCCTAGTGAAATTGAACGGGTTATTGAAAGTCACCCTAAAGTTCATGAAGCGGCCGTATTTGCTATGGAGGATCCAGTCTTAGGCGAAGTCCCTGTCGCAGCAGTTGTACTTAAAGATGGCGATTTGATTTCCGAACAGGATATTTTAGATTATTTAACCCTATACCTAGCGAATTATAAACAACCTAAACATGTTTTCTTCCCAGCAAAACTTCCTGCCATAGCACCTGGTAAAATTGTTAAAGCCTTGCTTAAATCTGATTTCTTACACGCTATTACCGGTCAGTAGAAATCCAGCAATTTAATATTGCCCTGCAACTGTGGAGCATATCACCAAATCTCTATATCTGTCCCATGACCTATTAAGAAAGCCGCCGAGATAATCGGCGGCTTCTAAATACCCTGAACATTAATCCCTTATTTTTTTTCCAGAGGCGGAATCGGTGGTATGACTGCCAATTTAGGGATGTTTGCTACATCAATCTTGAATTTCTTGCTGTAAGTCTTCGGATCCGATAACTCCTTGGGATCGGTAGAGCGCCAGCTATAGAAGCAGGTATCGCAGAGGAATACCTCCCAAGCCTTGTTTACCGGCGCATCAACTAATTTATGGGCAGTATCGCTATCACAACGTGGGCAAATCATTACATTTACCTCCTTTTATATAAGTAATTTTGTTAGGAGCTACTTCTTGAGCATTTTGGCGAGAGTTTGTTCCCATTGCTGATAACCAACCGGCGGAACCAAAATATTGATTTCTTTTGGCATTTTTGCAGGGGGAACGGGAGTAGTGGCATCGATGATCATTTTTGCTGAGATTCCGGCCTGTTCAGAGGAAGGATCAAGCGGCATACCCGGTGCGCCCTTGATTATGGCAACGTCATTTTCCGGAGCCATTCTGTTTGCCAGACACCACATGACCTGCTCCAGGTTAAATGGGTCAATGTTTTCATCGACCACGATAACAATCTTGGTATTCGTTCTGCCGTTGACGCTGCAGAGAGCTCTGAAGGCTACAGTCTTGGCATAACCGCCAAACCGCGGTTTGCAGGAAATAATTGTGACAGCGCCATGGGTATATAAGGCGTTGACAGCAACCACTTCGGGTTGTTGGGCTTTCATTTCCCTATACGTTGCCACACAAGTATTCAGGCCCATCAGCCAGTCAATCTCAGTCCAGGGAATACCCACATAAAGATTTTCAAAGATAGGATTGTTTCTGTGAGTAATAGTAGTAACCTTGATTTCAACCTGCAGCCTGGCTCCGGAATAGGTGCCCGGGAACTCGCCGAACGGTCCTTCAACCCCACGCTGTCTCGGCAGGATGTAACCTTCCAGAATAGCCTCTGACCCTGCGGGAACACGCAGATTGCTTTCCTCAGCTTTTATTACCTCGAGAGGTACTCCGTTCTGCAGAGCGCCTACATAATCATATTCCGATTCGTCATACGCAATAGATGTGCCGGCCATATAAGAGACGAGCGGATGGTTCCCAAGTGCAATTGCAATCGGCACAGGTTTGTTTTGTTTTTCAGCTTCTCTGAGGTGGATAGCAATATCATGATAGCCCAGCGCCTGGATTCCCAAAAGGTCTTTGCCTTTAACCTGGATACGGTAAGTGCCGATGTTTTCCTTACCGGTACTTTCCGGATCATTAAGATCCCGAGTAATGCAAGCGGCTTTGGAAATATAGTATCCGCCATCTTGGTCATTAATACGGTGCAATGCCATGACATCAAACAGGTTGATATCTTTGGTAATAATGTTTTCTTTGCAGGGCGCATCCTTTTTGTTTGTCAGTACCGTAGGCGGTGTCAGTTTATCCCAGCGTTCATTCATGGCAAAAAACTGATCCCTGACCGTGGTTTCCTTCGGCAATTCCATCATCAGTGCATGGTTTGCCCAGCCACCGCAAATGTTTATGGCTACGGGGTAGGGATACCCTTTGATTTTGTTCATCAAAACAGCAGGGCCTTCGGGCAGGTTGACGGACGCACGGCCAATAGCCGCGATATCCGGTTCGGGATCAATTTGGTCATTAACTGTAACCAGTTGACCGTTTTTATCCAGATACTTTAGAAATTCCCGTAAATCTTTGAAAGCCATTTAAAATTCATCCCCCTTTATTAGTTTTTGCTTTATTTAGTTGGGTTTGTTACCGTAACAACGCTGTTTGTCCAAACAGACCTTGGGAGTTAAGCTTCCGAAGGGTTCATCATGTTCCTCCAGCGGTTGCGCAAAATCTCGGCAATATTTTCCGCTAGTTGGGCATCACTAATCCCCTGAGCCAAACCATCAATGATACATTTACAGCCTAGTTTAACCTCTTCATGGGGACCAGGAAGAGAAATAATCAGTGAAAGTCCGATTCTGCCAACAGCTATGCATACCTCATGCTTATGATGTCTGTGGTTGTCGATACCAAACCTTAATATCCAGGGAGTATGTGCTTGGGGGTCTATTTGGCGCACAGCCTCAACAGTAAAATCCTTATCCTCAGCACCAACCCCTCCGGTGGTGATAATTAGCCCATATCCATTATCCACTGCTTCCAAAAGATGTGCAGCCACTTTTTCCTGATTATCTTCCATAATACCGCCAAAAGCAGCCTTATATCCTTTTTCAGAAAGCTGTTCAATAAGATAGGGGGCATTGGTATCTTTAATCTCACCTTTTTGCACTTCAGTTCCTGAGGAAAATACAATTGTTCTTTCACTGATTTTTTTAGTGATGTTGCTCATGATATTTTCTGATTTTTTCAGAACATCTGCAGCTTCTTTGGGATTGACAGCAATAAAACCTAGTACGCCTTCGGAGTGAACACCAGCCTTTTTCCCAATTTGAACCTTTTCTAATTTTCTGAGGTTAGCCAGTATTGCTTGTTCTTTGCCAATGACTGCTTCAGCCTTTACCTTTTTGACTAGTACATCAAATGCCACAAAATCATTGCGTACATCAACCACCATAATTTCATGGGGCTGTAGTTCAAGTGCAGCAGCCGCTGCGGCTGCTACCTGACCCAAATCCGCTTCTTGCAGTTTTACATCTTCAATCCAAAAAGTCGTTTTTTCCAGCAAATCCCATTCCATTATGAACCCTCCCTGTGGTTGTTGTATATTATATACTAATCAAAGTCTAGGCCAAACCTCAGATAAACAAAGGCGCTCGGATAGTTACGTGGTTACCTACCTGCGGTGCTAATAACTACCGAGCACCTCGACTGACATAACTATTTCTTGAAACCTCTTTGTTTGAGCCACTTAGGCAGGAGTACTTCGTCAACTTCCTTGGATACTTCAGGAGCCAGCTTAGTCATTAATTCGGCTAATTCTTCGCTGACGTTGAAGCCGCCCACGGCGCCATCGAAAATCAGAACGTTCTGGGTTCTGCCGGACTTCTTAGCAAAGCCGATAGCCTTTTCTATGGTTTCCGCTTCCATCGCATAATTCATGAAGGTCTGGTTCTGCGGGCAGGTCCTAATAGTATCGGCCTGCTCTTTGACAACTATGCACGGCAACTGCATCGCAAAGAAGATGCCGGGATAACCCTTGTTGGCATAGTTGACAACCAGTGATCTGATAGCCGGATTGGGCGGCGGAACCTTCCCGAAGGCTAAATTCACACTTGGTGTCGGATACAGCATGTCTGTGTAACGTGTGAACGGAGTAAAGGATTGAGTCAGGTCAAACTCATCAACAGTAGCATTCAGGAAGTTACCGAAGAGAATGCCGCCTGAGGTGGTGTAGGGCATCGGACCGGGATAGTCGATGACCATTACGGTATCTTTGATTTTCTCGAGCAGCATAAGAACCTTGCCGTACCAGTTCAGGTTTTTAACTGTCAAATCTCTGTCTTGTGCGTATATATCGTTGGTGCCACTAACACCAATCATTCCTGTCGGTGCAACTTCGACGATAAAGGAGGCGATAAATTTTTGCTGCACGAAGTCAGAGTTGAAAATCAATCTCGGCAATAAGTTGGCAGCCCGCGGCCCCATGCTTTGATGATATGCTGATCTCGTTTCGATTCTGGCGTAAGACATCGCAAAAGGCTTGAAAATACGGTTGATCTGTCTGTGATAATGCAGCTCTCTGATATCGTTGTTATGGCAGTGAATAATCCACTTGGCATCATAAGCATCTTTTATCCCATAAACAGTGCCGATTTCGGTTTCGATGGGCACGCCTTCGTCAACCGGGCAGACAGCCTTGGCCTTGCCATTGAAGTACTCGTCCAGTTTAAATTTTTTGATAAATTCGGTAGTCTCTTGAAAGCGAAGGCCAACACCGGCGCGAAGTCTGATATCGCTTGTTTTGCATCTCTTCTCGATCTCATCGCGGAGAGTCTTCATCATTTCAACATAAGCGTCACCGCCATAAATCGTGAAGCCGTGGTGTGAGCACATGAGGTTTACGGAGTCACCGGGTTGAATCTTGCTCAGGTCAACATGCTCCAGTTCTTTGAGGGTTAATTCTCTGAAGATTTTACGCGTGGTCTCAGGGCCATCTGTTTTGATGGGATCCGGCAAATCTGGGAAGAGGTCTTTTACTCGTATCCCAACTATACCCGGGAGTTCACAAGTCCTTTTTTTCAGGAGTTCCGGCTTCATAGCATAGACTGAAGCACGCGCTGCGGTTGGTTTTAAAGTTGCCATAGTTATTTCTCACCCCCTGGGAAGATATTGGCAATAGCTTTTTTATCCTCTTCTACATAAAACTCGGGATACTTTTTGCTGAATTCTTTCGGTACATCCCAGATAGTCTTAATATCATACCACTGATAACCGGGTGCTTTGCCTAAAGCAATACCAGCACCCTTCAAAAGCCTGATTATCCCAGTATGACAAAGTACGCCGCATCCTACCCGAGCTCCGGTCCTCCGGGAAATCTCATCCGGAGTTTTAGCTCCTTCAATGATAGCTTGGGCAATTTCTTTGGCATCAACCCTATTGCAGTAACAAATAATTTGGTCTGGGAACATATGTGCAGCGGTGCAGATTGCTTCGATTTCCGGAGTTACTTTCTCAACCTTTACGCCGACGGAAATAGGCTCACTGCGATCACTCATCTTGATAGCTTCCTGTGGGCAACGGGCAACACAGATTGTGCACGCTGTACAGATCTTCGGATCAATTTTTGCTTTTTGCTTAATTTTACCCTCAGTTGTTTTTTCCATTTTAATGGCCACTACAGGGCATACTTTTACGCATGTAGTGCATCCATTACAGAGATCTAGGTTAATTTCCGCAATTTTTTTTGTAGTTCTCACCCTATAATACCTCCTGTCATTTGAGTGATTTTTTTAGTATGCAAATCATTTCGCCCCTTTCTTTTAATGTTCACCATAACCACTTGGGTTATGAAGCTCCACCTCCTTTTGAATCCATTTTAGGTTAGGTGTTGATAAATCCCCGGGAAAACAGAAACTATATTAATAGTTGGGATTTTTTATTTATAAACATCATATTTAAAATCCAATAAAGGCGCATCCAGTATTGCTCGTCCTATATCCACGATGTCGATATCTTCATTCTTTAAATCAGCAAGATCCTCAATCCTCAGACCGCCGGAAAATGCGAGCTTGACTTTTTGACGCAATCCGTTTTGGTTAATTATTTCCGAACATTTTCTGGCATCCGACAACAAGCCAGTATCAACCATAAGTACATCCGCCCCATGTTTAGCTGCGGCTAGAGCTTCGTCTTCGATGGCCATTGCCTCTCCCTTTAGTTGAATGGCTATTGCTCTATCAGGGAAAGATTCTGCCGCTTTCAAGGCAGCCTCAACAGAGCCATAAATACGCACATAATTCTTATCCAAATAAATAAATGGAACAGAAACTAACCGGGTTTCTGCGCCCCCGATTTCAACGGCTTTTCGTAACATATGTTTGTTTTCACGAGGAACCTTCTTCCAACCCCCGCATACTACTTTAAGCTTCCCGGCCTTCTGAACCGCCTCACGAGCGGCTGTAGCCACACCTGATACTTTTGAAATAGCGCTAAGTAAAGAATCCTCACCGGCTACCACCTGTAAGGGATTGCCATTTAAAAGAGCAATCGTCCGACCCCTTTTTACCTGATCACCTGAACTAACCTCGCAAACAATACCTAGCCCAATTTCTTTAGCTCTTTCAATTAATTCTTCAATCCCGCATACTACACCGTCTTCATTAGTCTGAATCCTTACTTTGATGCTTTTGTCCAAAATATTTTTCAATAATATTTCTGGAACATTTTCAATAATTCTGCTCATATCAATTCTCCTATGATTGAAAATATAGTATTTCGGGAAATAGCTTTACATTATTTGCTGGTTTTTAACCTGTTCGTACTCTTTTAAAACCTTGATGACACTCATAAATCCTTTTGACTTTTGTTTGCGGATAAGCTCGGCTGCCCGTTCGCTGTCTTTTTGTTCGAGACTTTCTATAATTTCCAGGTGTTCCTTGTTGGAGAGCATAAACCTTTCCGGGAACAGTTTAAATACCCATCTGCTTCTTTCACTTCTGTCCCATAACTCTTCGATAAGATCAACAAGTATTTGAGCGTGACTGGCTCGGTATAACTCCAAATGGAATTCCTTGTTAAGAACGGAATACTCTTTTTCCCTTCCTGCCTGAACCTCCCGCTCCATTTGTTCTACCAGTTTAGAAAGTTTCCTAATTGTCTTTTTCTCAATCCTTTTGGCTGCTAAACGCGTGGCTAATGTTTCTAATTCCTGACGAATCAGCATCAACTGCTCCAGTTCATCAAGGTTCAGCATTTTAACCCGGACTCCCACATTGGAAATCATTTCAACTAAGCCAGCAGCCTCAAGTTTCCTGACAGCCTCGCGAATAGGTATTTTACTAATAGCAAGTTCATTAGTAATGTCGTTAACATTTATTGGCTCTCCGGGCTTTAATTGATTTGCAAGTATTTTCTCTTTGAGGTAATTATATACAATATCGGTCTTGCTCAGACTAAACCCACCCTATCATTTTTTATTTTGCGACTCTTCATAAATGATGAATTCACCGTGGTACAGTTTAATGCCAATGATGTTTTTATTAATATATAGTATACTATGCGACCACTATTATTATACTTTATGATAGTATACAGCCCACTGTTTGTCAATTATTCAGAATCACTTATGTTCAATATTACTAAGGGATAGAGGCTTACTCGCAAGCGGATTCAGCCATAGTAATGTGTCTATAAAGTAAGCTCTTTTTGTGAGTTGTCACGCATTTTTTTTAGGAAGCAGATTGCCTGAATATTAGTCAGGCAATCTGCTTCCTAACTTAGTCTTTAATTAGGCTTGAGCTGTTTTCCCTGCTACTTTTTTCTCTTTGCGAATACCTTCGAAACACTTGTCAATATGCTCTTTGTCCATTGGCTTGTCGGATAATGAAATGAATATTAAGGCAAGAGCGGAGATAATCGTACCGTAGAATAACGGTTCAATATTGGGCCAGGGATATGGCATAATAGTATCCACTCCAAAAAGTAATCTGCACAAACCGATGGGCTTGGCAATCGCAGTATTTATGAAGAGGTATCCGAACAAAGATACACCATAACCCAGGCAAACGCTCCAAAGGGCAGCCTTCTTGGTTGCTTTTCTCCAGAGAATAGCGCCCAATATTGCCGGCAGCGTACCAGCTGCGCACATACCATACCAGAAAGCGGTAGACTTAGCAATAACCATTGGGGGCAGTACAATAGCCAAAACGACTGCTCCAAGTGTTCCAAGAGCTAATCCCCAGTTAACAAACTTTTTACTGCCGCGGCCCTTGACACTCGGGAACATGGCGAACATATCCGAGGCAAAAGCAATACTCTGCACGTGAATCAGACTGTTAACTGTCGAGATAGTAGCTGCCAGAAGGATTAACATGTATATATAGACAAACCATTCCGGCATAACAGTATTGATAAACACAGGAATAATCGAGTCAGAGTTGCCACCGGCCATCTCCAGAGCAAGCTTCCCATAATCCCTATAGAATACGATGTTTGTCAGGGGACCAATCAGGAACGCAACGCCGGTGAAGCTAAACAACGCAAATCCGCCAACTCCGATTGAACGATTCATAGTCTGTTTGTCTTTGACTGTTAAGAAACGGAGAACCAACTGAGGCTGAGCCAGCACGCCGATGCCCACGCCCATGACCAAAGTCGTGGCAACATTCCACCAAACAGGCGAGTTGAAAGTAGGCATAGCCGTCCAGCCATTATGCCCTGCCGCCGCAAGCGACTTTGGCACCAAGTGGGCCATGTCGGTCAGGTATTGGTGACCTGCCGTGATCCCGCCTATAGCGATGTAGGTTTGAATCAGCAGCATGAGCATACCAATACTCATAATAATACACATAAAGGTGTCAGTATACATGAGCCCCTTTAAGCCACCATAGCTCACGTATAAAGTGATGATAACGGCCAGAATGATGATCGATGCGATAAAGTTCATATGCAAGGATGTTTCCATGAACCTGGCGCCACCGATCAGACATATCCCGGTGTAAGCAGGCATCAGGATGAAAATCATAAAGCCTATCAACGATGTCAGAAATTTAGACTGGTAACGTGCACCAATTAGTTCGGCCAAGGATTTGGACCCAGTATTGAGGCACATTCTGCGGATCGGATTACCCATGACGGTAAAGGCAAAGAAAATTCCCAAGAAGGTATGAAAGAACGAGAGCCAAGATACCCCGATTCCATATACCGCACCGGCTCCGCCAAAACCGACGATTGCCGAAGTACTGATAAATGTGGCCACGTAGGATGCGGCCATAACCCAGAACTTCATATTGCCCCCGGCGTTTGCATAATCCGACTCAGTTTTTGTCTGCCTGTGACCAAGGCGTGCTAGGTAGGTCATAATTGCCATAAAAATTATTAGCAGTACTATAAACGTCGGTAAACTAAATTCTTTCATTCGCCTGCACCCTCATTTCTATGCCATATTCCATAGCCAACGCACCATAGCATTGAGCAGATATTGAGCCACCATACTAAGGCTGCCCACCAGTCACCCATTCCAATCTTCATTTAAAATTCCCTCCTTTTTTAGTGAACCACCAAACCAGAAGAACTTACTTATTACTTGTTTCCTTAAGAACAACCCTTTAGTTACACCTACTTGAATTATTATTCCTTAAATCCCAGGTTTGCTAAATTTGATGTTTTATCACCTCCCGAGTTCAAATACATCATACCTTGGACTCCTAAAACCCGTTTTAGCCATACGACTTCCCGGGTCTATGTAAGTTGATGGCCAAACCGGATAATCGGGCAACATTGAGGTACAAACTTTTCCCTTACAAACTAAAACCAAGCGCTATATTATAATTTAGCTGCCAAATAGCCCCCGTTTAGAGCCTTGAGATTTAACTCCTCGGTACCGGCCGGCGCTCTTTTGAGAATTACTTTTTCCAGACTTTCTTTGCTGACCAGACCTGTCAGCGCGGAGATAATACCCAGAGCAACAACATTCGCAAGAATAGTCTTCTTTGCTTGTTCATTGGCTATTTGTGTTATCGGAAAGCGATAGATATTTGCGCTATTTTTCACGCAGGAAACATCATTAACAAACATCGTATCGATAATAACCAGAGCGTTATCTTTAATTGAAGGGCCAAACTTGTTTAAGGCACTTTGCGACATAGCCAGCAGAACATCGGGATGCTCAATCTCGGCATAATTGATATCTTCATCGCTGATGATAACCTCAGACCTGCTCTCTCCGCCCCTGGCCGTAACGCCATACGTTTGGTTATTGGTAGCATTTACACCTTCGTATATTGTAGCGGCTTCTCCTAAAAGGCCGCCTGCCATCAGCAGCCCCTGGCCGCCGTAACCGCTCAAGACCAACTCTTTTCTCATTTACCTGCACCGCCTTTAATTGACCTGGCTCTTTCTTTCAATTGCTCGTTAGCCTCGATGAACTCCGTCCTATCATTGCGTACTAATATTTCACCAATAATGAATTTATCCTCTAGTTCTTCCTGGCTAAATTTTGATACTTGTTCAACGGGTACGGCATGATCCTTTTGCCACATTAACAAGTCATATGGATCACCCATCTTGTTGCGTTTGCCATACGCGGTGGGGCATTGGGTTATGACTTCAACAAAGCTGAAGCCCTTATGTTCAAGAGCCTTGGATATCAATTTTTCAGTGAGGGCATAATGATAAGCCGTTCCTCTGGCTATATATGTGGCTCCCGCTCCCTCCACAAGCTTGCAGATATCAAACGGATATTCAATGTTCTTATATATAGATGTCGAAGCAATATCACCATGCGGGGTCAATGGAGAAAACTGTCCGCCGGTCATCCCAAAAATATAGTTATTAATCAGGATTACAGTTAAATCGATGTTTCTTCTGGCAGCATGAATCAAATGATTTCCGCCTATACCGGCTCCGTCGCCGTCACCGGTGACAACGATAACTTTCATTTCCGGTTTGGCCATTTTGAAACCTGTGGCATAAGCAATGGCTCGACCATGAGTAGTTTGAAAGGTGTTATAATCCATGATGTTGTTCATTCTTGACGAGCAGCCGATGCCAGTTACAACAGTAACGTTATCTTTGTCATACTTTAATTTTTGAATTGCCTGTATCATAGATTTCGCAACTGTACCGTCTCCGCAGCCGGGGCACCAAATATGAGGCAGCTTGTTTACCCTCATGTGTTCTTTGATTTGGAGCAATTTATTTCACCTCTTTCACCTTGTCAATAATTGCCTGTGGAGATATAACCAGGCCATCTGCTCTGTTTAGTCCCACGACTTCTGCGCAAGAGTTCAATCTAACCTCGCTGATCAACTGGCCAAGGTTCATTTCCGGCACAACCACGGTTTTAACATTGGCCGTAAACCGCCTGACAATTTTATCTGGGAACGGCCAGATAGTCTGCAATTGGAGAAGGCCTGCCTTAATGCCTTCCTGGCGCAAGGTCTTAACAGCGTCCTTGGCTGACCGGGTTACACAACCGTAGGCAATGATCAAAATTTCGGCATCCTCAACATCGAATGTGTTATAAAAAGTTATTTCATCCTGATGTATTTCGATTTTACGATGAATTCTCTTTAACATCCTCTCGGCCGCATCATGACCGGAATCATTGGGAAAGCCTAATTCATTATGCACGTTGCTGCACATGTGGTATCTGTATCCGTCCTGTCCTCTTTCAGCAAACTCAGGAATGCAGTCTTCCCCGGTAGCAAAAGGCAGGTATTTTTCGGCAGGTTGCCTGGTCATTTTTCTATTAATAAGTTTCACCTTTTCAGGAACTTCAATTTTCTCTTTGAGATGCCCGACTATGGCATCAGACAATAAGATTACCGGAGTTCTAAGCTTTTCAGAGATGTTTATTGCTTCTACCGTTAGGTTATAGGCTTCTGTAACAGTGGCAGGACTGAGAACCACCATCGGGTGGTCGCCATGAGTGCCCCATCTTGACTGCATTACATCGCCCTGCGAGGGGTGCGTAGGCATCCCGGAAGCCGGCCCAACGCGCATCACATCAACGATCAGACAGGGAATCTCGACCATCGCAGCGAAACCCAGGTTTTCCTGCATTAACGAGAAGCCCGGTCCGCTTGTGGCGGTCATAGATTTTTTCCCGCCCATCGAAGCGCCAATAATAGCTCCCATACTTGCCAGTTCGTCTTCCATTTGTATGTATATCCCGTCTTCCTGGGGTAACCTAATAGACATGATTTCTGAAATTTCGCTTGCCGGTGTAATAGGATAGCCGGCAAATATCTTCACTCCTGCAGCAATAGCCGCCTCGGCGACTGCTTCATTGCCTTGCATGAACCGGACCGTACCAGCCTTAGACTTCATCTTTTTTAACCTCCACTTCGATTGCATAATCAGGGCACCTATTCTCGCAAGCCTTGCAGCCAATGCAGTTGTCTGGATTAGCCACTCTGATTTTGGCGTTACCGGTTAATTCCAGCACGTTTGCAGGACAAAACTTCACACATAAACCGCAGCCTTTACAATACTTTT
>DIVP01000001.1 GCA_002422465.1 Peptococcaceae bacterium UBA6129 | reverse complement strand
GCCGAGTTCATCGATTATTTCACAGGTTATTTCGAGAAGGCGTTCGAGGTCTTTTTGTATGACCGAAAGAATTTTTCCTCCGTCAAGATGCTTACGCAGTACCATAGAAAAGAGCGGGGCCTGAGCAGGGTTGCTCCTTTGTTGATTCGTCAGATAAACCCCCGCCTCCTGGGCTAACGTAGAAAGAAGCAGCTTGTGGGTATGACCTGGCTGACGCAGATTCAGGTAGACCTCATTTTTATTGGGCTGGTATATCTTGTCGATTCGGGCGCCGCGTAGAGTTTGCTGCAATTCGCACGCAACGGCTTTCATTACTATTCCATCGTATGACATGATTTTCCTCCGGGTAATCATAATATCTCATATGCAATAAGATTATATCTCATTACAGAACATCCTGCATCCTGACATGGTTGGGAAGGATGTATTTTTATCTGTTTATTGGAATAAGTATGAAAGGTAAACTGATTCTTAGTAAAAGCGGGGGGTTGTCTTAGCTATGGATAGGAAATGGCAGACGCTTACAGTCGAAGAAACACTGCGTGAGCTGCAAGTCGATGAAGAAAAGGGTCTTCTTGACGGCGAAGCAGCCCGCAGGCTTGAACTTGTCGGGGCTAATACCTTGATTAGACAAAAAAAGAAATCAGTACTGGCATTATTCTTTTCACAGTTCACGGACTTTATGGTGATTATCTTGATCGTGGCTGCCCTGATCTCAGGATTTTTTGAAGAGTATGCTGATGCAATAACTATCCTGGCAATTATCATAATTAACGCTGTACTAGGGTTTGTCCAGGAATACCGGGCTGAGAAGTCGCTTGAAGCCTTGAAGAAGATGACAGCTCCGGATGCTAGGGTCAGAAGGGGCAACCGAATAACAAAAATCGCTGCCGAGTCGTTGGTGCCAGGAGACATAGTCTATCTTGATACGGGTGACATAGCTCCGGCAGATTTGCGCTTGCTCGAGACAAATCAGATTGAAATCAATGAAGCTTCGTTAACCGGCGAATCTGTGCCGGTAAAAAAGAATGAGCAAGCAGTCTTTCCAGAGGACACACCGCTTGGGGACTGCAGGAATATGGTTTATATGGGCACCATTGTAACGAGAGGCAAAGGGCGAGGAGTAATTGTCGAGACCGGCATGGGCACAGAAATGGGTCAAATTGCCGGATATATCGGGCAGGTGAAAGATGAGGCGACTCCGCTACAAAAAAGGCTGGAGCATCTGGGTCGTTGGCTCGTATTTTTATGCCTGCTTATTGTGGCTTTTGTGGTTGTTTCCGGAATTCTACGCGGCGAACCTGTGTACAGAATGCTCTTAGTCGGGGTAAGTCTCGCTGTGGCTGCGATACCGGAGGGGCTCCCGGCCATTGTGACTGTTGCGCTGGCAGTCGGGGTTCAAAAAATGGTCAGGCAGCAGGCTATTGTCCGGGCGCTGCCTGCTGTAGAAACTTTGGGCTGTGCTACGGTAATCTGCTCAGATAAAACAGGGACGATGACGCAAAACGAGATGACAGTAAGACAGTTATATTTGTCCGGCGAGTTTATTTCCGTAAGCGGCGAGGGATATGAGCCTCGCGGAGCATTTGCTTATCCGGATAATAAGCTCTGGCTTACTAAAAACAGCGAAGGTCTCAATCAGGCTTTTAAGATAGCTGTGCTGTGTAATAATGCAATTTTAAGAAAAAATAGTGTCGGTGTAACAGGGCTTTTCCGCAACAACGTTAAGGCTACCTGGAGTATCGACGGCGATCCGACGGAAGGCGCTTTGCTGGTAGCGGCAGCTAAAGGCGGTTTATGGCGGGAAACGCTCGAAAAACGCGAGAAGCGTCTCCATGAGGTGACTTTTGATTCGGAGCGAAAGCGCATGAGCGTCGTCTATGACTTGCAAGGCGGCAAAATATGTTATTGTAAAGGCGCACCGGACGTGATTTTGAATAAGTGCAATAGGGTTTGGTTTAATGGTGCGGTTATTGTTTTAAGTAAAGATATCAAGGAACAGATCCTTCGTGCTAATGACAAAATGGCTTCCGGGGCTTTGCGTGTTCTGGGGCTGGCGTACCGGGAGCTTCCTGCCGACTTGAAAGATTATCGGGAAAATGAAATTGAGGAAGAACTTATTTTCGTCGGGCTAGCGGGCATGATTGATCCGCCAAGGTCATCCGCGAAGAAAGCTGTTGCCGTCTGCCGAACGGCCGGTATCAAAACAGTCATGATAACAGGTGACCATAAAAAAACAGCTGAAGCGGTAGCGGCAGAATTAGGCGTCTTGACTGATCCGGCCCAGCGTGTTTTAACCGGGCCGGAGATCGAGCAGATGAATGCTTACGAGTTGAAGGAAGCGGTTAAGCATACGGCAGTCTATGCGCGGGTGTCACCAAAGCATAAACTAAGTATTGTGAAGGCCTTGAAGGAGATTGGCCATATTGTCGCGATGACAGGGGACGGCGTTAATGACGCCCCTGCTGTGAAAGAGGCAGATATAGGCGTGAGCATGGGGCTGACCGGAACAGATGTGACGAAAGAGGCCTCCTCGCTAATCCTTGGCAACGATGATTTTGCAACTATTGTCAGTGCGGTAAAAGAGGGTCGTATTATCTACGACAATATCAGGAAGTTTATCCGCTATCTTTTGGCCAGCAATATCGGCGAGGTCATGACGATGTTTGCGGCGACGCTCTTCGGCTTCCCGCTGCCGCTCTTACCGATTCAGATTTTATGGATGAACCTCGTTACGGACGGATTGCCGGCTATGGCTCTCGGACTTGATCCCGGCGATCCTGACGTCATGCAAAGGCCGCCCAGGAGTCCACAGGAGAGTATTTTTGCGCATGGACTTGTGAGAAGAATAATTGTGCGGGGTTGTGTTATCGCCGTAGTCGTACTTTCGATTTATCTATATGGTTATTTTTTGTGCGGGCAGAATCTCGAGCTGGCCCGGACCATGGCTTTTACAGCGCTCGTATTTGTCCAGCTGTTTTATGTTTTTGACTGCCGGTCGGAGCGTTATTCGGTTTTTGAGCTTGGTTTCTTATCTAATCCTTATCTGGTTGGCGCCGTAGCGTGCTCGATGTCGATGCAGCTTTCGGTCATCTATGCACCTTTTTTTCAGCGGGTTTTTAAGACTGTTCCGTTGGAACCAGGGCACTGGGTCGTAATTATTGGCCTGACATTTGGAACTACCCTCTTGCAGCGAATGCATCGTACTGTTAAAATCAGGAGAAAGAGAAAAAATATTTATTTAAAGACCAGATAGGGGGGTGCACCTCGTGAAATTTAATAAGGTGCAAGGATTAGGTAATGATTTCATTATTGTGGACGGGTTTAAGGAACAGCTGCCGGTTGATATACATAAAACGGCGATAAGTTTATGTGACAGGCATTTTGGTATCGGGGCAGATGGGCTCGTCTTTGCGCTGCCGTCTGAAAAAGCGGATATTCGCATGCGTATTGTGAACTCCGATGGCAGTGAGGCTGAGATGTGCGGCAATGCTATACGCTGCTTTGCCAAGTTCGCTCATGAGACCGGGTATGTTCAGGAGGATGAGTTCACGGTAGAAACCTTAGCCGGGATTATGACCCCGCGTCTTGTTAAGGATAATGGGATCATCACCGGAGTCAGAGTAGACATGGGAGAGCCTTCGCTTGAGCGAAGCGCCGTACCGATGCTGGGTCCGGTCGGACAGGCTGTCAATGAACCACTGGAGGTTGGCGATAAAGTATTTAATGTGACGGCTCTTTTGCTCGGAGTTCCGCATTGTCTTACCTTTGTTGAGGATGTAAGCAAGATTGAATTGGAAAAGTATGGACCGCTTCTTGAAAAACATCCATTATTTCCCAGGAAAACTAATGTGCATTTTCTCGAGGTCATGAATGAGTATGAAATAAAGATGAGGATCTGGGAAAGGGGAGCCGGCATTACGATGGCCTGTGGGACAGGAGCCTGTGCGGCCTTGGTCGCAGCTGTTTTGAATAAAAAAACCGGCAAAAAGGCTAAGATACATCTACCGGGCGGAATGCTCGAAATTGAATGGGCCGCCAATAATCATGTTTATATGACTGGTCCGGCTGAGCACGTATTTAGCGGTGAGGTCCTTAATAATATCTGATAGAATGCCATTCTATTGATATAGCGGATTAATTATTGAAAGGAAGAGGTGCGGTTACCGATGGAAGCAACGAGAATCAAAAAACTGCCTCCGTACTTATTTGCGCGTATAGAAAAAAAGATTGAAGAGGCTAAAGAAAAAGGGATCGATATTGTCAGCTTTGGTATAGGTGATCCCGATCAGCCAACACCGGGATATATAATTGACGAGCTTTGTAAAGAGGCATATAACCCCGCCAACCATCAATATCCTTCGTCGGTAGGGATGCTTTCTTACCGCAAGGCCGTAAGCGATTACTATAAGAAAACACACAACGTCGACCTGGACCCGAAAACTGAGATTGTAACGCTGATTGGTTCGAAGGAAGGGATCGGGCATATCAATTTCTGCTATGTCGATCCGGGAGATATCAATCTTGTTCCTGACCCGGGTTATCCGGTGTATGGGATTGGCACGCTTTTGGCCGGCGGCGAGTCGTATCCGATGCCGCTTTTGGCAGAGAACGGTTTCATCCCGGACCTGACAAAGATACCGGAGGATATTGCCAAGAAAGCCAAACTGATGTTCATTAATTACCCCAATAATCCAACCGGAGCTGTCGCAGGTCGGGAATTCTTTACCGAGGTAGTTGCTTTCGCTAAAAAGTATAATATTATAGTCTGCTCTGATGCGGCCTATACGGAGATGGCTTATGAAGGCTACGAGCCAACGAGTTTTCTTGAGGCGCCCGGAGCCAAGGATGTCGGGATAGAGTTTGGTTCGCTCTCGAAGCCCTTTAACATGACGGGTTGGCGGATTGGCTGGGCTGCCGGAAGGTCGGATGTCATTGAGGCGCTCGGGAGATTAAAATCAAATCTGGATTCCGGGCAGTTCCAGGCTGTTCAGTATGCCGCTATTAAGGGGCTAACCGGCCCGAAGGACAGTATTCTTGAGCTGCGCAAGCTCTACAATAAAAGGATGAACATGGTAGTTGACGGGCTGAACAAGATGGGCTGGAGCCTTCCGAAGCCAAAAGCCACATTTTATATCTGGGCTCCTGTTCCGAAGGGCTACACCTCAGCATCTTTTGCGGAATATGTGCTCGAAAAAGCCGGCGTCATTATTACACCGGGCAATGGCTACGGTCAATACGGAGAAGGTTTCTTCCGGATGTCCATCACCCTTGCTGATGAGCGGATTAAAGAAGGTCTCAGCCGCCTCGAAAAAGCTCTCGGAAAAGTAGAATTTTAGTATGCTTGTCCCCGTTAACACCGGGGATTTTCCTTTGTTTTGCCGTTGTAATACAAAGGAGTTGGTTATGCTAGTCAAGAACTGGGAAAATTGTGCTTAGTCCTAGCAGGTATTAGCCACGTAAAGGGAGAATAGAGGTTAATATAAGAATATATTGGAAAAGCAGTGAACACAGGAGGTCTTGGCTTTGATAAAGAGCATGACAGGGTTTGGACGCGGTGAACATGTAGGTTCGGATAAATATGTTATTGCCGAGATAAAGACAGTTAACCACAGATATAGTGAGGCCCTAATAAAAATGCCGCGGCAGTACAGTCTGTTGGAAGAAAAAGTGCGGCGTTTTATCTTGAATAGTATCTCCCGCGGTCGTATCGAGGTGTTCATTAAGATAGAAGATACAGGCGCCGGCGCGAGACAAGTTGAAGTTGACAAAGAATTGGCCTTGGCGTATTATAAAGCATTGAAGGATTTGGCAGAGATTACCGGGACGAGAATGGATGTCAGTGTTGTCAATATAGCCCAAATGACGGATGTTCTGAAAATCGAACAACCTGAAGAAGACCTGGATTCTATTTGGCAGGATATTATGCCCGCCCTGCGCGATGCTTTAGGAAATCTGCTTGGCATGCGTGAAAGGGAAGGGGAGAAATTACAGGCAGATTTGGGAAACCGTCTTAAGTTTATTGACGGTATGTGTGGTAAAATTAGAGAAAAAAGTTCGGGGCTTGCCGCGATTTACCGGGATAAACTACATAACAGAATCAGTGAAATATTAGAAAATGGGACAATTGATGAAAACAGGATAGCCCTCGAGGTGGCTATCTTTGCTGATAAAAGCAATATTGACGAAGAACTGGAGAGAATGGACAGTCATCTTTCGCAGTTTGGACAGATTCTAACAGAAGAAAATGCAGTTGGCAGAAAACTGGATTTTCTGATGCAGGAAATGAACCGCGAGATTAACACTATTGGGTCAAAGGCTAATGATCTCAGCATAACTCAATGTGTTGTGGAGTTAAAAAGCGAATTGGAGAAATTACGCGAGCAAATCCAGAACGTGGAATGAAGAGATTAGGGGATGGAGGGAGTACTTTGGAAATTAAGCTAATCAATATTGGATTCGGTAACATTGTTTCAGCAAATCGTATCATAGCTATCGTAAGCCCTGAATCAGCACCCATTAAAAGAATAATTCAGGAAGCCCGGGATAAGGGTATGCTCATAGACGCCACTTATGGACGCAGGACGAGGGCTGTCGTAATCATGGACAGCGATCATATTGTTCTTTCAGCTGTTCAACCGGAAACCATGGCTCACCGTGTAGGTGTGAAGGAATCAGCACAGAGTGACGAATCAGCATTATAAAGGGGGGCGCTTATGAATAGACTATCAAACAGAGATTGCCCCCCCAAAGGTTTGCTTATTGTCATTTCCGGGCCATCGGGCGTCGGGAAGGGCACAATAAGCCGGGAATTAATGAAAAAATATAGCGATATTACATATTCCGTGTCGGCGACAACAAGGAAACCGCGACCGGGTGAAGTACATGGACAGGATTATTTTTTTATTAATACGGAGGAATTTCTTGATTTAGTTGCCCAGGATGCCCTGTTAGAATGGGCAAGAGTCTATGAAAATTTTTACGGGACACCGGTTGGTTTTGTTGAAGGATTATTGAATAACGGACAGGACTGTATCCTCGAGATTGATATTCAAGGGGCTATGCAGGTTAAAGGGAAAAAACCGGACGCTGTTTACATCTTTATTATGCCGCCTTCAAAGGAAGAACTAATACGGCGTATCACTCTCCGGGGCACGGAAAATCAGGCTGAGATAGAAAAAAGAATGGGGCAAGTGGACCACGAGATGGCCCAGAGCTCCAATTATGATTATGTGGTTGTAAATGACGATATCACGACTGCGGTAAAAAAAATTAGGGATATTATTATAGCCGAAAGGTACAGGTCAAAAAAATAATTATTCTATAGGGGGTGTCAGATTTGCGTCAACCTTCGATTGATCTACTCATGAAAAAAACTGATTCCAAATATGCCCTCGTCGTGCTGGCCGCTAAAAGGGCCCGGATGCTGACAGATGGGGCAAAACCTCTCGTGGAAGGCACATCGGAGTCTATGAAACCTGTCAGTGTTGCACTGGATGAGATTGCCGGCGGAAACATTACTTTTGAAGTAACAAAATGGGGAATTAAGTAGGTATTATTATGTTTGAGAACAAGACAATTGTGGTAGGGATAACCGGCGGCATTGCCGCTTATAAGAGTGCGGAACTTGTCAGCAGGCTTAAGAAAAAGGGCGCTCTTGTTCATTGTGTCATGACGCGCTCCGCCTGTGAATTTATCCCACCGTTGACACTGCGTACTCTCTCGGAAAATCCTGTTTTTACCGATATGTTCGCGGAGCCGAAGGTTTGGAATGTGGAACATATTGCGTTGGCTGACAGGGCTGATCTCCTCATGGTGGTACCGGCCACTGCCAATTTGATCGGCAAGATTTGCCACGGGATAGCCGATGATTTCCTGACGACTGTCATTATGGCAACCAAAGCGCCAGTTATGCTTGCGCCTGCAATGAATGTCCATATGTATGAAAACCCTATCAATCAGAGGAATATTGAAGACCTGAAAAGAATGGGCTATAAGATAATCGAACCGGGTTTTGGCAAGCTGGCCTGCGGTTATGAAGGCAAGGGAAGGCTCGCTGAACTGGATATTATCATTGAACAGGCCGGAAAGCTTCTTTTAGCGAATACACCCCTGACTGGGCTGAAGATTCTCGTGACAGCCGGACCGACACGTGAGCCGATCGACCCGGTACGCTACATTACGAATCACAGTACCGGCAAGATGGGGTATGCCTTAGCCAGACAAGCGTGCCTGCAGGGGGCGACAGTTACCCTTGTGAGTGGACCGACTGCTTTGCCTGTGCTGCCGGGAGTAGAGTGTATTAATGTCGAGACAGCCCAACAGATGCACGACGCAGTCATGGCCGCTTATGTAAACGCAGATGTTGTCATTAAGGCGGCGGCAGTTGCAGATTACAGGCCTAAAGAAAGATCCGAAAAAAAGATTAAAAAAGCAGACAAAGATATGTCGATAGAATTGACAAGAAACCCCGATATCCTGGCGGGACTTGGCAGCAAAAAGGGTTCGCGTATTCTCGTCGGTTTTGCCGCAGAGACGAATGATGTCTTGGAAAATGCAGCAGAGAAGGCTAAGAGAAAGAATCTTGATTTCATCGTGGCTAATGACCTTACCGTTGTCGGCGCCGGTTTTGGGTTTGATACAAATATTGTTTCTCTGATATTTCCCAACGGAGATATTAAAAAGCTGCCGCAACTGAGCAAAGAAGAGGTAGCGGTTGAAATCCTTCGCGAGGTTATGCGAATTATCAAAAGCAAGGAGTGAATGCCAAATGACGAGAAAACTATTTACATCTGAATCTGTGACAGAAGGACATCCTGATAAGATAGCCGATCAGATTTCCGACGGCGTGTTGGACGCTATCATCGCAGAAGACCCGATGGCACGGGTAGCCTGTGAAACCTCGGTTACGACAGGCATGGTACTCGTAATGGGGGAAATAACAACAAAGTGTTATGTCGATATTCCGAAAATAGTTCGCAGGACAATAAAGGATATAGGTTATACGCGGGCTAAATATGGATTTGACGGCGAAACCTGTGCTGTCTTGACTGCAATTGACGAACAATCTCCGGATATTGCTATCGGCGTGGATAAAGCGCTCGAAGCAAAAAACGGGGAGATGGGGGATGAGGAGATAGAAGCTATTGGCGCCGGTGACCAGGGCATGATGTTCGGTTATGCTACTGACGAGACGCCTGAATATATGCCCCTAACGATAAGTCTGGCTCATAAAATCACGAGGCGTTTAGCCGAAACCCGCAAAAAGGGGATTATTCCATATCTTCGTCCTGACGGGAAATCCCAGGTAACTGTAGAGTATGTCGACGGAAAACCGGTACGTATTGACACAATTGTTGTTTCTACTCAGCACAGCCCAAGTGTGGAAATCCAGAATATCCGCGAGGATATTATTGAAGAAATAATCCTGCCGATAGTTCCCGCAGAATTAATCGACCGGAAAACACGGTATCTCATCAATCCGACCGGCAGGTTTGTAGTCGGCGGTCCGATGGGGGATTCAGGCTTAACCGGCCGAAAAATTATCGTTGATACATATGGCGGTATGGCCAGACATGGCGGCGGCGCCTTTTCCGGTAAAGACCCGACCAAGGTGGATCGTTCGGCAGCTTATGCTGTTCGTCATGTGGCTAAGAATATTGTCGCAGCCGGATTAGCTAAAAAATGTGAAATCCAGGTCGCTTACGCTATCGGGGTAGCGCATCCGGTCAGCATTATGGTCGATGCCTTTGGTACGGCAAGCGTTGATGAGGAGAGAATTGTCGAGGCCATCCGGGATTTGTTTGACCTGCGACCGGCCGGAATTATCAAAGAACTGAATTTGCGCAGGCCAATATACCAGCAGACCGCGTCATACGGGCACTTTGGCCGCAATGATCTCGATCTGCCGTGGGAGAAGCTTGATCATGTTAACGAGCTCAAAAAATACTTTGGTATTTAAATATTAATTTGTTTTAATTATTATAATGAGTATTTTGCACAAACCACAAAGCCTTGAAATATAAGGGATTTATTTGGTATAAAAAAAGGACATCTCCCTATGATTGGAAAAACAGAATCGTATACCTTTCGGCTAATTAGTTACATGGGCTGTCATTGAAAAAGGTTTAGTTCTAAGACAGGAGAATGTCAAAATGAAGATGATTATTGGTGGTCGGAAAGTAGATGCATCAGACAAAAAGGTTATTGAGGTTGTTAACCCGGCGACGTATGAGTCCCTTGATACTGTACCCAGTGCAACCAAAGAAGACGTTGAGAAAGCTTTGGATATTGCCCAGGAGGGTAAAAAAATCTGGGCAGGCACACCTCAGCATGAACGTTCCAGGATTCTTATGAAATGTGCGGACATCATCGAAGAAAATAAAGAAGAATTGGCCGTCCTTGTATGTAAAGATACCGGGAAGAGTATTAAGGATGCGAGAATCGAGACCGCATCGTGTTCCCGGATAATCCGGGGATTTGCAGAAAGAGCCAACCACTTGTATGGCATAACCATACCCAGCTCCTGCCCCGGTTTGGAGAATGATATCATTTACACCAGGAGAGAGCCGCTGGGAGTTGTCATATGCATTATACCCTTTAATTTTCCAGCATCTACTCTTGCCCATAAGCTTGCTGCTTCGCTGGCTATGGGCAATGCCGTCATAGTAAAACCGCCTTCCGACAATCCATTAACAGATATTCGCATGACCGAACTCTTTATAGAGGCCGGCATTCCGGACAGTGTGATCCAGGTGATTACAGGAAGTGGTCCTATGATCGGAAAACACTTTACCTCCAGTCCCAAGGTCAATGCAATATTTCTTACCGGAAGCACTGCTGTGGGAGTCGTCACGTCGAGAGACGCATCCCAGCACCTGCAACGTGTTTTTCTTGAGCTTGGCGGAAATGACGCTCTGATCATTTTTGAAGATGCAGACCTTGAGCTGTCCGTGGAAGAAATAATAATGGGAAGAATTTCGACCGGCGGGCAAATTTGTGCCGGTTCCAAAAGATTACTTGTGCAAAATTCTATAAAAAATGAATTTACCAAAATGCTTATTGAGAGACTTGGCAAATTGCGTATCGGCGATCCCCTCGATCCCATGACGGATTTGGGCTGTCTTATAAGTGAAAAAGCAGCCATCCAAGTAGAAAACCAGGTTAAACAAACCATAGAACAGGGCGCCAAGTGTATTTATGGCGGCAAGCGCTTCAACAGGAGTTTCTTTGAACCAACGGTGCTGATCGACGTAAGACCCGATATGGACATTGCCAAAGATATGGAAGTATTTGGTCCTGTAATGCCGATCATCGGCTTTGAGACACCGGAGGAAGCAGTTAGTATTGCCAATAATTCTGTTTATGGGCTTAGTGGAGGGGTCATGACCCGCGATATTAACAAGGCTATGAAAGTGGCTGCAAATATGGAGAGTGGGGCGGTAGTCATTAACGGGTCAGGCCGCTACAGGTCTTTTGATATGGCGTTTGGCGGCTATAAAATGAGCGGTATTGGCCGGGAAGGCATCAGCGTTACTCTGGAAGAATTGTCCCAGATCAAAACCATTGTCCTGAAAAAGGTACTTAAATAAAATCGCAGTAATGGAAACAAATAAAAGTATTAAGAAGCTAAAAGCTGATTCCTGTATTGTACAGGGGTCAGCTTTTTCAGCCGAATTTAAAGGCAGAGTGGTATAATCTGTTGCCACCAAAAATTAAAATAATATTATTATATTCGGGAAGAAATCTATAGGCTTGCGCGTTATACTATTGAAAAGGAAAATAAACAGAGTATCCCAAATCATATCATATAGAAAAGATAAAAGGAATGATTAGTAAGTGGTGGAGAATCTTTCGGACCTTGAAATAATAGAGCTGATTCTGAAGGGGCAGAAAAGCAACTTTGCAGTATTGGTCAGCCGCTACCAGCAGGCAGCCTACAAGCTGGCTTTAGGCATCCTTCTTCAGAAGGCCGATGCCGAAGACGCCGTCAGTGATGCTTTTATTAAGGCGTATATGGCATTGCCCGGTTGCCGGAAAGATACTAATTTTAACAGTTGGTTCCTTAAGATAACGTATAACTGCTGTCTGGACATACTGCGAAAAAGAAAGAAGTTCCAAAGCTTTAACGGTTTGGAAGATACCATTGAACTAGCCTCGGATGAAGATCCCCTGCAGGATCTGGTTGACAGGGAGCATAAAGAAGGGCTCTGGCAAGCCCTGAATAAGCTCAATCACGAAGAGCGGGGCGCTGTTATCTTAAAATATTACAATGAAGCAAGTTACCTGGAGATTGCACGAACGCTTAATTGGCCGATGGGCACCGTAGCTTCCAGGCTATCACGGGCCCGTGATAAGTTGCGTAACTTGATGGAAGGAGGCAGTACTGATGAATAAAAAGAACAATTGTCCCGATAGACCTGAGATCCTGGCCTGGTTGGACAAGGAACGGCAAGATGAAACAATCGCTTCCCATGTCGGTAACTGCTGCTCTTGCCGGGAGGTTGTAAAAAAAATAAAGGAAGAGAACCGACTGATAAAATCAACGCTGGAATCCCTGCCTCCCATGCAGGACTTGAACGAAAAAATCATGGCCCGGGTGTTTGCCTTAGTATCCCCTGACGGAAACAGCTTATTTTCAGCTTTTTCATATCTATTAATCCTGTCCTCAAGTTTTGGTATGCTTCTTCTCTACCTGTACATTGCGGGTTTTCTAGCCTCATCATCCTGGTCTGTATTACTGATTAAGGGCATATCATTTGTTACCAGCATAATAGTGAATGGCGGGACTATTCTTGACTATGCACTGGACTGGATTCTTTCCGGCAAAACGCTTATACCTTCGTTAGCGATTACCGTTGCGGTGATGTTTATCAATATATTACAAAAGAGGAGGTTATCTAATGATTAGTTCCAAGACGAAGAAAAGAATGAAAATGTTGTACGGGACAATAGCTCTATGTTTGCTTATACTGCTGATCTTTTCAAGCGCAATTCTGGCCGTTGATACACGTAATAGTGATATCATCCAGGTTCAAAAAGGTGAAACAGTGAAAGGCCCCGGGTTTTATACCGGAAATCGGGTACAGATCGATGGGACCGTCGACGGTACTGCTTTTGCCTTCGGCGAGGAGGTTAGAATTAACGGAACCATCAACGGCGACTTGGTGGTGGCCGGCCGTAATGTCACCATTAACGGCAAAGTGCTAGGCAACCTGTACTCCGGCTCACAATATCTAACGGTTGCAGGTGAGGTTGTCGGCGATGCCTTCGGAGCAGCTCAGAATGTTACTGTTGCCGGTGAAGCCGTCATGCAAAGGGATATGTTACTGGCGGGCAAGACTATTGACTATACCGGCCAGGTCCAGCGCCAGTTGCTGGCGGCAGGCATGGATATTAACATAAACGGAAGCATTAGCGATGACGCCAGGCTGTCCGTGGAAAACCTGGATATACTGGATAAGGCTGTAGTGGGAGGGGACTTGCACTATGAAAGCTCCAATGAGGCCTTTGTCTCCGGCAGCGCTAAAGTTTCCGGGAATACTGACTGGAAAAAAATCGAACCTAAGGAGCCCCGTGTTAAGCAAAATAATTACTCGAGAGATTTTCTGTGGCTGCTGTGGGGGCTGGCCTCTTCTCTGTTAATCTGGTTTTTGGTCGCAGTCTGGAGACCGCATTTCTGGAAAAGAACAAAGCAGCAAATCCAGGAGCAGCCCTTGAAAACACTGGGTATTGGCGTACTGGGGCTGATAGTTGCACCTATTCTCGCAGTTATCCTCATGATCACCTTGATCGGCTTGCCGCTGGGAATTATCCTGGTTTTAACCTACGGGGTGGCGCTTTATCTGGCGAAAATTATTGTGGCCGTATTTATCGGCAGTTGGCTGGCCGAGAGGTTTTCCTGGCCCGAAATGCATAAAGGCGTCTGGCTTGTCCTCTTGGGTCTTGCCGTAATCGCGCTGCTCACCAAAATCCCGGTGCTGGGTTTCATAATAGGGCTGCTGGTTATTTTTGCCGGCCTCGGTTCGGTTATCTTAGTGGCGGCACGGCCGGGTCACAGTAATGGAGAGATCTAACCCGTGTTATGCTTTGTTTATCATATGTATATATAGTTAATATTCTTTGGGGCTGTGTTAAATCTCACAGTCCCTTTTTTATCCAGGAGCTAACCGCCGCTTATCTCCTAAATGAGTTTCACTTTATCCGGCCTCGCAGTAGTCCGAGTTGCGAAGTATATGTTATAATTTAATAATAGTAAGAATACTAACTATTGGAGATGCCGATGCTTGCAGATATCCTGATTTTAAGACCTCAAAGCAATCATGACCAGATTTTGACTTATTTGTTGCCAGCTGAACTTGCTAAAGTTGAAGCTGGCTCTCTGGTTTCTGTGCCGGTGAGACGACAACTAGAGAAGGGTCTGGTATTGTGTTTGCACGAAGATAAACCGGACCTGAAAATGCGCTTGAAACAAGTGCATTTGCTTCTTGATGATATTCCGCCGCTTACAGGGATAGGGCTTTCTCTGGCGCAATGGATCAGCGAATACTATATTTGCTCGCTGAACAAGGCCATGCATCTTTTCCTTCCCCCGCCTGTCCGGCAGGTTGCCAAAGACGTATTGGTTATAAATGATAACGAGACATCCGCAAAACTATTTTTGAATAAGTTTGAAAATAAAATTATTGATTATGTGAAAAATAACCCGCGCAAGCAGATATCGCCGCATGATATTGTTAATAAATATGGTATTGAAGCAAAGATGGCGCTCGAGGTTTTAGCAAAGCAGGGTTTCCTCAGGATCGAAAAAGAGTTTAGCTCCAAGATAACCGAAAAGCTGCGCGTGACATACAAACTAGCGGAGACTGCCCCGGATTGGCAGCAAATCACGAAAAGGGCGCCGCGGCAGGGAGCAGTTCTGGAGGGGTTGCAGGACGGGGTACTGTCACTTGAAGAATTGAAGGAAAGATACGGCCAGATTCAGCCTGTTTTACAGAATATGGTCAAGAAAGGCTGGATTGAGGTTTTTAAAGAACCGGCGGACAGAAATCCTTTTGAAAAGAGGATGAGCAGCGGTCTTCAATTTACATTAAATGAGTATCAGTCTGAGGCCAGCCAGATTATCTGTTCGGCTATCAGAAACAAACAGAAAAAAACATGGCTCTTACACGGGGTAACCGGCAGCGGCAAGACAGCAGTATACTTTGAGGCGATTGCGGAGGCGCTGAAAACAGGCAGACAGGTTCTTTACCTTGTCCCGGAAATAGCGCTGACCCCGCAAATAACCTCATTGTTGCTGGATTCATTTGGGGCTCTAGTGGCCATCTTGCACAGTGCCTTAACACCGGGCGAAAGGCATGACGAATGGAAACGAATAAGAAGGGGCGAGGCCGGGGTGGTTCTGGGTCCGCGCTCGGCAGTTTTTGCTCCGTTTACTGAGCTGAGTCTGATTATTATTGATGAAGAGCATGAGAATACATACAAGCAGAATGAACCGGACCCACGCTACGACGCCCGGCAGGTTGCTTTAGAATTGGCGGAGCGCTCAGGCGCTTGTGTTGTTATGGGCTCAGCTACTCCGTCGCTGAAATCATATGACCTCGCGCAGAAGGGTGTCTATGAATTACTGAAGCTGCCTCAACGGATTGCTGATAGGCCTATGCCTGAAATGGCTGTTATTGATATGAAGAAAGAGCTTAAAGCTGGCAATAAAAGCATTTTCAGCAGACAGTTGCAAGAAGCGCTCGAAGGTACGATAAATGCCGGTGAGCAGGCTATTCTGTTTATGAACAGGAGGGGATATCACACTTTTGTGCTTTGCCGTGAGTGCGGGAAGAGCCTGACCTGTCCGCATTGTGATATTACTCTGACTTACCACCAGTCCAAAAACAAGCTCGTTTGCCATTATTGCAATTTTCAAAGGCAGCTCCCGCAAAAATGCCCGTCCTGTGGCAGTCACTTCATCCGTTATTACGGGACCGGCACCGAGCGGGTAGGCCGCGAGCTTGAGGCGATCCTGCCTGGTGTTGACTACCTGCGCATGGATGCGGATACGACACAAAAAAAGGGGAGTCATACGACAATACTCAAAGAGTTTCAGGAGCATAAAGCCCAAATCTTGATTGGAACGCAGATGGTTGCGAAGGGTCTGGACTTTCCGGCAGTTACCTTGGTAGGGATAATCAATGTGGATGGTATTATCAATCTGCCGGATTATCAAGCTGCCGAGCGGGCTTACCAATTGATTACCCAGGTCTCCGGGAGAGCCGGGCGCGGGGAGCAGCCAGGGCAAGTCGTCGTACAGACATATAGTCCGGAAAGTTACTTGTTTAAGGCTGTGTGCGCTCAGGATTATGAGGCGTTTTTTGACAATGAGATGTCTAACCGCAGTTTTTTGCAATATCCGCCCTTTTGCAGGCTGGTCAGGATTCTTGTCAGTGGTGTTCAAGAGAAAACAACACTGGATAAAATAAATTCCGTGGTGAGGATACTGAGAGCTGAGATAGAAAAGGAAGCCCTAGACGTCGAATTGCTTGGTCCAAGTCCGGCGCCGCTGTCCTTCCTGAACGGACGTCATCGTTATCATTTGCTGTTAAAGGGCGAGTCCTTGCAAAAGCTTCAGGACTTAGCCCGCCTCTTGCGTCAGGAAACCGTAGAGTTGGACACCTCGCCGCGGGTAATTATTGATGTTGAGCCACAGAACCTGTTATGAGCATTTAAAAAGAAGACAGGTATTTTCGTTAAGCGGCTGTAGATTGCCAGGAAAGAGATTAGCTTATATAATTAACATGTGATATTTTATTAGTAACAGCCTTTGAAGAGAGTAGTTGATCAGTTTTAAATCATTTTTGGAGGGATAGTATGGCTGTATATCAAATTGTGAGAAAAGGTGATAGTGTTCTGCGTGAAAAAGCAAAAAGCGTCGTGCAGATTACACCAAACATCTTGAAGCTTATAGAGAACTTAAGGGATACTATGTACGCATCCAACGGGGTTGGGCTAGCCGCTCCGCAGATTGGTGTTTCCAAACGGGTTGCGGTTGTTGATGCCGAAGAGGAACTGCTCGAACTGATAAACCCGGAAGTCATCAAAGGAGAGGGCTCGCAGACTGATTCAGAAGGATGTTTGAGTGTGCCTGGGCTTATTGGTGATGTCACAAGATATAATATAGTATGGGTAAGAACACTTAACCGGAGCGGGGAAACGGTGGAATATTGCCGCGAAGGGCTTACGGCCAGAGCTTTGCAGCATGAAATAGACCATTTGGACGGCGTTCTTTTTATAGATAAGGCTGCAGATATCAGACCTGTGGATTAGGGTGATGATAATGCATGATAAAATGCGGATTGCCTTTTTCGGAACGCCTGACTTTGCCGTACCAGCGCTTTATGCGCTTCACCAGTCGGGATATGAGCTTGCAGCAGTGATTACGCAACCGGACCGGCCTAAGGGCCGTGGTCAGAAAGTTAGCAGCCCTCCGGTTAAAGAAGCGGCGCTGAATCTGGGTTTAAGTGTTTATCAACCGGTCAGAATAAAAGAGGACAGCTTTATTGAGATGCTCACGACGATTTCTCCGGATCTCATTGTTGTAGTGGCCTTTGGCCAGATTCTGCCTAAAAGGATACTGGAATTGCCGCTTCTGGGCTGTATCAATGTTCATGCTTCTTTGCTGCCTGCTTACCGTGGTGCGGCTCCGATACATTGGGCTATCTTAAATGGGGAAAAAGAAACCGGCATAACCACAATGCTGATGGATTCCGGGCTGGATACCGGGGACATGCTGTTGCGTGAAAGGGTTGTTATTCTGCCTGAAATGACTACAGGTGAATTGCATGATTTGTTGGCAGAAACCGGCGCAAAACTGCTGCAAAAAACTATTGAGCTTTGGCGGCAGGGGCAGATTCGACCGGAGAGCCAAGAGAGACGTGTTGCCAGTTATGCCCCGTTATTGAACCGGGAGCATGAATTGATACATTGGGGGAACACGGCCGAACAGATCAATAATCAGATACGAGGTCTGCAGCCATGGCCGGGTGCTTTCACGTATTATCAGGGCTATCCGTTAAAAATCACTAAAGCTGGTCTGTATAGCCCGGAAGGTGGCAGAACTGCGCCTGGTACAGTGCTTGAAATTCTCAAAGGACAAGGCTTTGTCGTACAAACAGGACAGGGCAGTATCATAATTAACTGTGTTCAACCAAATGGCAAAAAAATAATGCCGGCCGACAGCTATGTCAATGGCTATCATCTTGAGGTGGGGTATGTCTTCGGTGCCAGTTAATATCAGTAATGATATCAGAAAAAGAATATTTATTGGCCTTATGGCAATCAGCGTTCTCCTGCTAGGCTGTGTTTTTGTGCTGGCCTGGTGGGTTGTATCGAGACGCGGTATTTTGGTTAACAAGATTGTTTTAACGGCCATAACGGCAGCAGCTATATTCTTTCTTATCTTATTGGGAATTGGTGTTTTTGCCTTAGTATGGAGTCTTTGGCGTACGAAAACTATAGGGCCGTTACAAAATATTATGTCGACAGCAACTAACCTGCTGTTCCCAATCGCGCTGAATGTTGGGAAATGGATCGGCCTCGATGAGGAACGCATCAAAAACTCTTTTATCCAGGTTTCTAATCAACTCGTTAAAACAAGGGTCTACGGTCATCAAATCAAGCGCGTCTTGATTTTAGCGCCGCATTGCCTGCAATGGAAACTTTGTCCGCATAAAATAACGATAGATATTGCCAATTGCCGGGCCTGCGGCCGTTGCCCGGTTGCCGATTTGCAGAAGCTTGCCGGAGAGTATCAGACTGAATTGCTTGTGGTAACCGGCGGGACGTTTGCGCGAAAGGTGATCAAAGACAAAAGGCCGGAGGCAATCGTAGCAATCGCCTGTGAACGCGATTTGACGAGTGGTATCCAGGATATTGAGGGACTCCCGGTCATAGGCATCATTAATGAACGCCCGGAGGGACCCTGCTCCAATACAAGGGTTAATTTAAAAAAGGTAGAAGAAGCCATAAAATATTTTCAACAAGGAGGTTTACACTGATGTATTTTCCTTTTTACGATTCAACAATGCTGTTGTTAATTCCGGGAATTATTCTCGCTCTTTATGCACAGTCAAAGGTTAAATCGACCTTTGAACGTTTTTCAAAAGTAGCCTCGGCAAAGAGGATGACGGGCGCCGAGGTAGCTAAGGCAATTCTTGTTTCCGAAGGACTGGAGCATGTTAATGTAGAAATGATCAGCGGCAAGCTCAGTGATCATTATGACCCGAGACAAAAGGTACTGCGTCTGTCACCGGAAGTATACCAGGGTTCATCCCTGGCTTCGTTAGGAGTAGCCGCACATGAGACCGGACATGCTATTCAGCATGCGGCAGGTTACTGGCCGCTAAATATCAGGCACAGTCTTGTACCTGTAGCGAATTTTGGCTCAACCCTAGCTTTTCCACTTTTTTTCATAGGGCTGTTGCTTCCCGGCACTGGTTTAATAAAAATAGGAATATATCTGTTTTCCGCTGTAGTATTATTCCAGATCGTCACACTGCCGGTTGAGTTTAATGCTTCCAGGCGGGCTGTTGCTATTCTTG
>DIVP01000024.1 GCA_002422465.1 Peptococcaceae bacterium UBA6129 | reverse complement strand
ATGACCTGGGAAGGCTATAACTACGAAGATGCTATTCTCATCAGCAAAAAGATGGTCAAAGAAGACTACTTTACGTCTATTCATATCGAGGAATACGAATGTGACGCCCGGGATACCAAGCTTGGTCCCGAAGAAATCACGCGTGAAATCCCGAATGTCGGCGAGGATGTTTTAAAAGACCTTGATGAGCGCGGCATTATCCGGATTGGGGCGGAAGTAAGACCGGCGGATATCTTAGTGGGCAAGGTTACTCCTAAGGGTGAGACTGAGCTGACGGCGGAGGAACGCTTGTTGCGCGCTATTTTTGGGGAGAAAGCCAGGGAGGTGCGGGATACCTCGCTGCGCGTTCCGCATGGCGAGGCCGGCAAAATCGTGGATGTTAAGGTTTTCTCGCGTGAAAACGGCGATGAACTGGCGCCTGGCGTAAACCAGATAGTACGTGTCTATATTGCACAGAAACGTAAGATCTCCGAGGGTGACAAAATGGCAGGACGCCATGGAAATAAAGGGGTTATCTCGAGGATTATGCCGGAAGAGGATATGCCGTTCTTACCGGATGGCACTCCGATCGAGATCGTGCTTAACCCACTTGGGGTACCGTCTCGGATGAATATCGGACAGGTGCTCGAAACACATTTGGGCTGGGCAGCCAAAACTCTGGGATACAGAGTAGCGACTCCAGTTTTTGATGGTGCAAACGAACAGGATATCAAGGATATGCTGGCGGAGGCAGGATTACCGGCGACCGGGAAAACTGTTTTGCTTGACGGCAGAACGGGGGTCCCCTTTGACAACCAGATTACCGTAGGGAATATGTATATGCTCAAGTTGGCTCATTTAGTTGATGATAAGATACATGCCCGTTCCACAGGACCATATTCTTTGGTTACGCAGCAGCCCCTCGGCGGTAAAGCCCAGTTTGGCGGACAACGCTTCGGGGAGATGGAGGTTTGGGCGCTCGAGGCCTATGGAGCTTCCTATACTCTGCAGGAAATCCTGACAGTCAAATCAGATGATGTTGTCGGACGTGTCAAAACGTATGAAGCCATTGTCAAGGGTGAGAACGTGCCGGAACCGGGGGTTCCCGAGTCATTCAAGGTATTGATCAAAGAACTGCAGAGCTTGTGTCTCGATGTTAAGGTGCTTTCCGAAAACAATGAAGAAATCGAGATTCGTGAAATCGATGACGATATTAGCGAAACGGCAAAAGAATTAGGTCTGGACATCCCCACACCGGACAAACCGGCTCTTCCGGCCCTTGAAGAATATGATGTTGAGGAAGAACTGACCGACGGGTTGGAAGAGTTCGATGCAGTAGCTGAAGAGTTTAGTGAGGAAGAAGAACTCGATGATGAAGATGATTCTGATGTGTAACTAGATTGATGTTGTGGAAAGGAGAGAGGTCCTTGTTAGATGTTAATAACTTCGACAGGATGAGAATAGGTTTGGCTTCTCCTGAACAAATAAGGGCATGGTCCAGCGGCGAGGTAAAAAAACCCGAAACAATAAATTACCGAACATTGAAGCCTGAACGCGAGGGTTTATTCTGCGAGAAAATATTTGGCCCGACGAGGGATTGGGAGTGTCACTGCGGTAAGTATAAGCGCGTAAGATATAAAGGTATTATCTGTGACCGCTGCGGAGTAGAGGTTACTAAATCTAAGGTCCGCCGCGAAAGACTTGGCCATATTGAGCTGGCGGCGCCCTGTTCGCACATCTGGTATTTCAAAGGGATACCGAGCAGGATGGGTCTGATTCTGGATGTGTCTCCGCGTTCGCTCGAAAAGGTTTTGTATTTTGTTACATACATAGTGACAGAACCCGGTGATACGCCGCTCATGAAAAAACAGTTGCTCACAGAAATGGAATACCGGGAATATAAAGATAAATACGGCAACAGATTTCAGGCCGGCATGGGCGCTGAGGCAATCAAGGTACTGCTCGATGAGATGGACCTTGACGAGATCTCGGCCGAACTCAGGGTTGAGCTGAGAGAAGCCACCGGACAGCGCAAGGTCAGAGCCATCAGGAGGCTTGAGGTTGTCGAAGCCTTCAAGAATTCCGGGAACCGCCCGGAGTGGATGATTCTTGATGTTATCCCGGTAATTCCGCCGGAACTGCGCCCGATGGTGCAGTTAGACGGTGGACGTTTTGCTACGTCTGATTTAAATGATTTATACCGCAGGGTTATCAACCGGAATAACCGTTTAAAGAGACTGCTCGATTTGGGGGCCCCGGATATTATTGTCCGCAACGAAAAAAGGATGCTTCAGGAAGCAGTTGATGCTCTGATTGACAACGGACGCCGCGGGCGGCCGGTCACCGGACCGGGGAACAGACCGCTCAAATCCTTGAGCGATATGCTAAAAGGTAAACAGGGGCGGTTCAGACAGAACCTCTTGGGTAAACGTGTCGATTATTCGGGCCGTTCAGTTATCGTCGTAGGTCCGGACCTGCAGCTGCACCAGTGCGGACTGCCCAGAGAAATGGCTTTGGAGTTATTTAAACCGTTTGTCATGAAGAAACTGGTTAATGATAACTTTGCACATAACATCAAAAGCGCAAAACGGATGGTGGAGAGGGTTCGCAACGAGGTATGGGATGTTCTTGAGGAGGTTATCAAGGATCATCCGGTTCTTTTGAACAGGGCGCCGACACTTCACCGCCTTGGGATACAGGCCTTTGAACCTGTCCTTGTGGAAGGCCGCGCGCTGCAAATTCACCCACTTGTCTGTACGGCTTATAACGCTGACTTTGACGGAGACCAGATGGCTGTTCACGTACCTCTGTCCGCAGAAGCCCAGGTTGAAGCCAGACTGTTGATGCTTTCGTCACATAACATTCTGAATCCGAAGGATGGGCGGCCGGTTGTCACACCCACGCAGGATATGGTGCTTGGCTCCTATTACCTGACTATGGAGAGGCCGACTAATCCTGAAAATATCCCGGTTTTTTGCAATACTGAAGAGGCCATATACGCCTATGAGGTAGGAGTATACACTCTCCATACGCCTGTAAAGGTTAGAAAGGACGGCCAGATTCTCAGGACAACAATTGGCAGGTTGATCTTTAATCAGGTTATTCCGCCCGAAATAGGTTACTATAACGAAGTAGTCGGCAAAAAACAGATGGGGCAAATAGTATCAAAGTGCTTTAGTGTCCTTGGTAATTCAGCTACGGCAACTATGCTTGACGGTATAAAAAAACTAGGATTTACGTTTTCCACGCGTGCCGGCATTACTATCGGCGTTACGGATATTGTTGTACCGGATGAAAAAAAGGAGCTTCTCGATGAGGCCGACAAACAGGTGGAAAAAATCGAAACCCAATTCCGGCGTGGTCTGATTACGGGTGAGGAGCGTTATCAGCTGATTATCGGGGTCTGGAATAAGACAACTGAGGATGTTACAAAAGCGCTGCTTGAGACACTTGACCGCTTTAACCCGGTTTATATGATGGCCAACTCCGGCGCCCGCGGCAATATCCAGCAGATTCGTCAGCTCGCAGGTATGCGTGGTTTGATGGCCGACCCGTCAGGCCGGACGATAGAATTGCCGATAAAATCCAATTTCCGTGAAGGGCTGGCTGTCCTGGAATACTTTATTTCCACACACGGAGCCCGCAAAGGTTTGGCTGATACGGCGTTAAGAACAGCCGATTCCGGTTATCTGACGAGACGTCTCGTTGATGTGGCCCAGGATGTAATCGTCAGGGAGGATGACTGCGGCACGACCACAGGTATTACCGTTGATGAGGTCAAAGACGGTACGGAAGTAATCGAGCCTTTATATGAAAGAATCATTGGCCGTTTTGCGATGGATGACATAGTCAATCCGCAAACAGGTGATATCATCGTAGCTGCCGGTCATAAAATAAGCGACAAAGAGGGAGAAGCGATCATCAGTGCCGGCATCGGCGAGGTTGCCATCCGCTCCGTCCTGAGCTGCAAAAGCCGCTATGGCGTATGCCGCAAGTGTTATGGCCGGAATATGGCCACCGGCAGGATGGTTGAGATCGGCGAGGCCGTTGGAATCATTGCCGCGCAATCGATTGGCGAACCTGGTACGCAGTTGACGATGAGAACCTTCCATACCGGAGGCGTCGCCGGAGATGACATTACGCAGGGTTTGCCTCGTGTCGAAGAATTGTTTGAGGCCAGAAAACCCAGAGGCCAGGCAATTATTGCGGAAATGGACGGCGAAGCGCATATACTGGATGTCAGAGGCCGCAAAGAGGTTGAAATTATGCACAGCGGCGATGAAAAATATATCTATCAAATACCTTATGGCTCCCGTGTCAGGGTCAAAGAGGGGCAGCCGGTTGAGGCCGGCGAGGAACTGACCGAGGGCTCAATTAATCCGCATGACCTTCTCAAGATTCGTGGCATCAGAGGGGTACAGGACTACCTGCTCCGGGAAGTTCAGCGTGTTTACCGTCTCCAGGGGGTAGATATCAATGACAAACATATCGAGGTTATGATCAGACAGATGCTGAGAAAGGTCAAGGTTGAGGCGCCTGGCGATACGGAACTCCTGCCTGGCGGGCTCATCGATATCTTCGAATTTGAAGAAGAGAATGCCAAGATCTTTGCGAGCGGCGGAGAACCGGCCACAGCCAAACCGGTGTTGCTCGGGATTACGAAAGCCTCGCTCGCAACGGATTCCTTCCTGTCGGCGGCTTCTTTCCAGGAAACGACGAGGGTGTTAACCGAAGCAGCCATAAAAGGCAAAACCGATCCGCTCCTCGGACTGAAAGAAAACGTCATCATAGGCAAGCTCATTCCGGCCGGGACAGGTATGTCGAGGTATACTAACATCAAACTCAAGCATATTACCGAAGAGGAAAAACCGGCGACCTGAATTGAACCGCTCGGGCGAATTATCTTGACAGTGTAAAAACCCAGTGATAATATTATTCAGTGCGCGTTAGTTTCAAAGGAGGTTTGGCTGTATGCTCAGCCTTACAGAGGCTAAGAACAAGGCCGTGGGTTACAAGCAAACCCTGAAAAAAGTTGAAAAAGGGTTAGCCCAAAAGGTATATATAGCCAAAGACGCCGAAGAAAAAATCTTACGTCCCATCTTGGAATTATGCCAGATTCAGGGGATTCCTGTTGTCGAAGTTGAGTCCATGGCCGAATTAGGCAAGGCCAGCGGAATCCAGGTTGGTTCCGCTGTTAGTGCCATCTTGAAACAACAGGATTAACCCAAAGATAAGGACAGCTTGGAAGGAGGTGTGTTACATGCCAACTATCAATCAATTGGTAAAACAAGGTAGACACGTGGCCCCAAAAAAATCCACTGCTGCGGCATTAAGGGAATGTCCACAAAAACGTGGAGTTTGTACGAGAGTGTTTACTACGACACCGAAAAAACCAAACTCTGCCCTTAGAAAAGTGGCCAGGGTGCGGTTAACTAATGGTATCGAGGTTACCTCTTATATACCGGGAATCGGTCATAACCTGCAGGAGCACTCCGTTGTTTTAGTGCGCGGCGGAAGGGTTAAGGACCTGCCGGGCGTAAGATATCATATTGTCAGGGGTGCACTCGATACGGCAGGTGTTCAAAAAAGGAATCAGAGTCGTTCCAAATACGGGGCCAAGCGTCCTAAGGCCGGCACCGCGAAGAAATAGCCCTGCTAATAACAGGATGATTTAACAGACTCTACTTAAGTGCGCTTTTTGCACTTGGCAAACCTTTGGATTACAGAAGCAAAAGGGGGGGAAGATATGCCGAGAAAAGGGTCCGTACCCAAAAGGGAAGTACTGCCAGATCCAATTTATAAATCCAGATTGGTTACAAAATTTATTAACAAGGTTATGTATGAAGGTAAAAGAGGCGTAGCAGAGCACGGTTTATATGGTGCTTTAACAATTATTGAGGATAAAACAGGTAAAAACGGTTTAGAGGTTCTTGAACAGGCCATGAAGAATGTTATGCCGGTACTCGAAGTAAAAGCACGTCGTGTCGGTGGAGCTAACTATCAGGTCCCGGTAGAAGTTCGCGCAGACAGGCGTGAAGCCCTTGGGATCAGATGGCTCGTCAGTTATGCGCGTAAGCGCGGCGAAAAGACCATAGAAACCAAACTGGCTGGGGAAATTCTTGATGCTGCCAATAATGCAGGCGGCTCTGTGAAAAAAAGGGAAGATACCCACAAGATGGCGGAAGCCAACAAAGCCTTTGCTCATTACCGCTGGTAGGATGCTTCTACCAAACTCAATAGATGCACCCTATATACTGCATGCTGTAATAATACTATAAAAGCGGTGTTACGGCATGCATTCGGCCAACGCGGTCTTAGAAAGGGGGCTTAAACTCATGGCCAGGGAGTTTCCATTAAACAAAACAAGAAATATTGGTATTATGGCTCATATAGACGCCGGGAAGACAACAACTACGGAAAGAATTCTGTTTTATACCGGCAGGGTACACAAAATTGGTGAGGTCCATGATGGCGCGGCTACAATGGACTGGATGATTCAGGAGCAAGAAAGAGGCATTACCATTACCTCTGCTGCTACAACCTGCCATTGGAAGGAACATCGTATTAATATCATCGACACGCCAGGACACGTTGACTTTACAGTTGAGGTGGAGCGCTCATTACGGGTCTTGGATGGGGCTGTTGCAGTCTTCTGTTCGGTGGGGGGCGTTGAACCCCAATCTGAAACGGTTTGGAGGCAGGCCGATAAATATGGCGTTCCACGTCTTGCGTACATTAATAAAATGGACAGAATCGGGGCGGATTTTGACAGAGGGGTAAGTATGATCAGGGAACGTCTCGGTGCGAACCCTGTACCGATTCAGCTGCCAATAGGATCCGAAGATGAATTCCGTGGAATCATCGACCTCGTGAAAATGAAAGCTTACTATTTCCTCGATGATCTTGGGACAAAAAGCGAGGAAAAAGATATACCCCAGGATATGTCGGAGATTGTTGCGCAGTATCGTGAGAAGCTCGTCGAGGCAGCCAGTGAAAATGATGAACCGCTCATGATGAAATACCTCGAGGGTCAGGAGATTACCGAAGAAGAATTAAACACAGCGATTCGTGCGGCAACAATCAACGTCAAGTTTATTCCGGTCATCTGTGGGTCTTCCTTTAAAAACAAGGGAGTTCAAATGTTACTCGATGCAGTAGTAAACTACTTGCCGGCGCCTACAGATGTGCCCTCTATCAAAGGAGTGCATCCGGAAACCGGCCTTGATGAAGAAAGACACGCCTCTGATGAAGAACCTTTTTCTGCTCTGGCCTTCAAAATTATGGCCGATCCTTATGTCGGCAAGCTCGCATTTTTCCGGGTTTATTCAGGAGTTTTAAAATCCGGCTCATATATCTATAATTCCACAAAGGATAAAAAGGAGCGGATTGGCCGTCTTTTGCAGATGCATGCCAATCACCGTGAAGAGGTGAGCGAGGTCTATGCCGGGGACATTGTTGCTGCAGTCGGTTTGAAGGACACCACTACCGGGGATACCCTCTGTGAAGAGAATAACCAGGTCATTCTTGAATCAATGCAGTTCCCTGAGCCGGTTATCGATGTAGCCATCGAACCAAAAACCAAGGCTGACCAGGATAAGATGGGTGTTGCTCTTGCGCGTCTCGGCGAGGAAGATCCCACATTCCGTATGCATACCAACCCGGAAACGGGGCAGACGATAATTTCCGGTATGGGCGAACTGCACCTCGAGATAATTGTCGATCGGCTTTTGCGCGAATTTAAAGTTGACGCCAATGTGGGCAGACCACAGGTAGCTTATAAGGAAACTATAACTTCAAAAGTTAAGGCAGAAGGTAAATTTGTGCGTCAAAGCGGAGGCCGCGGTCAGTATGGCCACTGCTGGATAGAAATTGAACCGCTTACGCCTGGAACAGGTTATGAGTTTGTTAACAAAATTGTCGGCGGAGTTATTCCTAAAGAATACATTACCCCAATCGATAATGGCGTTAGGGAGGCCATGCTGAGCGGAACGCTGGCCGGCTATCCGATCCTGGATGTACGCGTTACGCTTTATGACGGCTCGTTCCATGAGGTGGATTCTTCGGAAATGGCCTTTAAGATTGCCGGTTCGATGGCCTTTAAAGAGGCTGCGGCAAAAGCTAACCCAGTACTCTTAGAGCCTGTTATGAAGGTTGAGGTTAACGTACCCGATGAATACATGGGTGACGTCATCGGCGACATTAACTCGCGCCGCGGACGGATTGAAGCGCTCGAGAGCCGCTCCGGAATGCAGATCATCAGGAGCATCGTGCCACTCGCTGAAATGTTTGGCTATGCAACAGATTTGCGCTCGAAAACTCAAGGCCGTGGTACTTATGTTATGCAGTTCTCACATTATGAAGCCGCACCTAAACATATAACGACTGAGATTATCGCCAAACGCTTGGGCAGATAAGTTCAGTAACTATTGTGTGTAAGATTAAAAATAAATATTAAGCGGACACGTAAAAAGGAGGAAGAAAATCAATGGCTAAGGCAAAATACGAAAGAACAAAACCCCATGTCAATGTTGGGACAATCGGTCACATCGACCATGGTAAAACCACTTTGACAGCAGCAATCACCTATGTATTAGCTAAAAAGGGATTATCAAAACAGGTAGCCTTTGACCAAATCGACAAGGCGCCGGAAGAAAAAGCACGTGGTATCACGATATCCACAGCCCACGTAGAGTACGAAACGGAAAAAAGGCACTATGCGCACGTTGACTGCCCCGGACACGCCGACTATGTAAAGAACATGATTACAGGAGCAGCCCAGATGGACGGAGCCATCCTGGTCGTGGCAGCTACCGACGGACCAATGCCGCAGACTCGTGAGCATATCCTGTTGGCGCGCCAGGTCGGAGTTCCCTATATAGTAGTGGCTTTGAACAAGGTTGACGCAGTAGATGACGAAGAACTTCTTGAACTGGTCGAAATGGAAGTGAGAGATCTCCTAAACCAGTACGAGTTTCCCGGTGACGACATTCCGATCGTTCGCATATCCGCATTGAAAGCCCTGGAAGATCCGGATGGTCCGTGGGCGGACGGAATCATGAACCTCATGAAAGCCGTAGACGACTACATTCCGACACCGGTGCGCGCTATTGACAAGCCGTTTCTGATGCCGGTCGAGGACGTCTTCTCGATTACAGGGCGCGGTACAGTGGCAACTGGTCGTGTTGAGCGCGGAACCGTCAAAGTAGGCGAAGAGATAGAGATAGTTGGCTTGAAAGATGCGTCGAGGAAAGCAGTTGTAACCGGCGTAGAAATGTTCCGGAAGCTGTTAGACCAGGCGCAGGCCGGTGATAATATCGGGACATTGCTAAGAGGCGTAGACAAGAAAGAAATCGAGCGCGGCATGGTGCTGGCGAAGCCGGGTTCCATCAAGCCGCATACGAAATTCGAAGCTGAAGTATACGTGCTGACAAAAGAAGAGGGCGGACGTCACACCCCGTTCTTCAATGGTTACAGACCGCAGTTTTATTTCCGGACAACCGACGTAACCGGGGTAGCAACATTACCTGAGGGAGTAGAAATGTGTATGCCCGGAGACAACATCAAAATGTTTATCGAGCTCATCACCCCTATTGCTATGGAGGAAGGCGTACGCTTTGCTATTCGTGAAGGCGGTCGCACTGTCGGAGCCGGGGTCGTTGCAAGCATTACTGCATAAGGATTACTATACTGGTTTTGCCGGGGCATCCCAGACGGGGTCCCCGGTTTATCCGGGTTAAGAGAAAACGGTCAAGTCAACCGGGAATTCCTGACCGGGAATTGCTCGGAAAAAAAACTTGAGGTTTTCTGTAATATTTTATATAATCATTTAGTATGGTTGACATGCGATGAGGCGGGAGGTTGCTGATGCGGAAATGACACGCCCGAGAGCGTTGTTCTCCAGAGGTCATACCGCAGCAGGGAATTTTCGCTGAGAATGTCCGGAATATTATAATCGGGCGAAAAGGAGGGATTTTTTATGGCAAAACAACAAAAAATCAGGATTAGGCTAAAGGCTTTTGATCACAAAATACTTGATCAGTCTGCCGAAAAGATTGTTGATACGGCCAAGCGTACAGGGGCTTCGGTTGCAGGACCTATACCTCTGCCGACAGAACGGAATGTCTATACTATCTTAAGGTCTCCTCACGTTAACAAAGATTCGCGTGAGCAGTTTGAGATGAGGACGCATAAACGTCTCATAGATATAATTGACCCTACACCCAAGACGGTTGATTCGCTCATGGGGCTGGATCTGCCCGCCGGGGTTGATATTGAGATTAAGCTGTAATATTTTCACTTTAGGGAAACACCCGCAAGTGTTTTAATAGGAGGTGGCATGAATGATAAAAGCCGTATTGGGAACAAAAATCGGCATGACTCAAATTTTTGATGAAGTTGGGAAAGCAGTTCCCGTAACAGTTATAAAAGCCGGACCTTGCATAGTCGTGCAGAAAAAAACGCTTGAAAACGATGGCTACAGTGCTATACAGGTTGGTTTTGGTGAAATAAAGGAACAGGATACGAACAAACCGGAAAAAGGGCACTTTGAGAAAGGCCAGGTCAAGCCCCTGCGCTATTTGCGAGAATTCAGGGTCGAAGATTCCGGTCAGTATGACCTCGGACAGGAAATTAAAGCTGATGTTTTTTCATCCGGCGAGTGGGTGGATGTAATAGGTAACTCCAAAGGCAAAGGTTTTGCCGGCGGGATTAAACGTTGGGGTTTCCACCGCGGTCCGATGGCCCACGGTTCCAAATACCACCGCCGTCCCGGTACGCTCGGATCCAAAGGTCCGGCCCGTGTCTTTAAAGGACGCAAATTGCCCGGAAGACTGGGTGGGGAAACGACAACAGTACAAAAACTACTGGTGGTTAAGGTTGATCTGGAACGCAATCTGATTTTAATCAGAGGGGCTGTCCCAGGAGCAAAGAAAAGTCTGGTAACCATCAAGAGTTCAGTTAAGGCCTAGTACTTGATGGGAAAGGAGGATTATTGGATGCCTAAAGTAGCTTTATATAACATGGAAGGCAAAGAGATTGGGGAAATAGAGCTTAACGAGCAGGTATTTGGTATTGAGCCAAACGAAGCTGTCGTACATGAAGCCGTAGTTATGCAGTTGGCAGGTCAGCGCCAGGGAACGCATTCTACGAAAACCAGGGGAGAAATTCGCGGAGGGGGCAGGAAGCCCTTCAAGCAAAAAGGCTCCGGTCGCGCTCGTGCAGGTACGACCCGCTCGCCGCTTTGGCGTAAGGGGGGTACGGTTTTTGGACCTAAACCACGCGATTATTCTT
>DIVP01000087.1 GCA_002422465.1 Peptococcaceae bacterium UBA6129 | reverse complement strand
TACTACCATCGAGGAAACGGATGCCGCGATTGACGAAGTCATGCTAGGTGATACCCTCGGAAAAGCCGGTGAAAAGATAGTGATTGAAGAATTCCTTGAAGGTGAGGAACTTAGTATTCTCGCGTTTTGTGATGGCAAAACCATCATCCCGATGGTGCCGGCGCAGGACCATAAACGTATTTTCGACGATGATAAAGGCCCCAATACCGGCGGCATGGGCGCATATTCCCCAGTTCCGGCGGCTACACCGGAGCTTATGAAGCTGATTACAGAGCAGATCTTAAACCCGGTTATCGTGGCAATGGAAAAGGAAGGCAGACCATACAGCGGTGTGCTCTATCCGGGACTTATGCTTACAAAGGAAGGTCCTAAGGTTTTAGAATTCAATGCCAGGTTCGGGGACCCGGAGACACAGGTGATTCTGCCAAGACTTGAATCAGACTTAGGTGAAATCCTTCTTGCGGCTGTTGACGGGAAATTACATAAAACAAAAATAGAATGGAAACCACAAACCTGCATTACCGTGGTCATGGCTTCCGGAGGTTATCCCGGTACATATGAAACGGGGTACCCGATCGAAGGACTCGAGTCTGCCGCACGCGAAGATGTTTTAGTTTTTCACAGCGGGACAGGACAACAGAATGAGAAATATGTCACAGCCGGAGGCAGGGTGCTGTCAATAACAGCTTTAGGAAAAGATATCGCCGAGGCTCGCGAAAAAGCATACCACGCTCTTGAAACAGTTCGTTTTCAAGGTTGTCAGTATCGTAAAGATATTGCGCACAGGGCGATGCGAACGAGGATTTGATGTTGTGGTCGTTGTCCGGACCTTTTTACAGGGAGCGTAATACTATGCAGGAATTGTCGAATAATTGTAGAATATTGTAATTAGATGTCGCTTATATGCCTTTGCACTTGCTTGAAAAGGAGATGTAGTACTGTGGGATACTCCAACAAACCAAAACTGTATCAGGTACTGATAAGATGGTTTATTATTGTCGGTATTGTCAGTTCAGCCTTAAGCTTTGGAGTATACATGACAGTTTCTTATCAGGCAGATAAAAGGCTTGCAATCTTAAATCTAACTAATATTCGCAATCAGCAGAATGTTCTAATTGAACACTGGCTCAATGAGCGGGCAGACGATATTAGGTATTTATCCGGTATGCCTGCTGTGCAGCATGGCGAAATAAGTAATATGCGGGTTTTGTTTGAAAATTATCTTAAACAACCGGACAGCGCCTTTGAGAAAATTGCCTTAGCTGCTGTTGACGGTCAGGTATTACTGGAAATACCCCGGGATGGCAGCGCAATCAATATAAAAGATTGCGATTACTTTCAGACCGGCATGCACGGGGAAGCCTTTACCAGCGGGATAACGACCGGCATTGAGGCTAAGAGTGCGGAAATGTATGTATCAAATCCGGTTTATCGGGAAGATGGGCAAATAGCAGGCGTGGTTTTTGGAAAACTGAGCATAAAAGGTATAGAAAATATCACAGCCTCATTTAGGTTCGAAAATACCGGAGAAATCTATATGTTTGATGCCAAAGGCAACGTACTCACGCAATCACGGGCTGTTCTGACACCCAATGTTGGCCGGATTGATACGAACAGAAGCATAGCCCGTATCAGCGTAAATACGGGTATTACCGACAGTATAAGTAAAAATCGCGATGGTTTTATTGAGTATCCGAACCTTCAAGGAATCAAGGTTATGTCTGCATATGCCTGGGTACCGGAACGCAATTGGGGGCTTGTAGCCGAAATAGAAAAAGGGGAGATCCTCGGGAATTGGTATGGCAAGGTCACAAGCATTATCCTGGGCTTTTTGTGTATCATTGTCCTGGTATTTTATCCGTTGGCACGTCGCTTTGCCGGAATAATCGTCATGCCTTTGACCAAAATTGCCCGAAAAGTCAGTGTCTTTGCTGAGAATTATAAATCAGACACCTTATCCTGGTCTATTCTTGATACCACTGTCTATGAGGAAATTGATGTTTTGAGCCAATCATTTTACCGGATGGGAGAAAAAATCAGTCAGCTAATGGAGATATTGGAATCCCAAGCCCAGTATGATAACCTGACAGGATTGGCTAATCGGCATTATTATTTTAAACGCAGCCAGCAAATACTTGAGCTTATTCAAAGAAACAAAAGGTCATGTTCTTTGATATTCCTGGATATCGATAAATTTAAAAAGGTTAATGACACTTATGGACACAGTGTTGGCGATGAGGTTCTTGTCCAGCTTGGCAAGCTTCTCGAAAGAAATATCCGTATAAGTGATGTTGCCGGCCGGCTCGGAGGAGAGGAGTTCAGCATCATCCTGCCTGATACAGATATTGACGGGGCACAATTGCTGGCCGAACGGTTGAGAAACCGTGTCGAAGATACACTGCTCTTGATAGGAGAGACGACTTTGAATATCACGGTAAGTATTGGTATTGCCGTATATCAGGGGACTGGAATCAAGATCAATATGATTGATGTACTTGAAGATTTGATTAAAAAGGCTGATACAGCTATGTATAGCGCCAAGCAAGAGGGCAGAAACAAGGTAGTTGTTTACGATTGAATACGAACTTGACAAAAAATACCTCTCCATAGTTCTTGCTGGTAGTCATGATGTGTTATAAAATAATTACGTTAAGTTGCCAAAATAATAATCTGAAAGGCAACTTTTTATTATATAATTATGTATTAGAGTTGGCTTTTAAAGATTATAATAATGTTCTAAGTCATGGAGGGGGAAGTTCACGTATGTGTGGTATTGTCGGTTACGTCGGGCCCAAAAACGCGACACCTATATTAATGTACGGCTTAAAAAAGCTGGAATATAGAGGCTATGATTCTGCAGGGGTGGCGGTAGTTGAAAAAAATACTATCAGTGTAGTTAAGACTGTCGGAAAATTAAAAAATCTGGAAAAAAAGTTAAAACAATACAGCCCGCAAGGACAGGTCGGGATAGGCCATACCAGATGGGCCACCCATGGCAGGCCAAGTGATGTGAACTCCCATCCGCACAAAGGGTGTTCGGATGATTTTGCTGTCGTTCATAATGGTATCATTGAAAATTATCTGGAACTAAAAGAATGGTTAATCTACGAAAGAGGGCATGTTTTTGCGTCGGAAACAGACACAGAGGTAATTGCCCATTTAGTAGAGGAGTATTATCAGGGGGATCTCGTTGAAGCAGTCCGAAAGACATTAGACAAAGTTAATGGCTCGTATGCTATCGGTGTTATCTCAACACGCGAGCCGGAAAAATTGATAGCGGCCCGGAAAGATAGCCCGCTTATCATTGGCTTGGGACAAGGCGAGAATTTTATTGCTTCCGATATACCGGCTATTCTTCATCATACTAGGGATGTAATACTTATTGAGGATGGGGAAGTAGTCGTACTGACAGAGGATAAAGCCACTATTTATAATGCGGATAAGATTCAGGTAGAACATTCGGTTTTCCACGTGGACTGGGATGCTGAGGCAGCTGAAAAAGGCGGTTTTGAGCATTTTATGCTCAAAGAGATTTGTGAGCAGCCCGAGGCCTTTAGAAAGACATTGAGCGGCCGGATTCAAAACGGCAAGGTTAAGTTTGATGAGCTGCAGTTAGGCAAAGAGCAGGTTGATAAATGGGAAAAAGTATTTATTGTAGCCTGTGGTACGGCCTATCACTCCGGCTTAATCGGCAAACCGCTGCTCGAGGAATTCTTGCGTGTCCCCGTGGAAGTTGATATAGCTTCAGAATTTCGCTATCGTGAACCACTTATTGACGAATACTCTCTCGCAGTTTTCATCAGCCAGTCCGGTGAAACTGCCGATACCCTCGCGGCGCTCAGGGAGGCAAAGAACAAAGGGGCTACTACTATAGCGATAACAAATGTAGTCGGAAGCACTATCTCCCGCGAAGCTCAATATACTCTGTATTTATGGGCTGGACCGGAGATAGCGGTGGCCTCTACAAAGGCTTATACGACGATGCTCATTGCGCAGTACCTTTTAAGCGTTTACCTCGCTCAGGTGAAAGGCACTATCGCGGATGATAAGGCTGAGAAAATTCTCGCTGCGTTGCAGGAACTGCCTAAGAAGACCCAGGATATACTCGACAAGAAGGAAGAATACCTGAAGGTAGCTGAAAGCATTAAGGATACGTCAAGCCTCTTTTTCATCGGTCGCGGTTATGACTATAATATTGCGCAGGAAGGTGCCCTGAAACTAAAAGAGATCTCTTATATTCATGCGGAGGCCTATGCCGCCGGGGAACTCAAACACGGTACCCTTGCTCTGGTAACAACGGAGACCCCGGTTATAGCGATCGTTCTCCAGGAAAAAACATATGAGAAAACACTCAGCAACATCAAGGAAGTTATTGCACGTGATGCTTTTGTGATTGGGGTAGTTACCGAAGGAGATACGGAAATACTAAAAACGGTAAACAAGGCAATCTATATTCCGAAAATCGAAAATATTGTCAGTCCTGTTCTCGCAATCATACCACTGCAGTTGTTGGCCTATTATGCCGCTATAGTGAGAGGCTGCAACGTTGATCAGCCCAGAAACCTGGCGAAGAGCGTTACCGTAGAGTAGAAAGAATTATCGTTTATGATCATTGCTGTCCGATCATAATAAAGTATGCTTACGGCCCTGTGGTGCACTGTGCATGAATATATGCGGTCATCGCGGGGTTTTGTTATGTGGATTTCACGAATAAAGATTAATAGTATACAATTAAAATGTAAGAACTAAAAAAGATTAATACAAAGAAACAGTTGTTTATAGAAGAGAGGCAATTGATTATGGAATTCTCGAAATCTAAATGGACAAGTATTATTGTAACAGTTGGGATAGGCTCATTTATGTCGACTTTGGATTCAAGTGTTGTGAATATTGCACTTCCACAGATCAGTATTTATTTTAATGCTTCCATATCAACGATAGAGTGGGTGGTAATGGCTTACTTGCTTGTTATCAGCAGTCTGCTGCTTACCTATGGAAAACTGGGGGACATGTACGGTCATAAAAAGATATATTTAAATGGTTTTCTTATCTTTACAATCGGTTCTGTTTTGTGCGGTTTATCACCAACTATAGAAATACTTATCCTGGCAAGGATATTTCAGGCAATTGGGGCAGGTATGCTTATGGCCATGGGACCAGCAATAATTACGGAGGTCACTCCTGCAAAAGACAGAGGGAAGGCCCTTGGCATGAACGGTGTCGCTGTATATATTGCACTTACATCAGGGCCCATACTTGGCGGGATACTTACGACTCAATTAGGTTGGCAAAGTATCTTTTATGTAAACATCCCTGTGGGCATTATTGGATATCTAATGGGAATGAGATTTCTTCCAAACAAAGAGAATAGTATTGCACAAAAATTTGATATACAAGGAGCGGCGTTGATTTTCTTTGCGCTGATTGCGTTGCTTTTTCCGTTAAGTTATGCCGAAAAGCTGGGCTGGGGCAGCCCAATAATTATTGTCTCTTTTATTAGTTCTGTTCTTTTGTTCTCAGCGTTCGTTTATACTGAAATTCGGGCAGAGTCTCCAATGATGGATTTGACCTTGTTTAAGAACAGGCTGTTTACAATGAGTAATGTTTCACTATTAATTTCCTTTATAGCCGGATTTTCAATTACTTTTCTAATGCCTTTTTATTTTCAACAATTACGAGGAATGCCTCCTACGATG
>DIVP01000065.1 GCA_002422465.1 Peptococcaceae bacterium UBA6129 | reverse complement strand
TCTGGGAGGATGCCTCCAACAAGATCAGCTATGGCCAAAAGCGGTCTTTCTTATGGGGTGATGAGCTCGATACGGTTATGAATTACCCTTTCCGCAGCATTTTGCTTGACTTTATTCTCGGTAAGACGGACGCAAGATTTACGCATCAGCAGTTTATGAGCCTGTATGAAAACTATCCGGCGCCGAGCTTTTACAACTGCATGAATCTCATTGGGAGCCATGACGTCCCGCGGATTCTCACGCTGCTAGGCGAAGGCAAGCCTGAAGAGGAGCTCAGTGAAGCAGCAAGGGAAATAACTGTGCTTACGCCTGCACAAAGAGAATTGGCGGTCAGGCGCTTAAGGCTGACGGCGCTCCTGCAAATGACTTTTCCAGGGGTTCCGTGTATCTATTACGGTGATGAAGCAGGCATGGAAGGCTATAATGATCCGTTCAACCGCGGACCTTATCCATGGGGGCGTGAGGATAAAGAGCTGCAGGAGTGGTACCGGGAGCTTATTTCCTTGAGGAATAAGCATAAGGGCTTGAGAAAAGGAGAATGGCATGGCCTTTATGCGGACGGCGACATCTACGGATTTTTGCGGAAATATCAAACGGAACTGGCGGCGGTATTCGTTAACCGGAGCAAGACAAATGAGGCCAGGGTTGCTGTCGATCTGGGCAAATGGTCGGCAAAGGAATGGCTTGATGAATTTGATAACACGAAGATACAGGCAGATAAAGGAGTCATACAGCTTAATCTCCCGCCGCTTGCAGGGAAGGTGCTATTTACTAAGCAGTAGAAGGTCAGGGGGTTGTGTTATTGGAGTTTGAGAGAGCGGCCGGGATAATCCTGCATCCTACCTCGTTACCGTCTGATTATGGCATAGGCGAGTTGGGGCGCGAGGCTATTGAGTTTATCGATTTTTTAGCCGCCGGCAGGCAAAAACTATGGCAAATACTGCCACTTAACCCGGTGGGGTATGGGGAATCACCGTATCAGTGCTACTCTGCTTTTGCAGGCAATACTCTGTTGATCAGTCTCGAAAAGCTTGGCAGCGAGGGATTTCTAACAAAAGATGAGCTAGCCTGGGCTCCCGAATTTCCGCTTGACAGGGTAGATTTTAAGCTTGTCAAGCTCTACAAAAACAGTTTGCTGCGCAAGGCTTTTTATCGCTTTTCGTTTTTGCCAAAGTGCCATTGCTATCTGGATTTTGTTGAAAGGAATCGTTACTGGCTTCCAGACTTTGCGTTGTTTATGTCGCTCAAGGAATACTTTTCCGAACGTCCATGGAACGAATGGGACAAAGAGGTGGCCCTGCGGGATCCGGAGGCTCTCAAATATTATGAGAAATTACTGGCGACAGATATAAAATACCACTATTTTCTGCAATACAAGTTCCACTGCCAATGGATAGAGCTCAAGGAATATGCTAAAAAACAAGGCATTACAATTATCGGCGATCTGCCTATTTTTGTCTCTTACGACAGCAGCGATACGTGGGTCAACCCGCATTTATTCACCCTTGATGCCGAGGGCTATCCGGCCAAGGTAGCCGGGGTGCCGCCGGATTATTTCAGCGAAACCGGACAGCTCTGGGGCAATCCGCATTACCGATGGAATGTCATGGGAAAAGATGATTTTTTTTGGTGGCGGCAGCGTTTCGAAAAACTGCTTGAGTGGGTGGATGTAATCCGCATCGACCATTTCCGTGGGTTTGAGGCATACTGGGAGATAAACGGCGCTGCAGAGACAGCCGTAAACGGAAAGTGGGTCAAAGGCCCTGATAAAATATTTTTTGCAACAATCGAGAAATATCTCGGAAGATTACCTATTATTGCCGAGGATCTCGGTTTTATCACGCCGGAAGTAGTGGAGCTGAGGGAGGCCTTCAGTTTCCCGGGTATGAAGGTGCTGCAGTTTACGTGGCAGGAAAGCCTGACTCCGGACTCTAAGGATGAGAATGTTATCTTTTATACCGGAACGCATGATAACGATACTCTGCTTGGTTGGTACAAAGAAAAGGTTATTGACGGGCTGCGCGTTGATTACGATAGTTTGGACAAAGAAGAGATTTGCTATGGTTTTCTGGAGATAGTGTATCAAAGCAGGGCGAAATGGGCCCTTGCCCCGCTGCAGGATATTCTCTGCCTTGGCAGGGGAGCCAGGATGAATACGCCGGGAACGGTTAATGGCAACTGGCAGTGGCGTTACTCTAAAGCGGGTTTAACAGAGAGGATAGCGCAGCGCCTGGCCGAGCTTACAGAGGCTTATGCAAGATGAGCGTATTTGGTCTTTGAATATGCAGCTTTAACAAGATTTTCGGGGAGTGAACATTTTTGGATAAAAATATCCCAAACGAAAATGAATATTGGCAAAGATTCAAAACTTATTTTTGTCATAGCGCTGAGCTGGAGCTAGCAATTGATATCAGCCGTATGAATTTCCCGGAAAACTATTTTGAGATCATGGAACCGGCAATTCAGAAAGCTTATATAGAAATGGACAGGCTCGAGGACGGTATAATTGCCAATCCGGATGAAGACAGAATGGTAGGTCATTACTGGCTGCGCGCGCCGTGGTTAGCTCCGCAGAATAGTATCAGATGTGGAATTGAAAACAGTCTGCAGGCTATTAAAGAGTTTGTGTCAAACGTGCATGAAGGGGTTATCCGGCTGGAGCAAGATAAGAAATACAAATATTTTATCCTAATAGGAATCGGCGGGTCGGCGCTTGGGCCGCAGTTGTTGGCAGATGCTATGAAACTGAAGCTTGCGGACAAGACGAGGGGGTTTTTAAAGCCATATTTTCTTGACAATACCGACCCTGATGGCATAGACCGGATTCTTATCGAACTGCGGGATGTTTTAGCTGAGACGCTGGTCCTCGTGGTCTCGAAAAGCGGGGGGACAGTCGAAACATATAACGGACTAGTCGAATTGCAGCACGCTTACCGCTTACAGGGCCTGGAATTTGCACGACATGCTCTGGCTGTAACCTGCTCCGGCAGCAAGCTTGCCTTAAGAGCCCGAGAGGAGAACTGGCTAGCTATTTTGCCGATTTGGGAGTGGGTTGGCGGACGAACCTCGATAACCTCCGCAGTGGGTTTATTGCCTGCAGCCCTGCTGGGCATAGATATTGATGCGTTTTTGACCGGGGCGAGATTATGTGACGAGCTGACGAGAACACGTGATACCCTCGCCAATCCGGCAGCGTTGTTAGCGTTAATGTGGTATTATGCTGCAGGCGGGCATGGCAAGCGGGACATGGTGATACTTCCATATAAGGACAGTCTGCAGTATCTGGCGAGATATCTCCAGCAGCTCATTATGGAATCAATAGGCAAGGAGCTGGACCGCGACGACAACACCGTCCACCAGGGGCTTACCGTTTATGGGAATAAAGGCTCGACTGATCAGCATGCCTATGTCCAACAGCTTCTCGACGGGGTAAATAACTTTTTTGTGACGTTTGTCGAAGTGCTGGCTGACGAGCGTGAAGAGCTTCTATATGTAAGGGATGATATAACCAGCGGGGATTATCTAAGAGCCTTTCTGCTCGGAACACGGCGGGCGTTAACACTAAAAGGCCGGGAATCAATCACCATTACATTGAAAAAGGTTGATGCCCGTTCCCTCGGAGCAATAATTGCGCTCTTTGAGCGGGCGGTTGGCCTCTATGCAAGTCTTGTCAATATTAATGCCTATGACCAGCCGGGGGTTGAGCTGGGGAAAAAAGGAGCCAACATGGTTATTGACATGTTGGCCGAGGCACAGGAGTATATTCGTGATAAAAAGGGTGAAATTGTGACAGTTGAGGAGATAATCGGCGCCTGTGGATACCCCGGTGAACACGAAACTATGTTTAAGGTGTTGGAATATCTATGTGCCGATGGGAATCGTGGCATTAAAAAGGTATATGGAACGGATTATTTTGATTCCGGTTACTCCTGGTAAGGCTTGATGATTGATAACAGTGATGTTTTTAATTCTTCCAATTGGCGCTGGGCGTTCGAGGCGGTTTTCCCTCTGACGCCCAGATATATTTTAAGCTTTGGTTCGGTGCCGGAGGGTCTGATGCAGCACCAGGCTCCGTCTTTTAGGTTATAGTAAATTGTATTTGACGGTAGGAAGCTGAGTCTTGTTTGCGTTCCTGACTGAAAGTCGGTGGCAATGCCGGTTAAGTAATCCCTTATGGTGACGATGCCGTGTTTCTGTATGGCCGGTGGCGGGTTCTTCCGAAAGCTGCCTATTATTTCTTCGATCTTGTGAGGCCCTAGTGGACCGGCAAAGTAAGTATTCAAAAGGTGTTCACGATAATAACCGAACTCCTCGAACAGATCCTGCAGGCGCTGGTAGAGACTGCTTCCATTTATTTTATGATAAAGAGCCATTTCAGCAATGCAGAGGGAAGTCTGGATTGCGTCTTTATCTCTGACAAAATCACCGATTAAGTAACCATAGCTTTCCTCATAGCCAAATAGGTAGGTATATTCGTGACTAGTCTCAAACTCGGTAATTTTTTCACCGATATATTTAAAGCCAGTTAAAACCTCAAGAGAGCCAACTCCATATTTCGCTGCGATTTCAGCCCCCATGTCGGAGGTCACGATAGTTTTTATGATAATACCATTGGCCGGAATGGTGCGGCTTTGTTGTTTTGTGCGCAGAATATAGTCGATTAGCAGCGCACCGGTCTGGTTCCCGGTCAATTGAAGGAAACTGCCGTCTTGGGCCTTTACAACTACACCAATCCTGTCAGCATCAGGGTCTGTCAGCAGGATAAGGTCGGCATCTGTTCGAGTTGCCTGTTCAAGAGCGACAACACAGGCGGCTTCTTCTTCCGGGTTGGGACAAATAAGAGTTGGAAAGTCGGGGTCGGCGTTAGCCTGTTCGGTAACAATATGCAAACCGGTAAAACCGATCTTCTCGAACAGCCTTGTTACTGAAACCAGTCCGGTTCCATACAACGGCGAGTATACGATATTGAGATTTCCGGCAGATTTCCGGATGAGTTTTTCATTAAGAACAAGTCTTACTGTGTTATCAAGGTATTTGGTAAGAATTTCATCATGCAGCCAAACCAGCAGGCCTTGCTGCTCAGCCTCCTCCTGCGTGGCAGTCTCAATCGCAAATTCATCGGCAATTTGATTTATCTCTGCGGTAATAATATTAGCAAGTTCGTCGGTAATCTGGCCGCCTTGGCAGTTATAAACCTTAAGACCGTTATATTCTTTAGTGTTATGGCTGGCTGTAATGACGATACCGGTCTGTGCCCCGAGTTCCCTGACAGCAAACGAGAGTAGAGGGGTAGGCGTAATCTCGCAAAACAGATAGCTTTTGATTTGGTTCTTTGCAAGCACTAAGGCAGCCTCTAGCGCAAATTCACGTGATTTGTGCCTGGAGTCGTATGCAATCACAGCTTGGTTTTTACTAGTCGGTGCGACCCTGTTGAGGTAATTGGCCAAGCCCTGTATGGTTCTGCGGACGGTGTAAATGTTTATTCTGTTGCTGCCGACGCCGATGATACCTCTCATACCGCCCGTTCCGAATTCAAGGTCTTTGTAGAACCTGTCTTGCAGTTCAACGACGTTTTTATCCAGCCCAAGTAGTTCCCTTTGAAGCTCTTCGCTGCCGGCTTTTTCTTTCCATTTTAAAAATCTGCTTTCGTACTCAGTCACTGTGATACCCCCGAAGCTCAGACATATTCTTATTATGGTTTTTTTTATTAATTTCTACAAGAGAATTCGCTGCAAAACTTCAGTATTTTTATGGGCGTATTTGTATAAGAAGAGAAAAAGTCATACTATTTTGTAAAAATATTTCAGTCAAGGGGAGGAAATATTTAGAAAAATGTAGAATGTAAAAGTCTATATATGTGTTTAAAGGGGCAGTGGTAATGAGTATCAAGATTACCAGGGTGACCGAAAAGGATATTTTTGTTTCAGTTAAATTTTCGGAACAACGGGTGGAAAAGATCAGAAGGATTAACGGCAGAACATGGGATCAAGAGAATAAGCTGTGGATTATTCCGAACAATATGTCGAGTATCAATGATCTCAAGGAGCTTTTCGCTGATGAGGGTATTGCGGTTGCGTCCGGACTTTCCTGCGAGTCAAGGATGGTATATCTTGAATTGACAAAGCCGTGGCTTAATAAGCTGCTTGATGAAGTGGTTACAGAGCTGAAATTAAAGGGATATAGCCCGAAAACATTCAAGGTGTACCGTGGACATATTGAACGTTTCCTATGTTATACCGGGAAAGATGTGAACAGTCTTAAAGCAGGGGATGCCAGTGAGTACTTGCTCTATCTTCTTGAGGATCAGCAGGATTCCCATTCTTATGTAAATCAGGCTTTGAGCGCGATTAAGTTTTTATGCAGCAACATTCTTAAAAGAGATGAGCTTGTCAGCGATCTCCCGCGTCCGAAAAAAGAGCATAAATTGCCTGATGTATTGAGCCAGCAGGAGGTAATTAGGATATTGAGCGCAGCCCGGAATTTCAAGCACCGGGCGCTGCTATTTCTGATATATTCGGCGGGATTGCGTGTCGGCGAAGTAGTAAGATTGAGCCTTGAAGACATTGATATAGAACGTAAGTTGATTCATGTTAGGCAAGGCAAAGGAAGAAATGACCGATACACAATTTTGTCAGATGTAGCCTGGAGGGAATTGAGCAGGTATATACAAGAGTATCGCCCTGACGAATGGTTATTTCCCGGGCAACAGCCAAATATGCATGTCAACGAGCGGACCGTACAAAAGGTGTTTGAAAATGTGTGCAGCAGTGCAGGCATAAGTAAGGATGTTTCAGTGCATGCTCTGAGGCATTCTTTCGCGACGCATTTATTGGAAGAGGGGACAGATCTGAGATATATTCAAGAGCTTCTCGGACATAAAAGCTCAAAGACAACGGAAATATATACGCACGTAAGCGAAAGGGACATCCGGCGCATACGCAGCCCTTTGGACAGGATGTTGTAGTTTGGGATTAGTGTTTATCTACAGATAAAGATTAATTTTCACGAAATTACACGCAAACACGTCGGGATGGGAACCTTTTACGAAATCGTGAAAGTTCGTAAAAGAGGAAGTTATATGAAATGCTTCATACGGAA
>DIVP01000101.1 GCA_002422465.1 Peptococcaceae bacterium UBA6129 | reverse complement strand
CTCCAGCCTGGTGGTCGCAGTATCTCTTCAAAATGTAGCCGTGTTTTTGATTTTTGTGATTTGCTTATATACACGGCCTCAAGGGATACTCGGGAAGAAAGCGCGTGCAATATGAAGGCAGCAACAGGGAATCGTAATCCTGTATTGGGCGGAAATTATCTGTCCATCATCATCGTTTGTTTTGTAATCATTTTACTTTCCCTAATAGCTGGCGCGGACCGTTATGTACAGAGGATTATCCTTCTCATCGTACTCTGGGTTGCCATGTGTACTGGATTCAACTTGATCTCAGGCTACGGTGGGCAGGTGGTATTCGGTTATATGATGTTTGTAGGTACAGGTGCTTACACCACTGTTATTCTATTTAAATTCTTGGGAGTGACTCCTTGGCTGGGGATGTGGGTAGGCGTTGCAATTGCAGTTATACTGGCNNTACGTCTCCGCGGTCATTTTTTTGCCGTGGCCACGGTGGCTTTCCCTTTGATGACGTTCCCGATTTTAAACCATTTGGGCTTGGAGGAAGTTGGCATTCCCTTTGTGGGGCACGGCGCTGCATCTCTGCAATTTGGCGATCTTAGATATTATGTTTTGATTGCTATCGTTATCTTGGGATTAGGTCTATCGCTAACGCGAAAAATAGAAAGATCTCGACTTGGCTTCGCGCTTAGGGCCATCAGGCAGAACGAGACAGCCGCTGAAGGAATGGGGATAGATACCTTTAGAGCTAAAATGATAACATTTATGCTGTCTTCGGCGATAGCTGCTATTGGTGGCACTATATATGCTTTCAGCCTTTTATACGTTCTAACCACGCACGCGGTTTTTGGGATGTTCATCATCGTCAAGGTCCTCAGTATCACTATAGTGGGAGGTATGGGCACACTCTGGGGTCCGGTTCTTGCGGGTGCAATCTTGGTGCCTATAGGTGAATTTCTTACTGCTCAATTCGGCGCACGATTTCCCGGATTACAAGATGTCGTCTATGGAGCGGCTCTTGTAGCGACTATCATTTATATGCCTGAGGGTATTTGGGGGAAGATATCTAAGGCATACCATGGGCGCCAACGCCGAGTAAAATTTGCCGAAGAAACGGCTTCACAAGTTACGGACAAAATAAAAGATATCTCAGTAATTTCAGACTGGTTTGCATCCTATGAATCGCAGCCCGTGACCGATAAGGAGTCGTCCAATGAACCTATTCTAAATATAGAAGGTGTATCAATAAGTTTTGGTGGGGTTAACGCATTAGTTGACTTGAATATTGTTGTGCCTAGAGGAAAGCTCTTAGGAATAATTGGTCCCAATGGGGCAGGGAAGACTACCCTATTCAACGTAATCAATAGTTACTTAAAGCCTAATAACGGTAGATTGCTTTTTGAAGGCAAGGATTCAACGGCGCTTAAGCCCAATGCCCTGTGCAAACAGGGAATCGGCAGAACGTTTCAAGTTGCTCAAATATTTCATAACATGACGGTGCTTGAGAATATAATGGTCGGGGCATTTGCTAAGACCAGTAATGCAAATGCGGCAAAAGACATAGCAGAAAAAATTGCCCAACATATGGGAATATTGGATAGAGCCAATGACATGGCAGTCGGTCTAAATCTTTGGGAAACCAAAATGGTGGAGATATCAAGAGCACTAGCAACGCAACCAAAATTGCTTTTGTTAGACGAGCCCATGTCCGGTTTAAACCCTGAAGAAACTGTTCGAATTGGCGAGATAATAAGAGGTTTTGCTAATAGCGGAATTACAATTATTGTCATCGAGCATGTTGTACAAAGCTTAGTAAAAATCGCTGACCTGATGGTGGGACTTGACGAGGGTTGCAAGATAACGGAAGGAAAACCGGAAGAAGTTATCTCTAATAGCCACATGATAGAAGCTTATCTTGGCGCAAAATGGAGAGAGCGCTATGTTAAAAGTTGAAGAAATAAGATCAGAATATAGTGGAATGACGGCGCTGGATAAAGTGTCGATCACCGTAAAAAGTGGGAATTTCATTTCAATTGTAGGACCGAATGGTGCTGGCAAGAGTACACTTCTTAAGGCTATTTCGGGTACTGTAAAGTGCGTATCCGGAAATATTTATTTTAAGGATGTAAACATCACAAACATGCCGGCCTACGGGCGTACTAGGCTTGGAATCATTCATATTCCGGAGAATCGACGTATCTTTCCCTCGTTGACCGTTATGGAGAACCTCGAAATAGGTGCGTACAGACATGAAGCAAGGTCTTTTGCTGCTGAAAACATCACAATGATATTTGATTATTTTCCAATCCTAAAGGAACGCCGAGATCAGCGGGGAGGAACTCTCAGCGGCGGCGAACAACAGATGTTGGCCATAGGTAGAGGATTAATGGCGATGCCAGCGATCTTGATGCTGGATGAACCTTCTTTAGGTCTTTCACCTCGGTTAACCGAAGTTATTTTTGAAGCCATCAGAGAATTACGAAAAAATTTGCAGGTAAGCATACTTTTGGTTGAGCAGCGCGCAGTGGAGGCCCTTGATCTTTGTGACCATGGGTACATTCTGGAGACCGGGAGGATCATAATGAGCGGCGATCGTGAAAATTTAATCGGGAACCCTCTAGTACAAAAAGCTTATCTTGGAAGTATGTAAACTTTTTTGATGTGCTACTAAAATTAAGTGTAGGCAAAAAATTGTTGACTAAATCGCAAAACAGATAGAACCCAGAAAAAAATAAAAGGTTTACAGGATATAGTGGCATTTAAGTTAATAGTATATTCTAGCCGATAGAAATAGGCGGAATGCCTCAGAATAATCAGATCATTATGCCTTCTAGTCAAAGAATTTCGGAGATTCTAAACATCCCGGTTTTATGTCAGAGAGGCATAAAAACTAATATGTTAAAAGGGCCAAAATAGGTGTTGGATCGATAATTTTGAATCGGAGGAAAATAAAGTTATGGCCTCACTCCATATACGTCCATTACATTTAGGAGAAATAACAAGGCAAAAAATGCTTTTTGGATACTGGGTGGAACCAGGGGCAATAGTTGATGCACCTGTCATCGCCTGGTACATAGAGGGCGGAGAAAATAAAATATTGGTTGATACGGGAGGAGGAGATCCAACTTCGCAATATGCTTCCCGGTTTATGCCATATAAGAGAGAAAAACATCAAGATTTAGAAAATATATTAAAAAGTGTAGGCATAACTTGCGAGGAGATAGATATTGTAATCGTGAGCCATTTGCACTGGGATCATTGCGCAGGAAATAAATTATTCCGTAATGCGAGAATTATAGTACAAAAACAAGAATTGGAGGCAGCTAGGTCGCCATTTCCAGTACAACATGGGTATGTAAAGGAATTAATTGAAGGCGTAGACTACACAATTATATCGGGCGATACGGAAATTGAGAAAGGTATAACAGCAATTTTAACACCAGGGCATACATATGGACTTCAAGGAGTCTTAGTTGCGACATCAAAAACAAGGTATTTTATAGCAAGCGATACTATAGGAATGTTTAGTAACCTAGAATGCAAACCACCATTGATTGGCGGTATTTATGTTGACATGAAATTGTACTATGAAACATTTAAACGAATAGAAAAACTTGAAGCTGTTATTTTACCAAGCCACGATATAAAAATATTCGACAAAGAAGTTTATTAAAAAAGAATAGTAACAAAAATATATAATGAAGAATAGTTCGTTATACTAATATGGGTAATTACTTTCAAATACAAATTTGATAATAAACAATATACTAATTAATCATGGGTAAACCCCCGGCTCTGCCGGGGGACTCACAGCGTTTGAGTGCGCCAGGCCAAGCCTGGGGGAGTGGGATGAAATGTAGGATGCTACTATGGATCTGAAACCTCTTTGAGGGACCCTGCGGGTAAGCAATCCCGCCCGGCCAAGCGTGCCGGCAGCCGGAACCGAGTGTTGGGTGGCGTCAGGGCAACCTGCGCTGCTAAGCGTACACAGGGAGCCTGTAGGCCGTGTGATTGAGCCTCGAAATTGTGAAGATCGCGGGAGCCGACGCCGTTCAAATTGCGGAAGGCAAAATCTTGGCGCAAGACGGCATCACGCCAAGGTCCCGCCGGGGTCGCAGAGCAGGGCATGCAGACATCGGGGGCCCCCAGGAACCTGGGAGGCCCTGCCGTCTCCGTCAGAAAAAAAACGGTTGGGGAGACCGGAGAACAACCCCGGCCCGGGCTGGTGAGCGATGGCACCTGCACGGGAGCGAACAAGCTAGCGTACTGACGGTATCGCCTGGTGAAGGTAACCAAGCCAGGCGAGAAAGGCGGTAGGGAGTCGGAGCGCCTCGTAGTACCGTTGAATCAGGAGAACTTGCCCCAAGGGACCCTGAGGAGGGAAGGGGGTGCCGTGTCATGGACCTTTTGGAGGGAAAGATGCCGGGAACCTCGAGTCCCACAAGTGTCTCAACGAGACTCCAGAAGATAGTGAAACTGGCCAGGGAAGCGCCGGGGATGGTTATCACCACCCTGGCCCACCACATCGACATCGAACTGCTGACAGAAGCATACCGGCTTACCCGCAAGAACGGGGCAGTGGGCATCGACGGTCAGAACGCCACTGAGTACGCAAAGGATCTGAAAGCGAACCTTGAGTCACTGCTGGAGCGCTTCAAGACCGGGAGTTACAAGGCTCCGCCGGTAAAGCGGGTGTACATCCCCAAGGGCGATGGCAAAAGGACCCGGCCCATAGGCATTCCGACCTTTGAGGACAAGGTGCTGCAAAGGGCCGTGTCCATGGTGCTGGAAGCGGTGTATGAGCAGGACTTCCTGGACTGCTCATACGGTTTCAGGCCGGGACGGTCTGCACACGCCGCGCTTGATGATCTGTGGCAAACACTGATGTCCATACGGGGCGGCTACGTGCTGGAGGTGGATATCCGGAAGTACTTTGACAATCTGGA
>DIVP01000146.1 GCA_002422465.1 Peptococcaceae bacterium UBA6129 | reverse complement strand
AATTGCCCCGCTTTTTGAATCGGCGGCACATATGAAGGCGGTGATCTTCTGCCATCAGCATGTTTTGACCGAATTTATTTATGTGCTGGACAGAATCTACCAGGTCCCCAAAGATAAGATCGGCATGATGATTAAGGATCTTATAGAAATGCCTGGCATTGAGGTTATTCAGGAAGTGGATTTTAAAGCAATCCTGTCCTGGTGGCCCGACCCGTTCAACGATTTCGGTGACGCCATTATTGCTGTGGCCGGTAAGACCAGAAGCGGTTCAATGGTAGTAACTTTTGACCGAAAATTCGCCGTTAATCTGAACGCACTCGATATCAACATCCACACATTTGAAAAATAGGGACTTGTATGATAAGCATTCGTGAAAGAAATATATTGATATTTACTCTGCCCGAAGGGCATGGAGTATATCGGGTGACAGGTCGGCAGCCGATATAAAAACACCGTCCAGCCTTTGTCCGCTCTTGTCGAGCCCCAGTAAAATAGATACCAACTGCATTTCACGGGACAGGCGTAAGTGGGCGGCTAATAAAGGAGCTTTTATCTTGCCGCAGATAGAAATCTGATTGACACGGATGAATACGATACGATGATTAAGTTTGTGTCCTGTATTGTGATAAACCGTCAATATAGTCCACACTTCATGCCCCTTCGGGGCAGAAGTAAAATTTTACCCGCAAGGGTGTAGGGAAGTTGACAAGCTCGTATTCCTCCCGGCTCTCAGTTCTTTACTCTCCGCTCTCTGCTCTTAGCTCCCACCTGTAGTTACCCCCACCCCCTTATATTACCCATTTCACGCTATGCACAAAATGGGTAATATACGCAACAATCCCCCAACCGTCACCGATTATAAGGTCCTCTTCGCAGTAGGCTACTCCAAATAATCACTCCAATAAATTATATTACCCATTTCACGCTATGCACAAAACGGGTAGCACAAAACGGGTAATATAGCACAATTACAGCCAAACCGGAAAGCGAACAAGCTTCATCCATATATTGACATATATATAGTATCAGTATACATTTTATACTGTAATCTCGAATATATGTGTTATTGGAGGAATGTATGACAATTCCGACAGATCGTATTGAAATAGACCCGAAGGTTTGTAACGGTAAGCCTGTAATAAGAGGAACGAGAATCCCCGTTTCTGTCATACTTGAGCAAATAGCTGAAGGTGAAACCTGGGATAGCTTGCTTACGGGCTATCCGGAATTAAAAAGGGAAGACATACGGGCAGCGTACTTTATGCCACAGCCTCGCTTGACCATATGGAGATAAGGGCAGCCGGAGGCTAAAATCCTAAAAATCTATCTGGATCAGATGTTTCAAATTGATGTTGCAGAAGCATTACGCAATGACGGGCATGATGTTGTCCGTGCTTCTGAAACAGGACAATCCCGGGCAGATGACCAGCAAAATCCTTTCTTCAAAACGTTCAAAATGGATTCGGACAGCTTAAACTTGGTTGTATGAGTTTTGTGGGACCGAGGCCGGCGCTATACAACCAGGACGATCTGATCGAATTAAGAACAAAAAAGGCATACATACTCGAAGGTCATTAAACGAGAAGGCATTAAACACCAAGCGCATTTTTATGGGAAAGCTCGTACCCCTCCCGCCGGAGATCACAGACGGCATGGCAGAATATACCCCGCCATCACCGATCGATCATACTGTAAACAACGTGGAATATAAGGTTCTTTTCGCCATCGGGCATATTTTGTGACCCTCAATTCAGGGAAACATAAAACGTGAATATTTTACCCAGTAGTATCGAGCGAAGCGGGCGGTTAATAAAAAGCATTTTTTTACCGCAGACAAAGGCCATTACCTCCGCCACCGCTCCTTCCCGTTCGATATGAAGATCTTGTGGTTAACTTTCATTAAGGTTATCAAACTCGAAGGAGCGCAGCGACTGGGCGAGAGAATGAAAAAAGCCTTAAAAAATAACGCCTCTCACAGAGCCGCAGTACGCAGAGAAAGGCAGGATATGCCTGTGTCCAAAATTATGAGAGAGCTCAATTCTGCTCACACTTCATGCCCTTGCCAGGGCAGAAGTAAATTACACTCTTGCACCGTCAGGTGCTGAGAGTGTGCCATGATTGATCTTTCTCTCAATCATGGCAAAAAGTACAAGGTTTCCTCTGCGATCTCTGCGTCTCGAACGACCGCAGGNNATAACGGAAGCATAGGAGGCTAAGATGCCAGGAGGAAGCACACTTGGAAGAATCGAGAAAGAGGCAGAGAGGCTCTCACCTCAAGAACAGTTGAAATTAGTGGAAAGGCTCGCCCAAAATCTGAGAAAGACAGGCCGTATGATGAAGAAGGAGTTCGACTGGAATGGGCTTTATGGTCTCGGGAAGGGGCTGTGGAAAGGCGAGGATGCACAGGAACACGTTAACCGCTTGAGGGAAGAGCGGGTATGAGCTTTTCTGAAGAGCTCACCAATATCAATGACATTATTGCGGCAAAGCTTGACATGTTGTTGTATA
>DIVP01000009.1 GCA_002422465.1 Peptococcaceae bacterium UBA6129 | reverse complement strand
TACACCTATTATTACGGGATAAACGGCAATGAAGATACGGGCTTTACGGGCTACGGGCCTTTCGGGACTGTGAAGAGTTCGCGCGATATCAATGGACATTATGTCCGCAACAATTATGACGCACTGGGGAGGATCACCGCCAGTTGGCGGGAAAACTTCAGTGAAGCTCAACCGGAAGTCAGTTACAGCTACAGCTTCTTCCAGAGCGCCTCGAACCCCAACCAGGTTGTAATGTATAATCGAAAAGCCGCAGGCAGCGATGAGACTTTTAACACCTACACTTATACCGACGGCCTGGGCCGGACCCTACAGGTCCAGTCTCCTTCCGAGACGGCCGGCCAGATGATGATCAGCGGCCCGGTGGATTACAACATCCGGGGGTTGGTCTACCGGCAGTATGTTTCCTACAGGATTTCCAGCAACGGGGCATATATCGTGAGTCCAACCAGGGAAAAACCGACCACTTTCACCTATGACTCCGTAGGACGCACGACTCAGGTGGATTATCCCGACGGCAGTAATTCCCGGACGGTATATAACGACTTTGTCACCGATGCCATCGACCAGGGCAACAAACTGGTGCGGACTACCACGAATGCATATGGTTGGGTGACACTGCGGGATACTTTTACGGGAAGCTATCCCAACGTAACCCGCTATTCCTCCACCAGCTATCAATATGACATCCTGGGGCGGTGCACCAGGACAACCGATGAACAGGGGAATTACAACACAACTACTTACGACAACCTGGGACGCAAGACATCCACGCAGGATATGGACATGGGCTACTGGAGCTACGCCTATGACAAGCTGGGGCGTTTGACCAGTCAGACCGACGCCAAGAGTCAGACCGTCTCGATGCTGTATGATTCCCTCGGCCGTGTGACCAGGAAGACTTATCCCGACCGACAGTACTATGAATACAACTATGACAGCCATAACGGCAATACCTACCAGGGTAAGCTGATTCGGGAATACTCCTCCTGGCCTGGCGTTTCCTCGGTCTACACTTATGACTCTTTGGGCCGCAACACCAGGAGCGACAACATCGTCGATAACGTCACCTACACAGTCCAGACCTCCTATGATAGTCTGGACAGGCCTACGGTCATAATCTATCCAGACTCCAGCCAGGTCCATTACACCTACAATGCCAACAACGGCTCAATCTCTCTGATCGGTTCTTCCGCCGGAGGCAACCAGTACCTGAAGTCCATGACCTATAACGGATATGGTTTGCCGACACAGAAGGTGCTGGGCAACGACACGGCTGTCAATTACAGCTATGACGCCAACAATTTCCGTATCACCAACACCACCGCGGTGCGTAACGGCACCACGCTGCAGAACCTTACTTATTCGTACAACACTCCGGGGATGGTTACCGGCATTGTGGACTCCAAGAACAGCTACAACTGGACCTACGGATATGACGACCTGTACCAGTTAACGGGCTCGCGGCGCGGTACCGGCACCAGCCTTGGCGGCGGCACGCAAATCTATAACAAGGCATACGCTTACAATAACATCGGCAACATCACGAACTTCGAAGGCAATGGCTATACCTATGATGCTAACCACAAACATGCCGTTGCTTCGGACGGCACAAACTCGTACAATTATGACGCCAACGGCAACACGACCAGTGGTGCAGGACGCAGTTACTACTGGTATTACGACAACAAACCCTATGGCGTAGTCAAAAACAACGTGACTACCTGGTTTGCTTATGACGCCAGTGGCAATCGGGTCAAGAAAGCCTGGGATAGCAACTGGAAGATTTACGTGAAAGGCCTTTACGAAAAAGACCAGTCGGGCGCAGAGGTATGCTATATTGACGCGGCGGGTACTACCGTAAAGAAAAAGTCAGATGGCAGTATCTTCTATATCCTCACGGATCATTTGGGCGGGACGGGTGTGATTGTCAATAACGCGGGCAGCGAAGTTTCCCGGCAGTACTACCAGCCCTACGGATTGGACGATGCCACCGGTTCCGTGGAAAACGAGATCGACGACCACAAGTTTACGGGACAGGAAGAAGATACGACGGCGGGGCTGTATTTCTACAACGCCCGGTACTACGACCCAGCTCTAGGGCGCTTCATCAGCGCCGATTCCCTGGTAGGAAACAACCGCTATATGTACTGTGACAACAATCCGGTGAATTTCTCAGATCCCAGCGGATATGAGACATGGGAAAATGGAATGGTGTTGGAGAATCAACCATACCGGGTGTATGCCAATCATTTGGATGCAGGGGCTTTTCAGGTCGATCACGCTATCCCTGCCGCCGCCCCTACCCAGTTCGATTGGTGTGTGGGCAACTATAACGCCTTATTAAATCTCCCCCAAAATACTTACAATACCGTAGTCGGAGGGTGGAATTCGGCAATGGATGCGGAAGCCGAACGTTATAACCTAACTTCTGAAGCCGAAAAAAGTCAATATAAGGCATACAGGTTGGAGTCTTACTCCGCGATGCTTAACGGTATATCGTTGATTGATCCGATAACCCGAGGCGGGTCAGCGTTGATGAAAGGGTTTAAAGCTTTAAGTTGGTGGGATAGAATAGCTTTGGGCGGCACTGCCATGGATATTGGTATTTCTACATTTATTCCTCCTGTTGTAAAGCTTCTCCAGAATAAAGGTGTAGATGAGGCGGAGGCGTCGTTGCAGAAGAACTCGCTCGGCACTACAGCAAGAATATCATTTGTAAACTCTATGGATGCTAATGTGCCGTCGCCTTATACGCATATGGGATCCTGGCTGCTTGCTCAAGGTTCAAAGGATATGGCCGCCAATGGTGCGACATGGAGCCAGGCTGCGTGGTATCGGCTGCCGGGAGCGGTAGAAGGTCAGGCTCTTACTTCGATTCTTACAGGGCGCGGAGTACCAAAACCTGCTGCCAACGCTATTGCCGATAATTTGCAGAACATAAGATGGTTTGGTGCGTTATACAACAACAATACAGGACCAGAACAGGCAATCTATAATTCCTATGCCGGGCCAACAATCAATCCATATTTGCAATATAACTATACGCCTTATACCGGTTGGAACGATAGTGTCATGCATTGGTAGCACCCTCAAATTAATTCTGCAGTTGGGAAAATAATGATAAACAACCGCTCAATCCAGCGAGTGGGAGACGTTGTGAAATCACGGATACCATAGATAATCCTCCCATGGGTGTGAACCCATTCCGGGCGCACCAAGCCGAATGCCTTTGTGTCCGGTCGACCTAATAATTACCTTTGGGGTAAAAAGGTATTAGAGCTTGATTGGGTTGTGTTTAGTCCATTAATTACCAATAAATTCAAACAAAAGGGCACCAGAGATTTTCCCTGGTGCCCTTTTGTAAAAAGGATAAATCGATCAAAGCAAAGGGAGGAGAAAGAATGAGAAATCACCAGACAAAAAGATGGCTCGTCATCATGGCAATTATCATCATGTGTCTGACAATAACTACGGCGGTGTATGCCTACAACATCCCGGTCTCGTCCAAACTGACAGGGGCGCAGGTATCACCCCGTACACCGGGGGATTCAGTTATTCCTACCCTATAGAGGTGCCCAAGGGGCTGGGTAATACCACACCCCAAATATTGCTGAACTACAGTTCAACAGCAATGGATCAGGGCGGCGGAGACTATACCTCAGGGAAAGCCAGAATGGGCCGGGGCTGGAGCTTATCCGGTCTGATGTCCATCGAAAAAGGCGGGAACGACTACTACCTGGTCGCAAACGGCGCCACCTACAAACTGATCCTCGGAGCGGACGGATACTATCATGCTGAATCCGAAAACTTCGCGCGCATCAAGAAAGAAAGCAATTACTGGACTGTAACGACCAAAGACGGGTCCAAATATGAGTTGGGGAGTACCCTTGATTCCCGTCACTGGAACGGGGCAGACTACGCCTGGGAAGAAAACAAACTTACAGATATTTACAACAATACACGAACCGTGGCCTATACCGAATCGACATTCTTAAGTAATCCGACACGTTTGGATATAATCACCTTCCCGAAATTGATCAGTTACAACAATATAACCATAGAGCTTCAAGTGGACAATAAAGATTTGTGGCGTGACGCTGCAACCTCGAGCGGCTATCACAATTCCGTCAAATTCACGGATATTATAGTCAGAGCCAATGCCGCTTTGGTCCATAAAGTACAAGCTTGTTTATAACAATTACAATTACGGTGCGGCTTTCAGCCTGATGTCGATTCAGAAAATCGGCAATGACAATGCTTCAACTCTCCCGGCTACAACTTTTGGCTATGACTCCAACTATGCCTGTATGACAGCAATTAACAACGGAATGGGCGGAAGTAAAACAATTAACTATGCTCAATTTTACAATACCGGAACCCGGTACAAGGTTACTTCAGAAACCACCTGGGATGGGATGGGCAACGGCATCGCCACTTCGTACAATTACCCGGGAGACGGGTTGTACCAAAACGGGGAATTCCGGGGCTTCGGATATGTGGGGATGAGAGATGCGGCCAATACCATTACCGAAACCTGGTTCAACCAGGATGATATCTGCAAAGGATTGCCCAGTCAAACCATGGTAAGAAATGATTCCGTTAATTTCAAAAAAACAACCTACAACTATATCAGCGCCAATACGGCATCGGCAGGCGGTTATACTGGAGCTAAAAAATGCATTACTGTGGCCAGTAACGGCAGCGTCTTTGCTACCAAAGATGTAGGCTATGGGCTGAAATGGACCGGCACCGCCTGGGATGAGACCATGGGGGGCCAGGTTTCGAGCATGTCGGCCAAGAGTGACAGCGAAGTATGGGGTATCGCCCCAGACACCACAATCTGGAAATGGACGCCGACAACGAGCTGGAAACCAATAACCGGCAATCTGCAAAAAATAGCTGCTGGCAGCGACGGCGCCGTATATGGCATCACCGCCGGCATGCATATCTTTAAGTGGAATGGCACCAATGGTTGGATTGACTTTACCGGAGCCAACGGCGGGGCGCTGAAAGAAATCAGTGTCAAAAACACCAACGAAATCTGGGGGATAGGCGGCGATAACGACCTGTGGTGCTGGACCAGCACGGGAAAATGGGCATGGAAAGGAACACCGCCCGGAAAAACCCTGCTCAAAGTCTCAGTGGGGTCTGACGGCGCGATATATTGCGTTGACAGCAGCAATGCCATGGTTCGATACAATAATGGCTGGGATTACAGCAAGGGCGGCGGACTCAAAGAAATCTCCGTCAAATCTGCCAGCGAAATCTGGGGCATTGGCCTGGACGATCAGGTCTGGCGCTATACAGGTGGTAGCTGGGGGACAGGCCCGGTTAACGGCAGCGGCGGAGGGAACGCCTACTTTGTAGCTCTGTCCCAGCAGGATGACTATCTCTATGACGGGGACGCCACAAATACGCATACCCGGACCACATACGACTATGATACTACCTACGGCAATGTGACCAAGGTCAGCAACATGGGCAATGCCAATGCTGCAGGTGATGAAACCTATACCAACACCGAATATATTAACGATACCACCAACTGGATTCTGGGGGTGCCCAAACATGTCTACAATCTAGGCGGGTCAACTAAAATGGCAGAAAGCTGGAACTACTATTCAAATACCTATAACGGCACAGCAGATTATGGCACATCAACAAAATTCCTGCGTAAGACAGAAAACGCGTATGTTTTTACCAAGGGCAATGCCTCCAATCCCACCACCCAATTTGAATATCAAGCGAATGGTAATATCGTTAAAACCATAGATGCCAACGGAAATCCGACCACCACGACCTATGATGGAACCTATAACATATTCCCCGTTAGTGTAAAAAATGCCAAGAATCAGATTACCTCCTACACCTATTACGGGGTTAATGCCTTGACCACTCCTTCTGGGGGCTACGGTGTATTTGGACAGCTGCAGCGTACACAAGATGGCAATAGCTACAGTTGGAACAAATACGATGCTATGGGACGGCTCTTGGCCACCTGGCGGGAGAAGTACGACGAATATTATCCGGAAGTAATCTACCAGTACAAGGACTGGGGGGCAGCAATTCGCCCAACTGCGTCACGACCATTCGGCGGAAAGGCGTTGGTTCAAACGACACGTGGAATTCCTTCACCTATACCGACGGTCTGGGTCGCACCATCCAGGAACAAACCCCTTCCGAACAGGCCGGATATATGATCTTAAGCGGAACGGTGGCCTTTGAAGGCCGCGGTCTGGTATCCACCCAATACGTGCAAAAAAAATGGTCCAGTAGTGGCGCATATGTAGTATCGCCGCCCAAAGAAAAACCTACCCGTTTCTACTACGATTGGGCGGGACGCTGCTACCAGACAGATTATCCGGATGGTACACACTCATCTACTTACCGCCACGAACTTTATCAGGAGGATACCGACCAAAGCGGGAACAAGGTCAGAACTAATTACGATGCCTATGGGCGGGTATTATCCAAAGAGAACGTAGGCGGTTCCTGCACCTGGTACGCCTATGATGCGCTGGGCCGGTGCACGGCCAGTTGGGACAGAGCCAACAACACGGCCACAGGCTTCAAAAATACCAATACCTATGACGCCCTGGGGCGAAAGACTCAGAGCGTAGATATGGATATGGGCACCTGGACATACAGCTATGATAAGAACGGTAACCTCATCAGTCAGAAGGATGCCAAAGGGAAAATAACGAAAATGACCTATGACGCCTTAAACCGGGTCCTGACAAAGGACTGTGCTGATACCGTTGCCGCCAATACCATCAATATCGATTATACCTACGATACGGGGACATACGGGGTTGGCAGACTGTCCAAGGAGGTCAGCGTCTCCAACGGCGAGACTGTCACGACCACCTTCACCTATAACTACTGGGGCGATGTCACTAAAAACGTTAAAACGATTGGTACTACAGCGTATCCTGTTACCACAGCTATTGACATGCTGGAAAGACCGACGTCCGTCACCTATCCAGATGGGACCGTTGTCTACTATTCCTATAACGCCAACAACGGCAGTCTGGCCAAGGTCGGCTCGGCAGCTGGCGGCAACCAGTACCTGAGAGAGATAAGATATGACAACTATGGACTTGTTACCGGCAAGGTTCTCGGTAATGGCGTTCTTTATGGAACTGATTACGACTACACCACTTTCAGGGTTAATCACATCTACGCCGACCTGGGGACAGCGCGGAAAATGAGCAACTGGTACAGTTATTACCCGAACGGGAATGTCAAAAACATCGCCAACGATGTTACAAACTATAACTGGGGTTATGAGTATGACTCGTCTAACCGTGTGACGAGGGCTTACCGGGGCACCGGCACTAACCCCAGCTCCAATACCTACAACAAAACCTACACCTACAACAACAATAACAGCAACATTGCCACCTTCGAAGGCAAAACGTATGCTTATGGCAACACGGCCCACAAGCATGCCGCAACGAGTAACGGAACAAACACCTATGCCTACGACGCCAATGGCAACATGACCAGTGTGAAAAACTCGGCCGGCGCTGCTGTACGCACCATCACCTGGAGCATGTCGAACAAGCCTATAAGTGTAGTTCAAGGTAGTGTGACGAGCAAATTTGTCTATGACGGAGAAGACGCCAGAGTTAAGAAAAACGTAGGCACTGCGTGGCGGGTCTATATTGGCGGCATATATGAGCAGGATTCCACCGGAAACAAAGAATGCTTTATTGATTTAGGTGGAGTTACTGTCAAGAAAGAGACCAATGGCACTACCACCAACGTCTTCTACATTCTCAAGGACCACCTGGGTTCGTCCAGTGTCATCCTCAAATCTGACGGCACAGTTTCTGCACAGCAGTACTACTATCCTTTCGGTTCTGATGATACAGTCGGGGCTATAGCAGGTGAAGTCGATTTCCACAAGTTCACCGGGCAGGAGCAGGTTAAGGATACCGGGCTTTACTATTACGGCGGCCGTTTCTACGATGCGGCTCTGGGAAGCTTTGTCAGCGCTGATCCGATAATGGGGATGAACAGGTATGCTTATTGTGCCAATAACCCCATCAATGCCACTGATCCCAGCGGATATCAGTTTGATATTTTAGGGTGGATTAAATATCAAAGTTCTTTTGAAAAATGCCAGGAGAGATATGGAGTGATAGATGAGACTTTGAATCATGTTATGGCACCTATTGAAGATGCTTCGGATTCCGCGGCCTGTGAAGCTCATTACAATGGTCTTCAGAAGGGGGCTAATGATGCAGCATGGCAAGCAAATAGAGTAGGGAACAATCTTATGTCAGATAATATTTTCCAAGATGAACCAAACGGGGGCAATATCACTATTGGCGTGATGCCGTCAATAGGAATAGGGCCTGGTAATGGTGCGTCAGCCTGGTCATTGTTAAAACAGACATTGAAAGATCCATGGGTATTAGCAAACCTGGCATCAACCGGAGGTGTAAAGTGGAAGGCGGCAAAAGATACAGGCGCCTCTGATTCGGATGCTCTTTGGGCGGGGTTTAAGGGAGTAGTACTCACAATTCCTGCTTCCATTGGGCCGGGAATGGTTAAGTATTCGGAAAGAGTAAGAAAAGGCTCAATTGCCGATTATGCGGTAAACCATATAGGCCCAGCGGAATATCGGGCCCTAAGAGCCAAAGTCTTAAACCAAGACCCTAACTTTTCCTGGATAGATGCTCATGTGTCACAGGGGACAAACTTAGCCGGCTCACTTGCTTTTGGAGCACTTGGGGGACGGATTAATAAATACACCGGGGGAAAAATAACCCAGTTTGCAGTCTCACAAGGTTACTCAACAAGTATATCTAATTATAATTTTTATCTGGAACAGACTTATGGTACAGGGTTATATACAGTAGAGGGGATGCAAATAACAGCCAGTTATTTCGGAATGTAACAAAGGAACAAGCCGACTCACAACTAATCACGAAAAGGAGCGCCGGGGCATTTCACCCCGACGCTCCTTTTTGTTTAATTAATGGATAAAACAAAATATAACAAACGATAAAGAAAATTCAAATATATAAGAGGTATGTTTTGTTCTTTGGCGAATATAGTAGTAGAATTCCGATTCCGGGGGTTTCTATGGATACATATTTCTATTATCTATCGATGATAACTTCAGTTATATTTGTAGTTATTTATATCTTCATATATATACAGTATCGTGATAAATCTGTTGGTTTATGGTGTCTGGGCGGTTTCTTTTTAGTTGGCGAGTTTATGTTGGATAATTCATATATGACCATTGGATTGACCGGGATGCCCCAAAGCGTGCAATTCCTTAATTGGACGTTTATGTCTATTGGAAACATATTATTCTTGTGGGGTATGTATTCATTAATAGATAAACCATTCCCTGTGAGATGGATATTTGCTTGTATCGGAGCGGTAATTATTAAAATTATCAATATCTACTTTTATACTTCTATTTTACTGATTATAGTGGCCAACACATTTCAAGGGCTAGGTTTTATCGGCGCAGGAATATTACTAATGAACCAAAGTAGGTTGAGTGGCTTATTTAAGTATACTACGATAGGTACCCTGTTTCTTCTGGGTTATTTCTACATAGACTTTTACTACAGGTGGTTTACTCCTCTGGGGTATTTATTGGTTACAATAATCAGCGATTGCAACGCAATTGGCTTTCTGATGCTTGTTTTTCAGAAAAGAATCCGGCAAGGGAAGGATCAGTTAAATCTCATGCAATACACAGCTCACGATATAAAAGCTCCGATGATGGTGATTCGGACTTATGCTCAAGGGATTATAAATGGCATTTTCCCTAAAGGATCTTTGGAAGGAAGTATTCAGGTTATCAACAATGAAGTTGACCGGATGGACAAACGAGTCCGGGATATGCTTTATTACACTAAATTGGATTATCTGAATACATTTGACCTTGACGGGAAAGCTTGTTTCAGTCTCACTAAACTTGTTATTGACAGCGCGGAACGCTTCCACCTGCGAAAACCTGAATTGCACTGGAAAATCTCGGCAGCGCCAATCCAGATAAAAGGCGACCGCGAACAATGGAACGTAATACTAGACAATATCTTGGAAAATCAAATGCGTTATGCGAAAAACCGAATAAAAATATCGTTGAATATGACCGGTGAATCAGGCACCGCTATCCTTCGTATCTGGAATGACGGACCGGAAATTGAACGGACTATCATCGATAAACAGTTTAAAGAGTATCAAACCGGAACAGGCGGCGAATTTGGGCTGGGGATGATGATAATAAAAAAAATCATCGATTATCACCATGCTAAGATCAGGGTGGAAAATGAGGATGGAGGGGTAGCCTATTATATCGAAGTGGCAGGACAGATGGAAAAATAGACAGTCTCCTACTTGATTATAATTGTATGTAAATATATTAAACATTTATCATATTATGACTACATAAAAAATAATAAATAATATAGAATAAAAATGACAATAAAGGACGGGCATCAACAATCTATACAAATGAGGTTTTCAAATGGACAATTATTTTATCGTCCTGGCAGTCACGGTTTGCTCAGTTCTGGTCCTGGTTTATTTATATCTTTTTTTATACTACAGGGATAAATCCCTGGTGTTGTGGGGTTTATCTGGAACATTAGCTGTGGGAGAGTTTCTCCTTGATGTCAGTTATAATCATCTTTCTAAGATGGATATGTCAGTATATCTACAGTTTATCGACTGGCAACTGCTTTTCCTGTCCAGTCTGTTTATGATTTGGGGCACTTACCTTTTTGTAGGCAAAACTATGCCCGGATATTGGCTGTATGGCCTGCTGGGTGGATTAGCTCTTACCTTAGCCAATGTCATTTATTTCAGAGCAACTCACTTTATAGTAATTTCTGTTGCTTGCCAGATTGCCGGAATGGTGGTATCCGGGATTCTCCTGCTCACCTACCGTGAGATTCATGGACTTTCAAAATATATCACAGGTTGTGGACTGATAATTTGGGGTATACAAAATGTCATATCGTGTAAGTGGTTTGGGCAGATACAACCCACTTATGGCTCTGCTGCGGACTATTTGGCAGCTACGGTTTTAGGGTTGGTTTGCAATATTGGCCTGTTGCTTATATATTACCAAAAAAGATTGCGCGAGAACAAGGAACAAAAGAAAGCAGTGCGCTTTCTTACGCATGAACTGAAGAACCAAGCCATGACTATTCGGAATTACAGCCAGTCAATCCTGGATGGCATCTACCCCAGGGGGTCCCTGGAGGGGAGCATACATCTCATCAATTCCGAAGCCGATGAGATGGAAAAACGGGTCAGGGACCTGTTGTACCTGGATAAGCTAGATTATTACATGGCTATGGGTCAGTTGTTAAAGGAACCGCTTGAGATCAGTTCCCTTATTAGGACTACGATGGAACAGTTCAGTTCACGGCGACCGGAACTGAACTGGAAGTTGGATTTGGTTCCTATTACAATTATTGGCGATCCTCAACAGATGAGGGTGGTATTTGAGAACCTTCTCGATAACCAGACGCGGTATGCGGCAAAGCGCATTGAGATATCCAACCGTCATATGGGGAATAGTAGCTCCGTCATAAGGATATGGAATGACGGACCGGCTATTGAGCCGGAGCAATTGAAAACCCTTTTTGCAGAGTATAAAACGGGCCAGGGCGGTGAATTCGGCTTAGGTCTGGCGATGGTAAAAAAGATCATTATTGAGGGGTTACAGGGAAAAATCCGGGTGGTAAATGAGGATAAAGGGGTTGCTTTTTATCTGGAGCTATCGACCTTAAGCGTAGAAAAATCAAGTTTATAGCCAAATCTATAGCTAGTCTGTAAAGGCAAATAGGGCATTTTATTACGCAGTCTTCGTACCAGGGAATCTACGGCGCGGTCTTGTCCCTCAAAATCATCCCCCCAGATTTGGAGGATTATCTGTTCCCGGTTTAGCATCTTGCCTCTGTGAGATATGAAAAGATTGAGAAGATCAAATTCCCGGGTAGAGAGCAGGATGGTCTCAACTTCTGTACACACAGTCCTGGCTTCAAAATCAATCTGGTAAGGTGGAATTATCAACGGGTGATGAACGGCATTACCTGTTTTATTTCGTTCATATACTCTTCCCAGCAGCTTGTGAGTCCGTATCACAAGCTCGCGGGCCAGGAAGGGCTTGGGTAGGTAGTCGTCACTTCCGAACTCCAGACCGATAACCCGGTCCAGATCAGTATCGCGGGTCGAGATGAAAATAACCGGAACATCCATGCAAAACGCTTTGATTTCCTTTAGAAGATGATACCCGTCAAGGCCTGGCAGTACCAAATCAATGATCCAGAGATGGGGTTGTTTCCTGATTTCCTGCCTTGCGATCTCCCCATTATAAAAAGGTGTGACTATCCAACCTTCTTTTTCGAGATAAGAAGTAAGCAGAACATTGAGATCCACATCATCTTCCACCAGGTATATGAGGTAATCCACTCTCTTGGCCCCCTTTTGCTAGCTCATCAAGTAAATTATAAGCGCAATTTGAGCTAAAGTCTATAAAATTGCTAATATTGAGATAAATAGGCTTAACATAATTCTGACATGATTGCGGCATATTTCTGCCGCAATCTTTTTGTATGATAGAAAAGGGTGTACAGGAGAGGAGTAGTAGCAGTGTTACAGATTAAAATATATGAAAATTGCATTTTATTGACCACCTCTGCTGTTGATTGACAATCTTGTTAGAAGGAGGGAGGTGTGAATATTTCCCTGATACTAATAGGTGACAGATAAGATTAAGAACGGAGGAGAAAGAATGAAGAAACTTCGGACAAAATTGACAAAAGGATGGCTCATCATCCTGCTAGTAGCTATCCTATGCCTGGCTGCTCCGGTGGCGGTGTATGCCGGGGTGCAAATTAACTTCGGGGCCAATATGAACATCGGGCAAGTGTCCGGCTACACAGGCGGGTTCAGTTACACCTATCCCCTTGAGGTGCCCAAGGGTCCGGGAAACATAACACCCCAGCTCACCCTCGTTTACAACAGCGTGGGGGCGGACCAGTCCGGAGACGGAAACCGGTCGCACACAGCCAGGCTGGGCAAAGGCTGGAGCCTATCCGGGCTAATGTCGGTGGAAAAAGACTCCGGCGGGACATATTACCTGATTATGAGCGGGACATCAGCCAAACTGCTGCTGGGGTCTGACGGATACTATCATACTGAATCGGAAAATTTTGCCCGCATCAAGAAGGAGAGCAATTACTGGTGGCTTAAGACCAAGGATGGGACATATTATCGTCTTGGTTATAACGCCGATGCGCGGCACAACAATGACGGAGACTACGCCTGGGATGCGGATTTTGTGCAGGATATCTACGGCAATACAATGACAGTGCAATATTATGAGTATGCTATTCCGATATATGGATATGAAGTCATCTCTTGCCCTGTCAAAATCATGTATAACAACATCACGATTGATTTAAATATCTATGCCGACTCAAGCTACGTGTATGTGAACGGTGTTCCGGCATATGTATACGATTATACCCGCTACACGGGCATAGTCATTAGCGCCGGCAGCAGCAGGGTGCGCAGTTATGCGCTGGGATATAACGGTGTTCCGACTTCTGAGTTCAACTTAAGCTCCATTCAGGTGTACGGGAGCGATGGGGGCACAGCGGAGCCTGCGACAACCTTCGCCTATAGTTTTAACAACATATGCCTGTCAGGGATCAACAACGGTGTCGGGGGCAGCCAGTCCATCGAATACAACGAGTATGGTTTCCACGGGACGCGGCATAAAGTCACCTCGCAGATAACCTCTGACGGGATGGGCAATAATATCACAAACAATTACCAATACTTGGGCGAGAGGTTCGAAGACGGGGAATTCCGAGGCTTCTCAAATGTTAAAGTTACGGACGGAGCTGGTGTGCTCACGGAGACTAATTATTACCAGGACGCTATCTACAAAGGTCTTCCCAGCACGGTGGAAATAAAAAACGGTTCAAGTCTCTTCAAGAAGAGCGTTTACACCTATACTCACCGGAACACGCTACCCAGTAGCGGAATGGGAAAAGACATGAAACTTATTACAGTAGCCGGTGACGGGTCGGTCTTTGGGGCGGATCTGGCTGGTGGATATGGGTTCAAATGGAACGGGAGTTCCTGGGATTCTATTGGCGGTGTGATGACGGCTATGTCGGCCAAAAATGGCAATGACTTATGGGTAACCGGTTCGGACGATACCTGCCGCTGGGCAAATAACATCACCGATTGGCTGTACTTGTCAGGCACCGAGATGAAGAAAGTTGCTGTGGGCTATGACGGTACGGTCTTTGGTATCAACAACAATGCCGCGAACAATATTTATCAATGGAACGGCAGCGGCTGGAGCAGCTTTGGTCCCGGCGGGACTTTAAAAGATATCTCTGTCAGAAACGCAGGCGAGATCTGGGGTGTCGCATTAGACGATTCAGTATATAAATGGATGAATGGGTACTGGCAAGCCTATGGAAAACCAGTCTACGGAGGCCAGACCCGTGGTGTCCTGCGGGTCTCGGTAGGCAGTGACGGAGCGGTCTATGCCACTGATTCCAGCAATCTCGTCGTCAAGTGGACGGGTAGTTGGACCTACTTGAGTGGGGCCTGTAAAGAGATCTCCACCAAAAATACCAATGAACTTTGGGGTATCGGCAGCTATAACGATGTCTACTGCTATAATGGCACCTGGACTCAGGTCGGCACCACGAAAATGAAACTGATTAGCGTAGCCGGCGATGGAACGGTTTTTGCAGCTGATTTAAACGGGACCTCCTACAAATGGAATGGGAGCTCCTGGAGTCTAGTCGGCGGAGGGGCCAAGAGTATAGCGGCCAAGAATGGCAATGACTTATGGGTTATAGGATCGACCAATGCCCTTTGGAGATGGGGTATTATGAGCGGCTGGTACCATGTAGCTTCTCCTAAAATGCTAAGAGTTGCTGCGGGCTATGACGGCTCACTCTTTGGTATCAACAACAATGCTACCAATAATATTTATCAATGGAACGGCAGCGGCTGGAGCAGCTTTACTCCCGGTGGAACCTTAAAAGATATCTCTGTTAGAAATTCAGGCGAGATCTGGGGCATCGGTTTGGACAACGCTGTATGGAAATGGGTAAATGGGGCCTGGCAAGGCTATGGAAAACCTGTCTACAACGATGAGACGCGTAATGTTCTGCATGTCTCGGTGGGCAGTGACGGAGCCGTCTATGCCACTGATGCCTACAATCTTGTCGTCAAGTGGACAGCAAGTGGCTGGGACTACAGCATAGGCNNGAACTCTGGGGCATCGGCACTTACGACCACGTTTACCGCTATGCAGGCGGTGTCTGGACGGCGATTGACGGCGGGGAAGGAACATCAGGCAATGCCTATTTTGTGAGTCTATCTCAGCAGGACGATTACATCTATGACGGGGACACAACGTATACGCGTATTCAGACACAGTACACCTACGATACCTATGGCAACTTAACCAATAACAGCAGTATGGGTGATGTCAGCAACGGAAACGATCAGGTATATACCAATACGGAATACATCAATGATACGACTAACTGGATTTTGGGTGTGCCACAACGCACCTACACGCAAAACAGTGGTGGGAGTACAGTCGCGGAAAGCTGGTACTACTACTCGGATACCTATAATGGGACAGTGAATTATGGTTCTGCTAAAAAGTTTTTGCGCAAGACGGAAAATGCCCTGGTCATCGGGTCACAAGGAAATACGACCAATCCCACCAATGAGTTAACCTATGATCAGTGGGGCAACATCCTTACCACTAGAGATGGTAATGGAAACATAACTACGACTACCTACGACGGAACCTATCATGTCTTTGCGATCAGTGTCAGTAATGCCAAGGGCCATACTACCGGCTACAGCTATTACGGGGTCAATGCGGTCTCCGAAGGCTCAGGTGTGTTTGGCCAGTTGCAGCGTATAGTGGACGCCAACGGCCGATTCTCTTTCAGTATGTACGATCCCCTAGGACGGCTGACTGCCACCTGGCGTGATGGGTACAGCCAGAATGCGCCGGAGGTCAGTTACGAGTACCAATACTGGCAGAACTACACATCCCCCAACCGCACCGTCACCAAGCGGCGGATAAGCCCCAGTGAGGGAACCATTAATACTTACACCTATACAGACGGTTTGGGCCGCACTATTCAGGTGCAAACACCATCCGAACAGGCTGGGGTGATGCTGTTGAGCGGGACGGTAGACTTTGAAAGCCGCGGTCTGGTATATGCCAAATACATTCAATACAAAGTGGCCAGCTCCGGCGGATATCTGTCGCCCAACAAGCAGAAACCCACTTACTACTATTATGATACGATGAGACGCTGCTACCAAACCACTTACCCTGATCAATCAACATCTACAACTTATTACCAGGATCTCTTCCAGGCCGATACCGACCAAAGCGGGAAAACGGTTAATACTTATTACGATGCCTATGGGCGCGTTGCGGCTAAAGAAAACGCCGGCGGCGGTCCCGTCACCAGGTATTCCTATGACGCACTAGGTTTGTGTATATCCACTTGGGACAGGGCCGGCAACACCAATACCACAACCTATGACGCCTTGGGACGCAAGACCAGGAGCGTTGACGTGGATATGGGCACCTGGACATATGCTTATGACAAGAATGGCAATCTCATCAGCCAGACAGATGCCAAAGGCAAAACAACTTCAATGTCTTATGATGCCTTAAACCGTGTACTTACAAAAGTATGTACTAACAGTTTGCTTTTCGACACTTCCATTAATATCCAATATACCTACGATTCGGGCGCTAACGGGATTGGCAGACTGTACAGAGAAGTAAATACCTCCAACATTGAGAGTGTAACGACTACTTACGCCTACAATGCCTGGGGAGACATAACCCAAACCGTTAAAACGGTGGGAGGGGTAGACTACACCACCACCACGGGCATTGACATGATGGAAAGACCTGCTTACGTCACGTATCCGGATGGCTCCACTGTCTACTATACCTACAATGGCAATAACGGGAGCCTCTCAATGGTAGGCTCGACAGCAGGCGGCAACCAGTACCTGCGAGGAGTCAGCTATGACAGCTACGGGCTTGTCACCGGCAAAACTCTGGGCAATGGGGTTAACTACTACTATGAATATAACTATAACTCCTTCTGGGTTCAGCATATCTGTGCCGACGGTCCGGCTGGTCGCGTTATGAGTTACTGGTACAACCATGAATCAAACCGCAATGTCACGAATGTCACCGATGATGTTAACAACTACAATTGGGGATACAGCTATGATTTCTGCAACCGGCTGACTCGCGCTTACCGGGGCACAGGAATAAATCCCAGCTCCAATATCTATGACAGGTACTACACCTACGATAACACCACCGGCAACATCGCCACCTTTGAAGGACGGACCTATACCTATAGTACAGCCCATAAGCATGCTGTGACGAGTGACGGAGCAAACACCTATGCTTACGATAACAACGGCAATATGACTAGCGGCAGCGGGCGGACCATTACATGGAGCATGGACAATAAACCCGTCAGTGTGGTTTCAGGTGGTGTGACAACTCGATTTGTCTATGACGCGTCGGGCAATAAGGTCAAGAAGAAGACGAGCAGCAGTTGGCGCGTCTACATCAATGGCATCTATGAGAAGGATTCCGCCGGAGCTAGCGAGTGCTTCATTAATTTAGACGGTGTTACCGTCAAGAAGAAGGCTGACGGTAGTGTTTTCTACATCCTCACCGATCACCTTGGTTCGGCCAGCGTCATCCTCAATTCAGCCGGCGCTATTGTTACCCGCGAATATTATCAACCCTTTGGCTCTGATGATACAATCGGAGCATTAATAGGCGAGACGGACAGTCATAAATTCACCGGGCAGGAACAGATCGCCGAAACGGGTCTATACTACTACGGCGGCCGTTTCTACGACACGTCCCTGGGCCGTTTTATCAGCGCCGATCCGTTTGTGGGAATCAACAGATACGCCTATTGCGACAATAACCCCATTAACGCTACTGATCCCTCCGGATATACCTATATTCCCGTATTGTCTGAATTGGGATCCTATATCAATGATCAAAGTTCTGCTGATAAGTGCAATGCCAGATATGAAGCGATAGATCAGGCTTTGCTTCCTGTTACGGCACCTGTTGAACAGGCTTCGGCTTCTTCAGCCTCTGAAGCTCGTTACAATGATTTAAGCTGGCAAGCAAATAGAGTAGGTAACAATGTTTTTTCAGATCAGCTCATTGATGAAAACGGAAACGAGGTAGATAGGAGTAATCTTACTTACCTCATGATGCCGTCATTTGGAGTGGGGCCTGGCAATGGTGCATCAGCCTTGTCATTGCTTAAACAGGCTGCGACAAATCCATGGACATTAATAAACCTGGGATCAACCGGAGTTGTAAAGTATGCAGCGGCAAAAAGTAAAGGAGCCACTGATCACGAAGCTCTTCTAGAGGGGGTTTATGGAGTAGCATTAACGGTTCCCGCTTCCATAGGGCCGGGAATGGTTAAGTATTCTGGAAGAGTAGCTAAAGGCTCAATCGCTGATATAGCGGTCAACCATGTTGTCCCTGCGGAATACCGAGCCATTAGAGCCAAAATATTAAACCCTCAAATTTCCGTGTTGGATGCTCATTGGTCACAGGGTACAAACTTAGGGGGTTCACTTGCCTTTGGGTTACTTGGGGGACAGTTTAATAAATATAGTCCGGTAAAAATAAGCCAGTTTGCAATCTCACAATGTTACTCATCAACCATATCCAATTGGAATTTTTATCTGGAACAGAGCAGTGGCAAAGGATTATATACAGTAGAAGGGTTACGAATAACAGCCGGTTATTTCGGAATTTAAATACATGGGGGTGTGCCCGACATGGGCGCACCAAGCCAACTTAAGCGCTATGTGTTAATCCATGGAGGGATAGCCTACAATATAGAGGTATTGGGGAAATAAAAGGATGGAAGGCATCTGAGCTATAAAAATTGATAGATGCACTATTCATAACCGCAGGGGAAGGCGGGGCATATGCCTCGACTTCCCTCGGCGGTTTCTAATAAACCGGAAGCCTATTAAATCAGCAATAGTACAGCCAGCAAGATCCGCATTTAATTTCTGATATTAGGTAACCATTAATACTACAAGGAGGTCGTCTCATATTTAAGTTATGGGACAACCATAATCTTTACGATTGAGGTTTAAAAATGGACAAGTATTTTGTCGTACTAGCTTTGATTGTATGCTCGGTATTGACGCTGCTTTATTTGCATCTCTTTTTACAATATAAGGACAAAGCCCTGAGACCGAATACATGCACTGACAAAGTTTGGCAGGGAGTGGTAGCTTTATCCTCATAGATAATCCACTCTTTACTCTATGGAGCTGATGGAGGGGCTGTCCCAATTGACTGGGCAGCCCCTTTCCCTGGTGAGCGCTGCATGCGCGCGACCTTGGCGGTGAAAGTCCGTTAAGGGGGTAACCGTTAGCCGATAGCAGGGGTGTCCGTCGTGAGGCGGAATATGAAGGAAGACGGAGGAAAAATCCCGGTCTGACGAACAGGAACTGCATATAAGGCATTTGTAAGCCGGACGAGTTTGCAAGACAAAACAAAGTCCAATGCTATCCGAAGCTTATGGTGTAAATGCAGCAGGTATATGGGAGGAAGGGCGCGAGCTTACCTGCGGAGGTCTTGCAGGGATCGCCGTCAAGAGGGATATAGCAACAGCATAAGATAGAATTTCGCATAAAAAGAAGAGTGTCTTATAACCAAAGTTATTTGACACTCTTCTAATATTACTAGCTGTTCATTCCTGTGATAGGGCCAACCGAACAATTGAAAAGAAGTATTTATGCTGATGTCGAAATCCCTTTTCCCGGTTTCAGTTTTGCATTTATTCCCTTGAAACACTTCTCAAGGTGGGCATCTTCAAGGTCGCATTTCCATAGATTGTAGCCAATTATCGTGATAATCATCGAAATAGGCAGCGCGATTAAAATAGGATCAATTTTTGCCCAGACAGTTCCATCAAGCAGGGAATCAACATTAAATAAAGCCCGGCATAAGAGGATTTTCCCGGAGACATCTTTGAAGATAAAAAGCAACCAAAATAACGAGCTGATAAAACCGGTTAAAATACTGACAATAGCAGCTTTTTTCGATAACCCCGGAAAATAGAGGGCAAAGATATAGACCGGCAGGAACATAGCAGCGCATAAACCGAAAAACAGCGCGGTACCCTTGGCAATCAAGGCAATACGCCCGATTAGCGGGAGGTAATAGGCCAAATAGGTACTGATCAGTATGGCGATGAGTACGCCAATACGGTTTATAAGCAGGGATCTGTCACCGGTATCTTTGACGGTGAGCTCATAAAAGTCGCGGGATAGGGAGGTACCCATCGTGAGGAACTGTGAACTCAAAGTCGACATGGCCGCTGATAAGAGCGTAAGCATGAAGACCAGGCCGAACCATTTGGGCATGAAGCTGTTTATATACAGCGGAATGATACTGTCGGTATTTTTGCCGGAAGCAAGAAGAGCAATTTTGCCAAAGGCCGGGCTTTCGAGAAAATAAACGTTTGACAAAGCGCCGACAACAAAGGCAACGCCGGTCATCATGAGGATGAACAGACCGCCGACCAGAACAGCGCGATTTAGCTCACGGTTGCTTTTCACAGTCATGAACCTGACAATAAGCTGGGGTTGAGCAAGTACGCCGATACCCACACCCATAACAATTGTTGAGACAAGACTCCACCACATATCGGAGCCGAAAACCGGCATATTTGTCCAGCCCTGATGACCTGTTGCGCCAAATACTTCTATGGCTTTGGCGCCATAGGACGTAAGCTTGGCATGAGCGGCAGTGACGCCTCCAAGTCCATGATACGTCATTACTAAAAGGCTTACCATACCGATAAACATAACGGAGCCCTGAAAGGTATCCGTATACATAACACCCTTGATCCCGCCCATCATTACATATATGGCGACAATTGCGGCAAAAAACAAGAGCGAAACATCATACGGGATTTTCATACTCGTCTCGATAAAACTTGCTGCGCCTATGAGAACTACACCTGAATACAAGGGCATAGCCAGAAAGATTATAAGTCCGGAAAAGCCCTGGATAAAACGGGATTTATAGCGTTTAGCCAGCAGCTCCGGAAAGGTATGGGCCTCAAGATTTGCCCCCATTTTTCTTGTGCGCTTGCCAAAGAAAATAAAGGCGATGAATATCCCAGCGAAAATATTTAGAACAGTTAACCAGAGAAGTCCCATTCCGTACACACCGGCAGCGCCTCCGAAACCAACAATAGCTGAGGTGCTGATAAAGGTGGCGCCGTATGAAATGGCCATAACAAAGGGATGGATGGTTCTGCCTCCGACCAAGTAATCAGTGGCATTTCTCGTACCCTTATAACCGAGGTAGCCGAGGAAGGCGGTGATCGAAAAATATAAGACAATAATAAACAAGTATACAAAGGAGCCCATTAGCAAATTCCTCCTAACATCTTTTTTTGGGATTATGTGAAATCATTATTTGTCGGTTCCATTTTCTTTGTTCCAGTTGATATAGCCGTATATTATACATAGTAGTGCACTTAGAATACTTAGTAGATAGGCACCCCATATTCCGGGATCAGGTATACCGAACATAGTCTCACCTCCTTGCGATGGAAATAAAAAAACTCCTTCCGTCTAAGGGACGAAAAGGAGTTTCGCGGTACCACCCAAATTGGCTCAAAAAGCCCGGCTCTACGGTTCGGGAAACAGCGGTATGGTAATAAAAAAAGCTTTTCGACCAAAGGACGAAAGCTTCGTGACCACCTTATGGGAAAGCTATGTACGGGACGCTGTGTCCGATACCAGTTTCCTGTAACGGGAAAACCCCGGCGCTGGCTACAACCTGAGAATTCAGATTCACCATGCTGTTCAGGAGGGAATTTCAGCCGGATCAACTCTGAAGATGCTTTCAGTCTACGGCACCTTCTCCCTGCTAAAGCCGAAGTTACAGCTTACTTGTCTCCGTCATAACTTTATCTGTATTGAAAAAATTTTAACATAAACCTGTGCAGAACACAACTGTCCAAAAGCAAAGATTTAATAAACATTTTTATGGAAATTACAGAATAATTTACAATGTTATAGAGAAGGTTCTTGCAGCCAATCAGCGAATTTAACAAGAGTGTTATTAAAACTAATGACCCCAATTATCTTGCTGCGTTCATTTAGAAGAGCCAAAAGGTTGTTTTGTCTTTTTGTAATTCTTTCATTCAGCCAAAATATTATTTCATTCATCCTAGCTTCTTCATCACTGTACAAGTAGCCAGTTTTATATTCCGATACAATAATAGAGGGTTCTGCTAATGCTGTACTGCATATTATTTCAAGACCTGCTGCCATATATTCCGAAAATTTATTCGGAAATGCAACTGTATTAGTAATGCATTTATCACGCAGCAACATGCCAATATCACCGGCGTAGAGTACTTCTTGAACCTGTTGAGGGGAAAATGATTCTATGATGACATCTTGTTCTTCTGGTGAGATTATCTCGCGTATACTGTTTTTACTATTTGTCATTATCATCAGCCTTGTTTCAGCATTTAAATACTGCTTGACGCGGTTATAAAATTCTATAGTTTCTTTAATATTTTGCCATTTAGAAACTCCCCCGGAATAAACAAAGACAACTTCATGTTCTTTTATACCGAGAGCATGTCTCCAGTTCTTCCTTGATTCTATAGCGCAGTTTGTGTCAATACCATCAAAACATACACCGCACGGTACAATAAAGAAGTTAAATCCTTCAGGCGGAGAATACTTGGTGCTAATATGTTCTTTCATTGAGTTGCTCACTACCAGTGTCCCGTCTGCAACACTTAAGGCTTTTTTCATATCATGATCACATATTTTATAGAGCAAACGGTTAAACCCAAACGGTTTAAATCTATCGGAGGGATACTCTAAAAATTCTTCAATAGCGCCGTGTAAATCCAAAATGATTTTTACCTTGTTTTTATATTTTGAAATCGCGTTCAAAAGAGGAAAGCCCAGTAACGTACCGGAGATTATAACAGCGCCGATATTGGGATCTCTAGCAAGTCGCTGAGTTACACTAGCAATAAATTTATAATAGCTAAATGGAAGAATAAATAAATTGCAGTGCTGAATCAGTGTCCCTTTATCGATAGCTTCCCTGTTTTGTAATACTGCTTTTTCCGGAAGCAATATGTAGAATTCCGTCTCAATTCCCCATTTATTGGCTAATGTGGCAGCCCGTTTCTTTATGAGACTGGTCTCGCCGCCGGAACCAATTATGTTCCTGGTAGTAACAAATAGAATTTTCATAAATGCCTCCATATATTAAACGGAAACGAAGAAGAGCAGCTACTACAGCCGCTTTTCTTCGTTATGTTAATGCTTGAAAAATTCCAGTATAGTTTTTTGCTTCAACATGCCACACCCGCTTAAAATATCGCCAGATACCTATCGAGTTCCCACTGGTGTATCCTGGTTCTGTACTCGTTCCATTCCTGGTATTTTGCTTCCATGTAGCGGTCGAGGACATGGGGGCCGAGGGCAGTTTTGACGACTTCATCTTTGGAGAGTTCTTCAAGGGCCTCCTGCAATGTTCCGGGAAGGCTGCCTATATCAAGTTCGCGCCGTTCCTGCGGAGTCATCTCATAGATATTGCGGTCACAGGCGGCAGGAGGCTTCAGCTTGTTCTTGATACCATCTAAGCCTGACATCAGGACAGCAGCCATGGCCAGGTAGGGGTTGCACGTAGGATCAGGGTTCCTCAGTTCAATACGTGTCGAGAGCCCTCTTTTGGCCGGGATGCGGATGAGCGGACTGCGGTTCCTTGCGGACCAGGCGATGTAGAGAGGAGCCTCATAACCGGGAACGAGCCGCTTGTAGGCGTTAACAGTGGGATTTGTGATGGCGGCAAAGCCGCGTGAGTGTTTGAGGACACCGGCGACATAATTCCTCGCGGCGTCGCTTAATTGTTCAGGGGCTTGAGGATCCCAGAAGATATTTTTGCCGTCTTTAAAGAGGGACTGGTTTATATGCATGCCGTTTCCTGCTTCGCCAAAGATAGGCTTGGCCATAAATGTGGCATGAAGACCATGTCGTTGAGCGATAGTCCGTACAACGATCTTGAAGGTGATTATTTTATCGGCAATATCGAGAGCGTCGGAGTATTTGAAATCAATTTCATGCTGACCGGGAGCAACCTCATGATGTGAAGCTTCAATTTCATAGCCCATTTTCTCGAGGGTCAGGACCATATCCCTGCGGGCATTCTCGCCGAGGTCAATTGGAGAGAGGTCAAAATAGCCTGCCTTGTCATGGGTGTTGACGGTCGGCGAACCATCGGGCGCCGTATGAAAGAGGAAAAACTCCGCTTCTGGTCCGACATTGAAGGAGTAGCCAAGATCGGCAGCCTCTTTGATAGCGCGCCGCAAAACATAGCGCGGGTCACCGGCGAAGGGTGAGCCGTCAGGATTATAGATGTCGCAAATCAATCTGGCTACGGCGCCTTCTTCAAAATGACGCCAGGGATAGATCATAAAAGAGTTTGGATCGGGATGCAGGTACATGTCTGATTCTTCGATACGGACAAACCCTTCAATCGAAGAGCCGTCAAACATGATTTCATTATTCAAGGCCTTTTCGAGCTGATTTACCGTAATTGAGACATTCTTGGGAATTCCAAGGATATCGGTGAACTGTAAACGTATGAAACGGACATTGTTTTCTGTCACAAGCCTTAAGACATCTTCTTTGGATATGTTTGGCATATGAGTATCCTCCTTGCCCAGCTTATTAGTTTCATTATGCATTAGGTATATTCTAGCAAGATTGAAGGTAATAATGCAAGTTATTTCAGCTGCTAATTCTATTGCCGCTTTTTTATATTGCGTTATTACCCAGTTCGCCGGTACGGATGCGAATCGCATTTTCAATAGTCGAAACAAATATTTTACCATCGCCGATCTCACCGGTATAGGCTTTATCGCGTATGATCTTAATAATATCCTCAAGCCAGTTGTCCGGTATAACGATTTCAATTTTGATTTTTGGCAGCAAATGAATATCATAAACTGTGCCGCGGTAGACTTCCCGACGACCCTTCTGCAGGCCGCAGCCCATGACCTGAGTGACGGTCATGCCGTGAATACCATATAAGTTTAAGGCCTCGTTGATTTCGTCCAATTTATTAGGCCGGATAATACATTCTAATTTTTTCATAATCAACCTCCTTTTAATAATATTATACTGGACTTTTTCAAGCAAAGCCAGAATAAGCTTCGTATACCTTGCCCGCTGATATCAAGTCCATATGAAAAGACGTTCTTAGACCGGAGGCAGAATGGCTGTTTAGGCCGTTGCCCGGGACTAAGAACGTCCTCGTTCTGTGAAGAATGGCTGCGCTGCCATTGCACCGGTATGTTCAACTGTTGCTTATTATATTGCGGAATTACCCTGTTCGCCGGTGCGGATGCGGATCGCATTTTCAATAGGAGAGACAAATATCTTACCGTCGCCAATCTCCCCGGTATTGGCTTTTTCACGGATAATCTTAATGATGTCATCAACCCAATTGTCAGGAATGACTAATTCTATTTTGATTTTTGGCAGCAGGTGGATGTCGTAAACCGTGCCGCGGTAAACCTCGCGGCGGCCTTTTTGCAGACCGCAGCCCATAACCTGACTGACCGTCATACCCTGAATACCATAGAGATTTAAGGCGTCGCTGATTTCATCCAGTTTATTCGGTCTGATAATACACTCCAGTTTTTTCATGTTCATTACCTCGTTAGTTAATTTTCACAAATAACAGAACCCGACGACGATGCGGTCCGGGGAATCGCTGCCTTTGGAACTGAGTTCAGGGATGTTGACTGCGTAATATAAGCCATACCAGTTTCGTAAGCAGAACTGTCATAAGCATCTTCGCCGTGTTGTGTTAAATCAAGGCCAAGAATTTCATCTTCTTCACTCACTCTGATGCTGCCGAAGATAGCTTTGACAACTTTGAGAATAATGAGGGTAGCCAGACCGGCAAAAGCAATTGTGGCCAGGACTGAGATGATCTGTGCGCTGAGCAGATGAGGGTTGCCGTAGAAAAGGCCGTCGGCACCTGCGGGGTTAACAGATTTTGTTGCAAAAAGTCCGGTTGCAATCGCACCCCAGGTACCGCCAACACCATGAATTCCAAAGGCATCGAGCGAGTCGTCATAACCAAGCTTATGTTTAATTACTGAGACGAAGATAAAGCAGATAATACCTGAGAGCAGTCCGATAGCTATGGCGGAGAGCGGGCCGACAAATCCTGAGGCCGGTGTGATTGAGACGAGACCGGCTATGGCGCCGCTGGCAATACCCAGAGCCGTTGCTTTGCCATGCCGGTATACCTCACAGGCTGCCCAAGCCAGGGCTCCGGCTCCGGCAGCTGTGTTAGTGACGATGAAAGCGCTTGCGGCGAGGGAGCCTGCGGTCAAGGCGCTGCCGGCATTGAAACCGAACCAGCCAAACCATAACAATCCTGCCCCCATCAGTGTCATTGGAATATTATGAGGGACAAGAGCTTCGGAGCCAAGGCCTTTTCGTTTACCGAGAAAGTACGCGGCTACGAGTCCGGAAACACCGGAACTGATATGAACAACAGTACCGCCCGCAAAATCAAGAGTTCCAAGATTACGCATCCAGCCGTTAACGCCCCAGACCCAATGAGCCAGTGGATCATAAACTAAGGTAGCCCAAAGGAGGGTGAAGACGATAAATACCGGAAAACGCATACGTTCTGCGAATGCTCCGGTGATTAAGGCCGGTGTGATTATCGCAAACATCAGCTGAAAGGTTGCAAAGGCCTGATGCGGGATAGTGGCGGCATAATCAGGATTAGGCGCCATGCCAACGCCGTGGAATCCCAGCCATTGCAGAGAACCGATCAGATGAAAGTTGTCTGAGCCGAAAGCGAGGGAATAACCTATCAAGATCCATTGTACAGAGATGATAGCAATAATGAAGAAACTTTGGGTGATCGTTCCAAGTACATTTTTCTTGCGCACCATTCCTCCATAGAAAAGCGCCAGTCCCGGTGTCATAAGCATGACCAGAGCCGAAGAAAAGAGGATGAATGTGGTATCACCGGTGTCTATGGCGGTCTCAGCAGCGTATGCTGATGCCGGCAGCAGTGCAAAGATAAGTAATAGTGCGAGAAAAAAGACTAAGAAGGTTTTTTTCATGGTAGTTCGCTCCTTTCGGTTTGAAGAATGTTAGACTGTAACAAAAAAAGTCTGCATGCAGGTAAAAACCTGTTTGCAGACATCATTGTCTTCAATGGTGACACCTCATTGTGTCAGTTATAGTCTACTAATTATACTGTCCTTGTGCAAGTGACTTCTGATGATAATATTGTATATCTGGCCGCTCAAGTATGATGAGCTGGCAATGCGCTATATTTGGCTATGTGTCCGGCTCGGTAAATTCTTATTAAAATTTCTTAAAATCATCATTGAGTAAAATCGCTTCCGCCAGATCTTTCATTGCAATACCTTTGTCCATGCTTTGTTTTTGCAAGCGTCTAAAAGCCTCGGGCTCAGAGAGGTTTAGGTCGCGCATGAGGATATGTTTGGCTTTTTCAACTAGTTTTCGAGTTTCGAGCGTGTCTTTTAATTTATTAATCTCACTTTCCATCTGCACCATTTTACGGAAATTTGCAAGCGAGGTATAGACGGCGGATTCCAGCGCCCATTGGTTGACCGGTTTAATTACATAAGACATGGCAGGGTTTTCGTTGATGGTGTCAATGATATTCTGCTGTTGCGGTACGGTTACTAAGATGACGGGGGCAAGTCTTTCTTTGGCTATGATAGTGGCTGTTTCCATTTCTTTATAATTATATTGTTCTATATCAATAACAACGAGGCTGGGCTTCGAGGAGCTAGCCATCCGGAGCGCCTGAGGGGCATCGGCGGCTTCGGCGACGACGGTTATTCCCATGGATTGTAAAAGGGAGGTTATTTTATTACGTCTTCTGGTATCAGAGCAACATACTAAAACTGTAATCAACGCAAGACCCCTCCCTTAAATGTAGATATACATAAAGTGAAACTTCATTCACTTGAATTAGCTATCTGATAAATATTATACATGATAGAAAAGAAATAAACACAGGAGATAAGACCAAGATGACCTTATTTACTGAATGCGCAGCTTTTCGCGAGAGGACAATCTGCACAGGATGAGGTTCCGTGACATGGAGCAGTTGTCAACGATGCTCCATATTCGCGTGCATGCGGGACATTACTCCAGCCTATTGCGGCCGTAACAGATTTTATGGGCTGAAGCAGGAAATGCGAACTGAGCGAGAGGTCGATTCTTTCAGCTTCGAGACTGTCCAGAAAGGCTTTTTGCCAGACAAGCGGCCAGTCTCCGTATCCTGGGCTGAAGCGTGCGGTCGGGAAATAACCCTGGCGTCTGATTACCTGTGAAATAACTGCATCAAGCTGGTCAACAAGGTGCTCAACGGCTGCTGAAGCTATGCCATCACAGATAAGCGCGTGTGTCGGCAGGCGTTGACCTAAATCGGCAAGCAGGGTATCTATCGGGGCGCCGATTGTCGCGGCCACAAGTGTTATGCTTGAACATGATGAAAAGTGCAGAGCAGTACCGAAGCCTTCCAGAACAAGCGGGGAGTCCAGCAAGGTTATCTGGGTGGGGCTGATGTCAGTGATACGGTATGTTTTGCGAATTGCCCTTGGATTGGCTGTTTGCCTGACAATGTTGAGGTAATGGTTGATGAGTTCTGTCAGTTCAGGAGACAGCGGGGCATTTTTTATGCCTAAATAAGGGTAGACTTCCTCCAGGGTCAAATTGAGAGGAAGCGTAAACAATGATGCAGTCATTTCAGTTCTCCTTCAACAAAGCCGCAACGATTCGGACGGCCTCGACGGCGTCTTTGCCGTAACCATCAGCGCCGATTTGCCGTGCAAATTCGGGTGTTACGACGGCGCCGCCGACAATAACCTTTATCCGGCTGTCTTCCTTCTTAATTATATCAATTATTGACTGCATTTCTATCATAGTAGTGGTCATGAGAGCGCTCAAACCAACAATTGCGGCCTTTTCCTTTTTGGCTGCCTGCAGAAACTCCTCGGCAGGAACATTCTTCCCCAGGTCGATAACGCGATAGCCATAGTTTTCTAAAAGTGCCGCAGTAATATTTTTGCCGATATCATGGACATCGCCCTTTACCGTACCAATGACGATTGTCCCTTTTTGAGAGGAAGTATTATCAGGGAGGTACTGTTTAAGAAAGTCAAAGGCAGCTTTGGCTGCATCACCGGAGAGCATGAGTTGGGGCAGATAGGCCTCGCCTTTGGCAAAAAGGTCGCCGATTTTTTCGAGCGGCGGGATGATGCCGAGATTGATTATCGAGAGCAGGTCTGTCTTTGTGAGCAGTTCTTTCACAAGCGGTACTATTTTATCCTGCTGACCGTTGAAAATACTGGTCTGCAGGGTTTCTAACGAAGTATCCCCATGCACTGCTGCGGCTGCAGCCGGTACAGCAGCAGAGCTGCCGGCAAGGGAAATATAGACCTTGGCTCCCGGGTCTTTCCCGGCAAGGAGTGCGGAGGCGGCCAGGGTCTCTTTGATTCTCGCATCAAGCGGATTGGCAATCGCTGCATCAAGACCTGCGGCTATCGCCAGCGTAAGAAAGCTGGAATTGAGCCAGGTACGCTGCGGCAGCCCATGAGAAACGTTGCTCAGTCCAAGAACTGTTGTGAGCCCGAGGTGTTGTTTCACAAGGGAGATGGCGCGGATGGTTTCCATAGCCAGTGTTGAGGAGACGGCAGCCGTGAGGACTAGACAATCAATGAGCACGTCTTCTTTAGGCAGACCAATCTCTTGTGCGCGCTTCAGGATTTTTTCAGCTATTCTCAAGCGTTCTTCAGCTGTTTCGGGGATCCCTTTTTCGTCAAGGGTCAGGCCAAGGACGGCTGCGCCATATTTCTTCGCGAGCGGCAGGATCGACTCAAGGCTTTTTTCCTCGCCATTGACAGAGTTTATGAGGGCTTTGCCCTGGTACTCCTGCAGACCCTTTTCGAGGGCCTCGGGGCGTGTACAATCCAATACCAGCGGGATATCGAGAGCCATTTGCAGATGACGTACACCCTCTACAAGAAGATGACTTTCGTTGAGGCCGGGTACTCCGACATTGATATCGAGCAATGGTGCGCCGGCTTCAATCTGGGACAATCCTTCCTGTGTAAGAACAGACCAGTTTTCCGAACGGTAGGCCTCGGCAATGAGCTTTCTGGCTGTGGGATTGATTCTTTCGCCAATAATCACCGGGGTTTCTTTTTGACCAAGTTTCAGGACCTTTGTCCGGCTGGCCAGACGGGTTGGGCATTCTATTGCCAAACCTGAAGCTTGCCAAGGTTTCTGGGCTGTAATCGCGCCGGACATCTTTTCGGACATGGCCCTGATATGCTCGGGGGTGCTTCCACAGCAAGCGCCGATGAGGTTCACGCCTAGGGATATAAAGGGCTCGACAAAAGCTGCCATGTGTTCCGGGGTTTCGCGATAGACTGTTTCACCATTGATTAATTCAGGCATGCCTGCGTTTGGTTCAACCAAAAGAGGCAGGTTCGTAGCCTGACGGTAAGCTTTCATGATTTCCAGCAAATCCTGCGGGCCGGTCGAGCAGTTCGCTCCGATAAGGTCGGCGCCCATTGCGGAAAGAACGACAGCAGCAACCTCGGGACTTGTGCCTGTCAGTGTCCGCCCTTTTGTATACGTGAGGGAGCAGGCTACCGGCAGCGACGTGAAATTTTTGGCGGCGAAGAGCGCTGCCCGGATTTCTCCAAGGTCGGAGAAGGTTTCGAGGAATAGAAAGTCAACGCCGCCTTTTTCAAGTGCAAGAGCCTGTTCCTTAAAGATTTCGACGAGGTCAGTCCAGGATGTGTCGCCGAGCGGTGCGGGAAAATGGCCGGTCGGTCCGATGATACCGGCAACGAAAGCTTTTGTCCCGGCAACCTCTCTGACAAGGTGTGCTGCAGTAAGGTTTATCTCCTTTACTCGTGAGGCTGCCTGATAATCTTGAAGCTTCAGGCTGTTTGCACCAAAGGTATTGGTTTGAAGGACCTGTGCGCCTGCATCGAGATAGGCACGGTGGATATTCTTTATTTCTTCGGGATGGGTTAACATCCACAGCTCGGGGTTCTCGCCGCGGCCGAGACCGTGTTCCACGAGCATCGTACCCATTGCGCCGTCTCCAAGAAGCGGCTTTTTACTAAGCTCTTTTAAGAATACAGACATACAGGACACCTCCATCTATAAAGAAAACTCATATTAGCTGATGGTTGCTGAATAAATCGTTATCTTGTTAAATCATTCTAGCTTTATATTAAAAGTAAGTCAATAATTTACAGGCATTTTGGGTATCGCGACTTGTTGTCATATTCTGCGCTTTTGGACAATATATTTTAGGTAAAACGGATATTAGAGGGTGGTAGTATGGGAAAATTATGGGAACCGCGGAAAAGCCCGCTTGGGAAAAAAACACCCAATCGGCTTGGGAGGAAACTGCTTTGGCAAACGGTAGCAGTTATTATTATATTTATGTTTATTTGGGGGGTTTTTAAATATGATTCACCACTCGTTGAGCCTGTACAGGCGAAAATCAGGGGCTGGTTTTCTGAGGATTACAGCGTTGAGCCGGTCATAAAGTTTTTTTCTGATGTGGGCTTGTGGGGGGATAGTTTTGACAATGCAGCCTTTGAGGCTATGAAATACCCACAGGATACACAAAAGATATCCCTGACGGTTCCGGTATCAGGCCAGATTGCGAGGTCGGTTGACGAGAAGGACGGGATTATAATAGCAGCGGCCGAAGGTACGCCGGTAAAAGCGGCAACGGCTGGAGTTGTGACCCGTATCGCCAATGAAGAAGACCTTGGACGTGTCGTTGAGATAAGCGATGAAGAAGGCTTGATTGCCAGCTATGGGCACTGTAACGAAATACTCGTCAATTTAAATGATAAGGTTTTAAGGGGACAGGTCATAGCCAAGGTCGGGAAAACCGGGGAAGTACTCTATCCCCAACTCTATTTCAAGTTAGTTAAAAAAGGAGAAGTACTGGATCCTGTCGAACTTTTTTTACCGGCAGACGTACGGACATAAAATGACATGAAACGGATAGATTGAACTGATAAAAATTGGATAGGATTGCTATTTCTTAGAGACAATTGTATATTATAAACAGGTTCTTGGCTTCAGGGAGAGTGAAGACTCGAACCTGAAGGTTTAGGGTTCAAGAAACAAAGACTCAGCAAAACAAAGGGGGCAGCCTTGACTTGGTAGATGTGTGCCAGATAATTGAGAACGAAATCCTTCCCAAAGTGACCAAGCCTTTAAGATATGTAGGAAATGAGTACAATGTGATCAAAAAGGATTGGACAAGTGTTAAACTACGGTCACTTTTTGCTTTCCCGGACATTTATGAAGTTGGCATGTCTCACTTGGGCTTGCGCATCCTTTATCATCTCGTCAATGAACAGCCGGAATACTTAATGGAGCGCGTTTTTGCGCCCTGGCCGGATATGGAGGAAGCCCTGCGAAAAAGAAATATCCCGCTGTTTGGACTTGAGTCTTACCATCCCATGTGTGAGTACGATTGTATCGGGTTTACACTCCAGTACGAAATGAGTTATACGAACATCTTAAACATGCTTGATATCGGGCAAATACCATTAAAATCAGCCGACAGAGGTGATGATTTTCCGCTTGTCATAGCCGGGGGGCCTTGTGCCTCGAATCCGGAACCGCTTGCTGACTACATTGATCTCTTTGTTCTCGGAGAGGGAGAAGAAGTTATTCTCGAGATATTCCGCAGCATGGCTGCCCATCGCGGCAAACGAGGCGGCCGACAGGATAAGCCTGCGCTTATACAAGAGCTTGCAAGCATTGAAGGTATTTATGTGCCTGCTTTTTATGAGCCTGTTTACGATGAGCGTAACAGGCTAAAAAAAATTGTCCCCAAGGAAAAGGCGGTGACACCGCGGGTGTCAAAAAGGGTTCTTAGGGATTTCGACAAAGCCTATTTCCCAACCGAACCTATAGTTCCATATATGGAAGTGATTCATGACAGAATTATGCTCGAGGTGCAGCGCGGATGTTCAAGAGGCTGCCGCTTCTGCCAGGCGGGTATGATCTACAGACCCGTTCGCGAACGCAGCCCGGAGGTTCTGTTGGAGCAAGCCGACAGGCTCGCTTTCGAAACCGGCTATAATGAGATATCGCTGACTTCTTTAAGTACCAGTGATTATTCGTGTGTTGAGCCGCTCATTAAAGAATTGCTCGAAAGGTATTCCAAACAGAAAATCGGCATATCCCTGCCGTCTTTACGCGTCGATTCATTTTCAGTGAACCTCGCTGCCGAGATCCAGCGTGTCCGCAAAACTGGGCTGACCTTTGCACCTGAGGCCGGAACACAAAGACTACGAGATGTGATAAATAAAGGCGTAACAGAAGAAAACCTTATCGAGGTAGCTTCAGTTGCTTTTGAGGCAGGCTGGAATCAGATTAAGCTATATTTTATGATGGGATTGCCCACTGAGACAATGGAAGATTTAGACGGGATTGCCGACTTGGCTTATAAGGTTTTAAGGAAAGGGTCGGAGATTCAAAAAAGGCAGGGACGTTCGAAGCAGTTGAAGATTACTGTCAGTGTCGCTTCTTTTGTGCCGAAAGCCCACACGCCCTTTCAGTGGGAGGCGCAGGATACCCGGGAGCTGTTGCGCACGAAGCAGCAGTATTTAAAAGATAAAATCAGGGACAGGCGTATTGTCTATAACTATCACGAATCCGAAGTAAGCTTTCTGGAGGCTGTCTTTGCCAAAGGGGGAAGAGAACTCGGACAGGTTTTACATGCAGCCTGGCAAAGGGGCTGTAAGTTTGATGGCTGGTCGGAACATTTTTTATACACCGCCTGGATACAAGCCTTTGCTGATGTAGGTATTGATCCAGCCGCAATAGCCAACCAAGCCGGTAGTTTCGAAGATGTGCTTCCGTGGGAACATATTGATTTCGGGATTAGTAAAGAATACCTGTGGCAGGAAAGACAAAGAGCATATGAGGCCGCCAAAACCGGTGATTGCCGTTTCGGGGCTTGTTCGGCGTGTGGTGTCTGCCAGGGACTTGATGTGGAAACAGTTTTAATACTTGAGGGAGAAAAACTAAATGATTGTTAGAATAAAATACAGTAAAACTGCAGCCGGACGTTTTCTTTCTCATCTCGACCTCTTACGGACCTTCGAAAGGATCTTCCGGCGTGCTGGTCTGCCGCTGGCCTTTTCTGAAGGATTCAATCCGCATCCGAAAATATCTTATGGGTCAGCTCTTGCGGTTGGGGTTACAAGTGACGGGGAGTATCTGGACGTTGAGTTTACCGAAGAGTTACCGTTGACTGACATGATGAAACGGCTTAAAGAAGTCTCTCCGCCGGGACTAGAAGTTTTAGAATTAAGAAGCCTGGATACCCGCGGGAAGAGTCTGACGGCTGTTATAAATATGGCGCGATATTGCGTCAGGGTTCCGCTTAGGCAAGCTTTATCTCAAAGCCGGCTCGACGAGGTTATTTCCAGGGTAATATCAGAGCCTGAGCTGATAATTGACCGTGAACGGAAGACGGGTAAGACCGAGATAGATATTAAAAAGGGAATCTATGCACTTGAGGGTTGTATCCAAGAAGGAATGCTTGTTTTAGAAATGGATGTGCAGACTGGAAGTGAAGGCAATGTCCGACCGGAAGAAATACTAGAACTAATTAGGAAATTTGGTAATATAGATATGGAAGAGTCTTTGCGAATACACAGACAGGGATTGTATATCAGGGATAATCCGCTTGTCCGCTCACCTTGGTAATATGACTATAAATGACGCCGGTCCCTGGATAGAAGCCAGTAATGAGGAGTGGGCTGAAGATGTACAGAGAAATATTAGTACAAGTAGCAGATGAGGAAACTAAGGTTGCTGTTCTTGAAGAGGGTCAACTGGTCGAAATATATGTAGAAAGAGCCCCGGACCAGCGTTTGGCAGGAAATATATATAAAGGGGTTACGAGAAACGTTTTGCCAGGAATGCAGGCAGCCTTTGTTGATATTGGGCTTGGGAAAAATGCTTTCTTATATGTTGAAGATGCGTTGGTTAATACAATCTGGCAACAGGGTGACGGGCATAGTATTAAAGAAGGCGTGCGGCCAAATATTTGTGATGTTATCAAAGAGGGACAGGAGCTCGTCGTGCAGATTGCCAAAGAGCCTGTAGGAACCAAAGGAGCCAGGGTCACTACGCAGATTACGTTGCCTGGTCGTTATCTTGTCCTGATGCCTTCGGTAGATTATATCGGTATTTCCAGACGTATTGACGACGAGATTGAGAGAGAACGCCTTAGAGAAATTGCCGAAGGGATAAAACCGGTCGGCATGGGGTTAATTGTGCGTACGGTAGCGGAAGGAGCATCGGCTGAAGAACTTCAACAGGATAGGGATAATTTGCTGAAAATCTGGGAGCGTATTATGCGGCGCGAGCAGAATGTAGCGGGGCCGGCTCTGATTCACCGTGATGTTGAACTTGTCCAGCGAATTGTCAGAGACATTTTTAACGATGATATCCAGAAATTAAGCGTTAATTCGCGGACAGTACTGGACAGGATCTTTGAATTCGCCGATGAGGTAGACACACAGTTAAAGGGTAAAGTTTTTTTAAGCGACACGAACAATCTTTTTGCAAAATATGCGGTTGACTATGAATTAGCCCAGGCTTTAAAAAGTAAGGTCTGGTTAAATAACGGGGGATATCTGGTTATTGATCAGACGGAAGCCCTGACGGCGATTGATGTTAATACAGGTAAATTTGTTGGTACTACTAATTTGGCCGATACTGTTTTCAAAACAAATATCGAAGCGGCTACTGAGATAGCCAGGCAGCTTCGGCTCAGAAATATCGGCGGGATTATTATTATCGATTTTATTGATATGCAGGATGAAAAACATAAGGAAGAAGTTTTAAGTGTTCTTGGGGAGGAACTAAAGAAAGATAAAATCAAAGCCCACATACTTGGCATAACAACACTGGGGTTGGTCGAAATGACGAGAAAGAAAGTTGGGCAATCACTAAGCAGCACTTTGGAAAAAATCTGTCCATATTGTGGTGGCAAGGGGAGAATCCTCTCCGAGGAAACCGTCTTCCTGGCACTAAAAAGGGATATGCGCGAGACGGCAGCCGTATCGTCTGCCAAGACCCTGCTAGTTGAATTACATCCGCTCGTAGCAGCCTTTCTGACCAGGGATGGGGGAACAAGCCTGCAGGGTCTGGAAAAAGAATTGAACGTTAACCTGGTTATCAAAGAAAAAGAGGGTTGTTGTATAGAAAAATACGATATCAACCCGATTTATTCCCATAAAAGCAAGTGATTACACCAAAAGCAAGCAGCCTTGACAATTCGGTTTGTGTGTGATAAATTGTTTTAATGTAGGCGTAGTATGCCTGCCAAACCGCACGATTCGGGTCTTGAAATGCGATTTTGCATACCTTAGAGTTGGCGAGTCCAGGTCAGGGAGGTGTAAACAAACATGTACGCGATAATTGAGACTGGTGGTAAACAGTACAAGGTACAAGAAGGCGACATTCTCAGGGTTGAGAAGCTGAAAGAGGCCGCAGGAGAAACCGTTGAGATTGACAGGGTTTTAACAGTTGTTAAAGATGATAAAGCTATCATCGGTAAACCTGTAGTAGAAGGCGCAAAAGCTGTACTAAAGATCTTAGAACATGGCAAAGGCGATAAAGTACTGATTTTTAAATACAAATCAAAAAAGAAATTCCGCAAGTTGCGGGGACATCGCCAACCCTATACGGAAGTAGTAGTTGAAAAACTCGAAGTCAATGATTAAGGTTACATTATATTATAACGATGATTCCTTATTAAAAGGTTTTACTGTAGATGGGCATGCCCAGATGCCAGGTTCTGGGGAATATGATTTAGTGTGTGCAAGTGTTTCTGCCGTTGCTCAAACAACGTTATTAGGATTAGATGCCTATTTGAGCAGCAAACCGGTTTGGGACATAAAGGATAGCGGATATATGGAGTGCTGGTTCCCTGACGGACTCTCGGATGATGAGATCAAGAAGGCAGAAGTTATCGTGCATACGATGGAACTAGGTCTTTTAAGCATTGAAGAGGCCTATGGACAATGTCTTAAGGTTAGCAAGAGGAGGTGGACTAAATGCTGTTCAAAATGAATCTGCAGTTATTTGCCCATAAAAAAGGTGTCGGTAGTTCCCGTAACGGGCGGGACAGTCATGCCCAGCGACTGGGAGTCAAAAGGTCTGACGGTCAGTTAGTGAGCGCCGGCAGCATTATTGTAAGGCAAAGAGGAACGAAGATACATCCGGGTGAAAACGTCGGGATAGGCAAAGACGATACGTTGTTTGCCTTGATAGACGGCCACGTTAAATTCGAACGGAAAGATAAAACAAGAAAACAAGTGAGCATTTGCTAAAAAAGTATGACCAGAAGTCCCGTCGAATTTACGGGACTTCATTTTTTCTATGAGAATACTTTATCGGAGCGTGTAATGTGGAACAACGACTCTTGCTATCATTGGCTGAAGCTCATCACCTGTTGCGCCATGATTTTAATAACCATCTTCAGGTGATCCTGGGGTACATACAATTAAAGAAACCTGAAAAAGCGCAGGAATATCTTTTACAGACGATTAAATCATTACAATGCTTTCAACAATTGACTCGGGTAGACCTGCCTTTATTGCAGCCATTTATGATTAGCTTTTTAACGAGATTGGGCGCAATGGATAATACTTTTCATATTCAGGTCGAAACAGACATGAAGGACTGGTCCGAAATTGATTCTTCCTTAACCCGTCTTTTCATGGATATCTTTATGCCTTTAGAGAAGTGTTTTACAATAAACGAGATTTCTTGCGGTATCTGTTTTTCACAGTCGGTTCATGGAAAAATCAAGATATATCTGCACGGCAAAAAGGATATTTTGCCCGAGAAGACGGCATTTCTTTATAATTTAAAAGACAGCTATGAGGGGTTGCATGTGGAAATTGTCCCGGAATCAAATGAAGAGCTTTTCCTGACAATCTCAAGAGATGATAGATAAGTTTTCGGGCATGATATTATTAATAATAAAGTGAGAATGGTGAGAGTAAATGTTTTATGACTATGCCAAAATATTTGTTAAAGGTGGAGACGGCGGGAATGGTATGGTTGCCTTTCGCCGCGAGAAATACATAGCGCAAGGAGGACCCGCAGGCGGCGATGGCGGACGCGGGGGCAGTGTGATTTTTCAGGCTGATGAAGGACAGCGTACGCTTGTCGACTTTCGTTTCAAAAAACATTTTAAGGCCGATAGAGGCGAAAACGGCGGTACAAAAAATATGTACGGCCAGGATGGCGAAGATTTGCTCGTTAAGGTCCCCGTTGGGACCATTGTGAAAAATGAAGAAACGAATGAAATCGTTGCTGATCTCATCAAACACGGGCAAAGTACTGTTATAGCAAAGGGGGGACGCGGCGGCAGAGGCAATTCCCGCTTTGCGTCATCTGTGAACAGAGCGCCCGATGTCGCCGAAAACGGAGAGCCCGGTGCGGAAAGTTGGCTTATTCTGGAATTGAGGTTGCTGGCAGATGTTGGATTGACTGGCTTCCCGAATGTAGGAAAATCAACTATTATTGCCCACGTTTCAGCTGCAAAACCGAAAATTGCCGATTATCATTTTACAACCATAGACCCCAATCTTGGCGTAGTGAGACTTGAAGAAGGAAAGAGCTTTGTCCTCGTAGATATTCCCGGTCTCGTCGAAGGAGCAAGTGAAGGACTTGGACTAGGGCACCGTTTTTTAAGGCATGTTGAACGGACACGCTTGCTCTTGCATGTTCTCGATATAGCAGGCTCCGAAGGCCGTGATCCGCTCGAGGATTTTCAATTAATAAATAGAGAGTTGGAAAAATATAATCCGGTTTTGAAAGACCGCAAACAGATTATTGTAGCGAATAAGATGGATATTACAGGGGCTGAAGATAACCTCGAGCGCTTAAAGAAAGCGCTTGCCGGCGATTATGAAATATACCCGGTATCAGCGGTAACCGGCAGTGGCTTAGAAGCGCTGATGTACAGGGCCGGTCAACTCTTGGACGAGATCCCTTTTATGCCGGAGACTGTGACTACTGAAGTATACAAGGTAACTAAAGCTGTCGATGAAGTACCGTATGTGGTTTCGTTCGAGGAAGGGGTCTGGGTTGTTTCTGGACCTGACATAGCAAGATTATTGAGGAGAACGGATACTACAAACGACGCGGCTGTAAAACGCCTGCTCATGATTTTGCGCAAGATAGGCGTTGATAAAGCCTTGCGTGACCAAGGGGCTAAGGATGGCGATTCTGTTCGGATTGGGGAACTGGAATTTGACTTTATGGATTAATATGCACACTTAACTAAGAAGTACCAGCCTTTTTCATCTCTGCTCGTGGTATAATCATCTACGTTAATTTAACGTGATGAGGAGCGGGATGATGGATCCATTGACACATGCTTTAATAGGAATAATAATCGGCAGCAAAGCTGGCGGTGCGTTATCCTGGAATGACGGGATAATGGTTGCCACGACTTTGGGCGCTGTTATGCCTGATTTGGATATTGCCGCCCAATTTTGGGGGGATTACAACTATTTGAAACAGCACCGGGGTTTTTCACATTCCCTGGCCGGGCTCTTCGTGACATCTGTCGCAGTCGGGGCTGCTTTGGGGTTGCTCTATCCTGCTATCGGTATAACTTCGCTGATGATGTGGACATTTTTAGGAGCGCTATCACATACACTTATAGATTTATTCAATTCTTACGGGGTCAATTTTGCGTGGCCTATATCAAAGAAAAAGTGGACTGCTAACCTGTTGATGTCCTTTGACCCGGTACTTTTTATGTTAGGAGTCGCCTGGATCTTTGTTGGTAAAAATGGGCAGTATGAGGCGAATCTGGCGCTTGGCGCCGTTTGTTATCTCTTCATACGCTACCTCATGCGCGAACATGCCCGCCGAGTGGTCAAAAGACGGTTAAAGCGAAGATACTTGGCAGTAAAAGTAGTAGTAATGCCGTCAATGAGCAATATATTCAAATGGGATTTTATTGCTGAACTGCCCGAGCGTAGGATTGTCGGCCACATTGATTTGCTAAAACGAAATTTACGAATAGCCAAAAGATTGCATTACCTCAATAAACCCTTGAGACAGGCATTAACGGCGACAGTTCTGGGCAAGGTTTTTAGTGAGTTCACACCCTTCTTTCATATTGAATGCGAATTGATCGACGGTAAAGTTGTGGGGCATTTTATGGATCTGCGTTATCGTGTCCGGGACAGGTTTTTGCATAATGGTACTCTTATTTTCGACGACAATATGAATGTCGAGGAGGCAATTTTTCAGCCGTTTAGTTTGTCACGCCGAAACTATTTAAATATAAGTTAAAAAATCCCTTCTGGTTAATGTTTGCCTAACAAGCGCCAGGAGGGATTCCGTTTTTTCGAGATAGCTATGTTTAGATATCCAGAGATACCGTCTCCCTGCTTAACAAGGTCCTTTTTGGGAAAGAATCTTAGTAAAGGCAAGGGGGGAATAATCAATGAATCTGCAGAAAAGAATAAAAAAAGTCTATTCTTCTTGGATTAAAAAAAAGATGCTTAAAGATTATTATCTTAATCAAAGTTCGAGACCGCCAGGTGCAAAAATACTGCACTATTTTCTCGTTTTTTGCTGTCTAAGTCTTTTAGCCATATGGAGAGCAGCCAGCTACAAGGCGGCTATGATAAATATGCTATTAGTCTTCATATTAATGATTGCTATTGTTTTTATCGCAAACAGAAGAAGATCAAAGCAGCTTGAAGACGAATGCAGGGGCAAGCTAAGCAGCAGGGAGTATAATGCCAGACTGGAACAGTGTTCACAGCATGACATTTTAAAAATGTTAATGGAAAAAATCGAGGTTAGTTATCCGGTTTTGAACATGAGAATTACTGAGAATAATGTCCTCGAAGGCGAAAATAAGGGGAAAAAGATAGCAGTATATTATTTATATCCTGGTGAAAACGGGTTTATGGAGACAAAGGATATAGTAGGTATTTTGCGTGAGTGCGGACAAAATTCAATTAATGTGGTCAGGATTTTTACTCATGGGCAGTACAGCAATAAAGCTTTTTCTCTTGCTGAGCGGTACGGAATAGATTTAAAACTATATGATGGCGATAGATTGAGGGCTTTTCTAAAGGACAGTATACTTGTTCCTGCGCAAGAAGAAATCGATACGATCATAAAACAAGAGATACAAAAAAGAAAAAAAAGAAGAGAGATTATCAGAAAGCAAATGTTACAGCGCAAAAAAACAGGCAATTACTTGCTTTATAGCGCTATTCTTTTCAGTATGGCCTGGTTTAAAATCGGTGCATTCTACTGGAATATTGTTTTTGCCCTTTTGTTATTTGGGTTGGCAGTCTCTTCCTTTGTGCTGAAAAAAAGCAGTGCAGAGGAGGAAGCGCTTTTTTAACCGAGTTAGTCTGCACAAATCCCCCGCCTCTTAAGGGGGATTTCGGCGCTATTTTCAAAATATTAATATTAAAAAATGCAGGAATTAATCGTACTATGTAGAAGTAAAAATTTCGTAAAGGATTTTGATGTTTTTTTCGATATAAATAGTAGTGGAGGGGGGTGTATATATGAACACTGAACTGAAAAAAATTTATACTTTAACTAAGCCGCCCTCTCCAGATTATCCTTATCTTCATCCGGTCAGGCATGCTGAAATTATTCGGAATTTTAATTCTGCGGCAAATGCCTGCCATACTCTTAATTACTGGGGCGAGGTAGATTTTTACCTGCTTACTACCAATGACGATTATATTAACGGGGTTCAGAACGGGATTGAAGAATTTGCACTCAAAATACCTGGTAAAAATTCAAAAAATATTGAGATTTATTATTGCGAGGACAACATAGAGAGTACTTTTCGTTTTAATACAAAAGAACCAATGGATTATCACATTTTAAAAAACCTGATAGAAAAAAAAGAGGTTGATATATATTTTGTAAGGTTATTAGCAGAAGAATATGTATGTATTGGGTTTAAAACTGTCTATTTGCCTTCTATGTTATGTTATGATATCCAGCGGTTTCTCGAGGACAGAAAACCTTTGCTGCTGCCTACTTATTATAATAATATTGTCATCGACAGGCAGATAAGGGAAGCAGCTATGATAAAAAAGGCCTGGGGATTTTATCTTGACTTTACGACGATGACAGAAAGAATCGGAAGTATCCAGGAAGCTGAGGAGATTATTTCACGGCATGTTTTAGACGGCGTTGCCCGTTTACAAAGAAGCAGACAAAAAAATACGGGGAATGAATGCTTGTGTATTTGGACGGGAAAAAAAATTATGCTAAATCAGGAAAATGTACCGCGTGAATATTACAATATTTATATTAACAGCGATTTTTTATTTGACGGAAAAGAAGAGGATTTAGTAAAAAAAGTAATAGAAAAGTCCTTGAAAGAATTGCCGGAATTTGAGAGATGTCTGTGGACCTCACCGTTGGCAGAAGAAAGCCTGCCGATAGCTTGCCTTTACGGTAACCGCCTGTACAGGATTAACATAACGAGGGGATTCTATAAACGTTTAGCACGCATGTTTCAGAAGTTCTATTTACCAGTTGAGGGTTATGTCAGTCATTATCAAAAAATCCTGAGTTCAAAAGAAGCGATCATGTCTGAAACAAAGGTTTATAACATTTTTGAAAAACGACGTAATAAAAAACGTCTTGAAGGTACCGAGGGTAAGTCGCCTACCCCCAATTAAGGATATGTTTGGTGTTGACCTTGTCGAAAAGTAAGGGTATATTGGAGAGAGCTAGAATATTGAATTGCATATAATATTCAAAAAACAGAACGGTGGTTGAGCAAATTGGGCGGCGGAACGAAGAAAAAGCTGCGGATTCATCACTATGTCAGTATAATAGCTCTGTTAGCGCTTATCCCAATATTGATATTAGGAGTTATCTTGTCTTTCGACCTTGTCCAGGAAGGTGAAAAATTAAAGAATCAGCAACTTTTCATAGCAGCTCAAATTTCCAAAGAGATAGAATCACTTTTGAAAACTAATATGTTAGCAATCGACACGCTAGCTAAACAAATGGAAACGATGAATATTTCTTCAAATGATCTTCACGATGTAGTAATTGAGGTGACCAATCATTACAAAGGATTTTCGGAGATTTATCTGGATACGGATGAATATCAGTTAAGTTCAAATATAGAAAGCCATTTGAATGTGCCAGAAGAGTACAGGAAAATAAAAAAAGAACTTCTGTATAACAATCTCTTTACGGCCGAGTTCGTAAACTGGAAGAAACCGATAATTAGCCCGGTTATTAAAAACCCACAGGGAGAAAATTCAATTTTTATTGCTGCCCCGGTATATAAAACGAGAACTGATTTAGATGGCTTTGTTATTGGCACAATTGATCTGGAGTACTTAGATAAATTAATAGGAGAGTATAATATTTCACCATCCGGTTATACGGTTTTAGTTGACGGTATGAATAACATTATAAGTTTTCCTGGCGAAGAGGAAGGGATTACACCAGAAAACTTAGCTCCATTGTTAAAGTCTGCGAAATCAGAGGATAAGCGTTTTGTAGACTTCTTTTCGCTAACGGCGCAGCGCTGGGAGATAAGTGTATTTACAGCTATTCCGGGATATAATTGGGGCTTATGGGTGATGGTTCCGCAACAGGAGACAATGATGCCGTTATACAGAGTTCTTGGTTTGTCGTTAATCCTTATTTTAGTTAGTGTTATTGTCATTATTGTTATTCGGTACCTCTTGGTAGTAAATATATCTCAGCCCCTGACACTTTTAAACCAGATTTGTGCAAGATATGCGACTGGGAACCTTGATTCGAGGGTTGATTTTGCAGATCACAAGCTGCCATTGGAGATTAAGATTCTTGGTGAGAGATTTAATTCTATGGCCGATAATGTGCAGCATAATAATATTCTGTTAAAGATGCATAGTGATGAACTGGAGGTACGCGTATTAGAGCGGACTCGCGAATTATTAATGAAAAACAAGGAGCTGGCCACTTTGTACGCGGTGGTTTCTTCTATTAGCAGTACGGATAATTTAAAGAACGTGTTAACAGATGTTTTAAAGGTTATTATAGACTTTTTTGAGGTTGAGGTATCGAGCATAATTGTCTATAAAGATGACGGTGACAAACTTTCTCATACTATCTGGAGGAAAGACTATCCGGAATCTCTTAAAATACTGTATACTGAAAGCATGATTAATTATAGTCGGCGGGCGATAATTAGCGGGTCGCCGTTAGTAATTGATGATTTTCACGAGAACAACCAGGAGGTTTTCAAGGGTGTAGAATTACATGAAATTAAATCGCTTGTAAGCGTACCTATAATTAACAAGGGCTTTATTCTTGGTACGATAACATTAAGCAGCTCGACAAGTAACCGGTTCGGCCAGCAGGATTTGACCGTGTTAGAGGTTGTCTGTAACCAGTTAGGGGTTGTAATTACCAACGTTTCTTTGTTCAATGTCATCAACGAAGAGCATAATACCCTGGTGGCAGTTATGAACAGTTTAAATGAAGGTATAATTCTTTTCGATTCCCGGGGCAAAATTATTTATGCAAATCATATCTTTATTAAAACCTTCGGACTTGAGGAGAGCGATTGGCAAGGGTTATCTTTCCATGACCTGCAGAATTATCAAAGCTCTCTGACTGTAAAAATGCCATACAACGAGATGTGGGAGGATTATATCAAACAGCGGGCTTACCAGCATCATGAGGCCATCGTT
>DIVP01000114.1 GCA_002422465.1 Peptococcaceae bacterium UBA6129 | reverse complement strand
CAGCGGCACCGTAGGAGTCAGCGGAGACGTAGGCGTCAGTGGGACTGTAGCTATCAGCGGGCATACTATTGTTGATTCCGGACCAATTACATCTATCATTAATTCCGGTCAAACCGGTGAATCCGGCGCAGTCAGTGAAGGTTCATATGATATTATGAGTTATTCCTCCTGGACTCTGGCTGTGAAATACAGCGGAGCCAGCGGTGACCAGGTCACTGTCGAATTGCAGACCTCCGCCTTAAGCGGTACCGCAGCAACGGATGCTGATTATGTCACTGATTCAACGAAAACATTTGCAAGTGGAAGCTGGAATTTCTATACTGCAGGAATAACTCCAAGATATGCACGTCTCTATTATATTGATACCGCCACGTCCTCCGGAGCCTTGCTTTCTTACTTCCAGGCGCAAAACTAGTTCTCGGTAAACTTAACGCAAACTAAAATAGCGGAATCAACAAAAGGCGAGTTTATCTCGCCTTTTGTTAATAGTAGGAAAGTATAGATTTCCTTAGTGTAAGACTTTCCGTAACGANNAATGTTTAACAGTTCAAAGCTTTTTTATTGCCTAATTATTGGTCTTAGCTGCTGCAAACAGTTCGGCGATTTCCGCTATCGCCCCGTCCCCCCCGTTTGTTGTAAGCACAAAATCAACACCTTGCCGCAAGCCTGAGAAGGCGTTTTTTACCGCGCAGCTCAGACCCACCTGCCTGAATAGTTCCGGCCTGCTCAGATCATTGAAAAGACAGGCCATCTCCGTATAATCAAGAGAATATTTTCTCTGAATGTCTGCTATAATTATTTCTTTATCTCCTGCGACGATGTCGGTGATGCCAAATTTCTCTGCGGCAGTTTTCAACATCGGATCTTCTTTTGTAGTAATAAGCAGGGGTTTTATGCCTTGCTCCTTCAACCGCAGGATTCCGGCGCGGTCTTTATAATTGAATTTCTTTAGTTCATCCCCGGATGCGGAGTAATAAACCGCGCCATCGGTGAGGATTCCGTCGAGATCAAGGAGTAAAAGTTTAGTGAGCTCGGCTTTTTTATATACCAGATACATCTGGTAATGCCGCTGGATAGAATCGGTCAATTCTTGGAACAAGGGAATTATGGAGTTAATATCTTTTTCACAGACGCTAAGATAGGGGCGGAACGTTTTTTCCATCAGTTGAGCCTTTTTCTCAGGGTCCCTTTCCCGCGAAACCTCAGGGATGGCGAGAATCAGAAATTCTAGTTCTACTCGGCTCATGGGTGTGATATAGGTCGTGAAGAACTGNNGCTCGACAATGATCAAATCGCCGCTCGTGGCCACTTCTCCGATCTTATCCAGATCTAGTTTGCACCTTTCCAGCAATGCGGGGATTTTTTCACCGGCATTTTTCATGCTTTTATGTTGGACGAGCAGATATTCCAGATCATAACTGCATTTGTGCGATTGCGGCCAGTCATTCCTAACTACTCGTTCATGCAGATAATTCCTCATCACTTCATTTAAGGGTTCAAACCTGCTTCCTTCGATCTGGGCGCCGTATTTAGTAGTATTAATAACGGTGACTTCCGGAAAAGAACTCAGGTAATTTTCAATTTGCAGCTTCATCCGAATATAGCTGTCGCTGCTAGTTACTTCATTACCATAAACATCTTTGATCCGAAGCATGTCCTTCGTTTCCGTTAGCATAACCTCACGGGAGGCATAGGTTGATCCGGTCGTATAATTTCTACCGTTAAGATAAGCCAGGTTTTGCCCTACCAGTATGATCGGATCAAAACCCAGCCTGAATAAAAGCTGCAGGGTAATCACCGTTATAGTGGCTGCATCATTAACATATTCCAGTTTTCCCCCTTTTCTTGGTTTCAGATAGAAAGCCGCCGGGGTGTCCTGGTTTATTAACATGTGCATTTTGGGACCTGGGTACGTTTCCAGGGTTTCGTATCCAACGGTACTGCCAAAAATCAGGGGAATGGATTTAATGCCCTTGTCCAGGACTTCCTTGCAAACAATCTGGTTTTCATCGCTGGGATCATAGGTACAGGCAGCATGGGGGTGAATTCCGCGACTCACCAGGGCATTGATGGCGGTGCCCACGGAAAAGATATAGGCTAAGCCGCCGGCTCGGATTTTTCGTAAATTCTCGATTTCCTCTTCCAATGAGGGACCGGAGGCAACCAGCAGGGCGGGTTTCTTCCTGAAAAGGTCTTTATCCTCGAGCAATAAATTAGGACTGTTCAGAACCTGCATAAAGTTCTTCAGACTGTTGATAGTCCAGCGTTTTTCAAAGGTGGCATAAGTAGCCAGCGAAATACGGCGTTCTCTTAAATGGTTTTCAAATTGAGTGAAGAAGACCTGTCGTTTTTGCGGGAAGGCGCTTTGATAAAAAGGCAGATCAATAATCAGGATGGAACTGCGCAGCTTTTTAACCAGGTTAAAGCAAAACTGGCTCGGATCATCCGACCGGTTTTCGAGATAAATGTTTCTTAATAAACTGAGTGGGAACTGCTTTAGATCCGTGTTAAGCAGAAACTGGTGAAAAACCTCGGGAACCGGTTCATAGACGGAAAAGGGTTTGTGGGGGTGACGATCCGCAAAGGCTTTAAGATGATAGCCCAAGCCAATTCCATAAAAAAGTATATCCGAATGAGCGTCAATATTTTTAAATTGATCAATGAAGGCAAACGCTTCTTGCGTGGGATTCTCTGTTTTATGCAGATACGTTTGCGCCACCTGCAGGTTGGGCAGGCCATCTTTCCCGGTAAACACCCGAACCAGGCTTTTGTCCAGGGATTCCGCCATCTCTGACACTTGTCGCCAAACCTCAGGGAAAGACGTCTGGAGTATTTCCATATTATCGTTATAAACCATAGTATTCTCCTTGTTATTTAGGGATCAGCCATCATGCCGGGCTTGAGATTTCAGAAGTGCGCAAAAAAGGAAGTCCCGTTCGTCGTCAATATCCCAGGAGCGGTCAGGCGGCATGATATAGGCCAAGGTTTCCGCGGTGATAAAGCTTTTTTCCTTCAGCAGGAAGTCTGTTTGCGCGACGTAAACAGCGCCGTTTTCGACAAACACCGGCGGAGTTTCCTGCCTGCGCTCTATTGCTTTTTTTGGATTTAGCAGCGGACGTATGCGGTGGCGATCATCTAAGGTGTGCATCCAATAGGGATTCTGAGCGGCGAGACACACAGAAACGCAGACCGGTGCGTCTTCCTGAACGCAGTAGTTGATGCAGCCATCGATGTCGGCGGTGGTGCGCAGCGGAGAAGTAGGCTGTAGCAGTACTATATAGTCATAATGTTCGCCGATAACATTCAGGGCGTGGATTACCGGGTCTATCCCGGGAGTATCGTCGCAGGCCAGTTCCGTCGGTCGGACGAAAGGGGCTTCACATCCCCAAGTATTAGCAACTTCGATAATCTCCTCATCATCGGAGGAAAGAATTAGGCGGTCAAGGAAGCGAGAACTATGCGCCTCTGCAATGGTCCAGGCAATCAACGGCTTGCCGGCCATGAGTTTAAGATTTTTACGAGGAATTGACTTGGAACCACCGCGCGCTGTAATTATTCCCAGCACTTTCTTACCGTCGATCATTTGAACACCTTCGTAAAATCATTGCCGGCCCTTTCATAATCTTCGAAACGTCCAATATCCATCCAGTATTCCCAGATGGGAAAGACGGCAATATGATTTCCTTTCTTCAACAGGGTTTGGAGAAAATCCGGAATATCCAGGTGAGACCCAACCGTCAGATAATCAAGAACCTCAGGCTTGAATACGTATAAACCCCCATTGATAAAGAACCGCTGCTCCGGTTTTTCTTCTATTTTACAAAGGCGATTCTTCCGGGTGGTCACAACTCCATAGGGTATTTGAATGCTATTTTCCTTTATGCAAATCGTAGCCTCAGTTTGATTCTTATTATGAAAATTCAATAATTTGCCAAAATCAACTCTGGTCAGGATATCCCCATTCATTACCAGAATTGGCAGCGTGGGCTTGGCCGGAAGGAGTCCTAGTGCACCTGCTGTTCCCAAGGGCTTATTCTCCCGCAGGTATTTTATTTCCACGCCCCAGCGCTCGCCATCTCCGAAATGTTTGATTATCATCTCCGCTTTGTAATTAACCGCGATATAGAAATGCCTGAAGCCTTGTTCGATAAAGCTTTCGAGGATGGTTTCCAGAATTGGCTTGTTGCCTATTTTCAGCAGGGGTTTGGGACAGTTCTTCGTCAGTGGCTGTAAACGCTGGCCTAATCCACCAGCCATGAGTATTACCAAATTCTCCCGCAGCGGAGCAGTTACTAACTCTTCTGCGGTTTCCATACCTACCACATGGCCCTCTGAGTCCAGAATAGGGATCTGATGAATCTTTCTGCTTCTCATCAACTGGATGGCCGCTTCACGGGATTGGCCTAGGTAAATATAGGAAGGGGCAGGGTTCATGGCCTTGGTTACGGCTTCATCCAGGCTCAGATGGCTGAGAATGGCGCGTCTGATATCGCCGTCGGTGACAGTCCCCTGTAATTGCCCGTATTCATTCACTACCAGAGCTATCTGCAGCCCGGCCTGGTCAATTATCTCTATTGTTTTTGCAATACTGGTTTTCGCGCTGATAATAATGTTTTGCCACATTTTCCTTAAGCTCCCTTGATACCGGTAGGAGAACAATCACTAGCTTGTATTTCATCATATGACAATGCCCCTGGAAGGGTGCCACCGCCAATATTACCTGTAATTACTTCTTGACCCGAACCGTTACGATAGATAGTACAGGAGTAAAAGTATTTCAGCCTTATTGGTTTGGAGGGAATCTGTAAAACAATGTTTTTTCGCTCGGGATGCCATACTTTTTCTGCCAATCTTTTTGCATTTCTTCATATTCTTTGGGAGCATGGATGGTTTTACCGATCAGGAACGAAGCTCGCTTAGGTGAGAAACCGGATTTATAGAACAAGAGAGGATTGTCAGGGCTGTTATCAGTGCCTCCGCCAAGATGAAGTATGCGGCAGCCTAGCTTTTGCGCTTCCATAACCGCCTCGTCTAAGATAAGATTACTGGCACACAGTTTTTTACCCTCCGGGTGGCACGCAGCAAGATGATATTCCAGCAGATTTGATTCTTTCAGAAATAGCGCTGCCGCTAAAAGCTCATCTCCGCGCAGGCACAAAGCCAGGTAAGAATGCGACCAATTCATGAGATTTTGAAAATAGTCGCGCGGAAAGAAGTAGAATTCGTCTGCTTTAAGCTCGGTCATTGCCTGGGAGTACAACCCAAAAAAAATCTTGCAGAGTTCATCCCGGCGCGAATCCCATGTTGCTTCCCAGCGGATACGCAATCCGTTTTTGACAGCTTTTCGGATAGCGGTTCGCACGCGCGTACTGTATAACGAAAAGCGGTCTTGCCAAAGCAGGTCAATCCAGACAGTTTCCCGCATAGACAGCCTCTCGCCGTAATAAAACCGCCAGTTTTTCAGGAGGGGGTGAAAACGGATAAACTCTGCCAGAATCTTGTTCTCGCGGCACCAAGCTAAATAATGCCGACCGGCTTGGGCAAGAAAACTGGGTTCGGTTGTGGACGAGAGAGGACCTCCATAGGCATAAGGCGACTGGATATCGAAAAATGGGGTACCTGCGACCTTTCCTAAATGAAAAGCGTGATAGAAAATCTCTCCGCCATCTTTATAAACAAAAAAAAGCGGTGTCAGGGATGGATCTCTAAGAGCGTCACTTACTACAAAAATGGGATGAAAATAAGGGGATTTTTGTTCAGAGGGGAGTCTGGCGAAGGCTTCCTCGGCCCTATTAAAATCAACTAGCATATCCTATATCCCCTCATCTGTCTCATAAGCTTTTTTGGCTTTCAAACCAAGGTAATCCCAGTAACGGGCAGGTTCAATTCCTCCACCAGGACGTTTGATACCCAGGTTATCCTCAGTCAAGACATCCCCTTTTTCAATATTCTTTTTAGCCACAAGGCTTTTTCGCACAAAGGGTATATTTTCAAGTTCGGACGGGGTGGCAATTTTACGCGGAGAACCCAGAGCTACTTCGACCTCGCGGATCGATCGGACCATTTCTTTTAACTCTGCCGGCGCTAGGGAGGCCTGGTGGTCGGGACCCGGCAGATTCCGGTCCAGTGTAAAGTGCTTTTCAATTAATGCTGTACCACGGGCGGCAGCGGCGATAGGGATTGTTATTCCTTGACTGTGATCGGAATACCCGACCGGCAGGCCAAAGGACTGGCGCAGAGTATCCATGGCAAGTAGGTTGATATCCTCAAAGGGAGCAGGGTATTCGCTCGTACAGTGCAGCAAGGTCACTTTTTGCTGTAAGGCCTTTTGTCCCTCCGGGGACGAATAACTCTTTTGGAAAGCTGTCCTCGAAGGCGCAGCATCTCTGGTACAATAGCCAAAGGCAATCACTGCTAGGGCTGCTTCTATTTCGCCTAGACTGCACATTCCGGTTGAAAGGATGATCTTAGCGCCGGAACGGGCAATTTTTAATAACAGGGGTGCGTTTGTGATTTCCCCGGAAGCGACCTTAAGCCTGGGAAGCCGTAAACGATAGGCGAGCAGGTCAACACTTGCCAGGTCAAAGGGTGTGGAGATAAAATCAAGCCCTCGGGACTGGCAAAGATCAAGCAGTTCCTGATGTTGATTGTCATCCAGTTGCAATTTTTGCACCATTTCTAACTGGCTCTCACCAGTTAGGGTGAGCCTCTCCTGATAAGGGGCTTTGAGAGCCCGTCGGCCAATTACTTCCTCGGCGATAAAGGTTTGAAACTTTACCGCATCCACACCGGTATCGGCCGCTAAATTAATCATTTCACGGGCTAGTGTAACGGAGCCGTTATGGTTTACGCCGGCTTCGGCGATGATATATACCTTTGTCAATTGTTTACACCTGCTTCATTAAAAAATTCGGTCACTTTTTCCAGCAGATAATTTAAAGAGGGGCAATCAAGTCTTTGATCCAAAGGAAGTGTCAGGAGCGAGTGACTTAGAAGGAGTTCGTTTCTCCAAAAATGATCTTTCTCAATTTCCAAGGGCCAGTGAATGGGACAAAAAATTCTCTTGTTAGCCAGGTGTGCCCGCAGTCTATCTCGAAACGCGGGATTTATCACAACCGGAAGGCCCAGAGGGGTTTCTCCCGGTTTAAGTGAAGTGAAGAGCGGCCGAAAAAGTTCCTCATCATAGGAATGTTGTTTTATTGCTTTGATAAGATGAAAAAAATTGCTGCGTCTTTTCTCGCTAATTTCTTCCGCGTTTGCCCTGGTTAGAAGATATTTTGAAAGATAGGAGATCTCCCGGGGCTCGCTGAATTCATCAATCATTTTTTCTGCGAAAGCAAACAAATCTAAGAATAACGTGTTCTTGCTGTGAAATCTGATAAGCTTGCCAATTAGCTTTCGGGAAACAAAAGCCTCGTCAGCCGGGGCAAGTTTACATTCAACCAGAGGAAAGCGGTAAGACAATAAAGCCCCATCAGGCTGGGGCAAGAATTTGCGAAAGCTGTAGACCACATAATCATAGTTGCCAAGATCGCTGGTGAGCAAGGCTTGCACACAATCTTCAATAACAAAAAAAGAGTACTGTTCTTTCATTACTCCCAAGTATTTTTGCAGGGCTTGATTCCTCTTTCCGAAGTAGTGAATGAAGAAAAAGGTCTCGCCGGTGAGCTTTTCCGGCAAACCGCAAGGCGTGTTAAGATCGCATCCTGTAGAATAGTAGTTTAGCTTAAACCCCAGCTTTGAAAAGGGCAGTTCAACAGAGGGGCAGCAATAACGCGGCAGCCAGGCCTCTCTTTTCCCACCACGCTCAAGAATGTTTAAAAGTGCAACATAAATAGCTGAGCGTCCGGTATCCAGGTAGAGAGAGGATTTTTTATCGCCGGAAGTTAGGCCGACGTTTAGCTCAGGCTTAAGAAAATCTTCCAACGAAATGTCCAATTCTCCCCCTATCGGAGTGATTCTACTGTTGTTCGTAGTCGAGGTCATAGAACTTCTTCCTTAGAATTCCCCTGAGATCAAATTCCTTCAGTTTCTCTTTGATCCGCTCGGAAGCATTGCAGTCTCCGTACAGTGACTGCACTTGGGACAATTTGTTTTGAAAATCCGGGGATAAAGCCCGGTCGATTGCCGCGATGATCTCCCGCCGGTCTTCGCGGCAATCGATAATGGACGCAGCTTTTAACCGACCTTGCTGCCTGTTGCCAATATTGACGGTAGCGGTTTTTAAGGCAGGCGCTTCTACAATGCCGCTGGATGAATTGCCGATGACTACTTGGCAATATTTCATAGCGCTTAAGTATTTTAACTGTCCAAGGGAGATAGTGAACAGCACTCTTCCTTTTCGCATATTTGCATACTGTTGCAGCAGTCGGCTGATAGCCCTTCCCCCCATGTCGGAGTTGGAGGACGTAATAATAACCTTTGCTTTTGTGTATTTATCCAAAGCTGCCAAAAGTTCTCGAACTCCGGCTTCCATACTCTTTATTTCCAGCGTGACGGGATGATAAGTCACGAGGAAGTTCAACTGCCCCAGTTGGAAATTAATTTGATTCTCCAGATCCTTGCGCGTGAGAAACGGAAGCTTTTTTAAGTTATCCAGCGCAGGATCGCCATAGTTAAAAACACGCTGCGGATCTTCCCCCAATTGGATGACTCTTTTCCGATAACTTTCATTAGCCACAAAATGTAGGTGGGACATTTTCGTGATGGCGTGACGGATAGCTTCATCAATAACTCCTTCCGTGCTTTCGCCGCCGGATATGTGGGCTATTGGCAGCTGAGCCAACATAGCGGCTTGGGCAGCCGCCATAATTTCATAACGGTCACCCAACAGTACCAGCAGATCGGGCCGCAGGCGCTGAAACGCGTCGGCAAAACCGATTATACCGAGTCCAAGCGACTTGGCCATACCAACTGCCGTATCGCTGGAGAGCAGCATTTCCAGCTTTTCATTGATAAAAAAATTATCATCCTCTATTTTCTGATAGGTAAGGCCGTATTCAGGAGCTAAATGAGCACCTGTCACAATGAGCTGCAGTTCCAGTTGAGAATCAGCCCATATTTCTTTCATAAGCCAGTAGAGCAAACCATATTCAGCTCTGCTGCCGGTGACGACACATACTTTTTTTTTTGACATATACGCTCCTGTAACAGGGATACATTATTTTACATAATATGAGTGTATAAAAGGCATGGTGTCAAATAGCGGAGGAAACAAAATGGGAAGTTTTGATAATGTTTGGGAACAAATTCACCAGGAACAAGAATGGGGAAAGTACCCCGGTGAAGAAGCAATTCGTTTTATTGCCAGAAATTTTTATAAAAAAAACCGGGGAAAAATAAAATTGCTGGATATCGGCTGCGGCGCCGGCGCTATGACCTGGTTTATGGCTAGAGAGGGATTCGCAGTCTATGCATTTGACGGCTCGGCTACTGCTGTTTACAAAGCAACACGAAGGATAAGGGATGAGGGATTACATGCGAATATATCCATCGGTGACGCGGCCTCAATGAACTATCCGGACGAGTTCTTTGATGGAGTGGTAGACTCAGCCATGCTCTGCGCCAATACAGTTGATAATATAAGGATTATCTTAACCGAATGTTATCGGGCGCTAAAAAAAGGGGGCAGATTCTTTTCCACCGGCTTGTTCAAAATTGGTATGACCGGATACGGGACAGGGGAGAAATTAGAAGAAAATACCTATCGCGAGATAACTGTTGGTAGTCTGGCCCACAGAGGCACCGTACATTTTTTTACTGAACAGGAAATAATGCAGCTATGGTCGTCTGCCGGTTTTAAAAACCTTATTATTGATTCCCTGGAAAGGACTGACCGGGGAGAAACAGACAGGATCAGCTACTTTATGGTTGAAGCTGAAAAATAAGCTGGCGGGAGATGTCTGATATCTTTAGCCAATCAGAAAAGCGCTGCTGGGCAGGTTGATTATCCGGCGCTCCAGGCTTTCAGCTGTGCTCAGGTCCATCCGCGGGCAGTTCTGATACATGGGGAGCTTGTGCAGTAAGGTCCAAGCCGGGCGTACTTTAATTCCGAGATTGTGGCTCGATTCAAGAATAACGTCCCGGTACGTGGCATATTCTTCATCCAGTAAGAGCAGGTTAAGCCAATAATTGCTTCGGGCAAAATCCGGCTCTTTAAAAATTTTCACGCCCTTTATGTTCATAAATGCTTCCTGATACCGCAAGGCCAACAACCTTTTTTTCTCTAGGAATCCAGGGAGCTGTTCAAGCTGAGCACACCCCAAGGCCGCGTTGATATCCGGCATTCTGTAGTTGTAACCGACCATATCATGATTAAAGGACCAGGGGTGGGGCAGTTTGGCCTGCTTGGTGAGGTGCTTGGCGGCAGCGGCCAGTGAGGAGTTATTGGTCAGGATAGCCCCGCCGCCGCCGGTAGTAATAATCTTATTGCCATTAAAGCTCAGGACAGAAAGCAAGCCCCAGCTTCCGGTATGAGAATCCTTATAAAATGAACCTAAAGATTCCGCCGCATCTTCTATGAGAACAAGATGATAACGTTGGCAGACATCTACCAACGGGTCCATATCTACCGGCTGACCAAAGGTATGCATGGGTACAACTGCTTTGATGCGGCGTCCGCTTTTTTTGTTAAAACAATACTCTGATTGCACTTCGGCGATTTCCTGAAGATAGCTATCAAGTTTACGAGGAGCTAAACCCAGAGTTTTTTCATCGCAGTCGGCAAAATGAGGTACGGCACCCCGATAGCTAACCGCATTGGCGGTGGCGATAAAGGATAATGCCGGTACAAATACCTCATCTTGTTCGGTAATCCCGGCTAATTGCAGACATGTATGGAGCGCCGCCGTGCCATTTACGACCGCGATTACGTGATTTATTCCCGTGTATTTTGCCAATTGTTCTTCAAAATGGTCAACATATGGCCCGGCCGAAGAAACCCAGCCGCTATCCAGGCACTGTTTAATGTAGTTCCATTCATTTCCCTTTAAATGTGGTTCGTGAAGGGCTATTGATTCGTGTCCTGTGGGTAAAACACTTTGCATAGTTTTTATGATTGTCTGTACATCGAATTTCTTTTTCATAGATTGTAAACTCCTGACCGGTATTTTATTAAATTATCGCTCTGACTAAACCAGTTTATTGTTTTGGCCAATCCCTTTTTCAAGCCCTCCGGACCGGCATAGGTGGGTTCCCAGTCCAGCAGTCTTTTAGCTTTGCTATTATCTGAAAGTAAACGTTCGACTTCACTGTTTACCGGGCGTATGCGTTCAGCTTCACTTTGAATTTTCACTTCTGCCTCCATCAGACTGGCAATATCCTCGACTAAATCCTTGATAGTAAGCTCATAGCCGGTCCCAAGATTTATCACTTCACCAACCGCTGCATCAGCTTGCGCGCCGCAGATTAATCCCTTTGCAGTGTCTTCGACGTAGCTGAAATCTCGTGTCGGACGAAGGGAGCCGAGTTTTATGGTCCTCTCTCCAGTGGCAATTTGGGTGATAACGGTGGGTATGACTGCCCGCGCCGATTGGCGGGGACCATATGTATTAAAAGGGCGGATGATGGCTACCGGGGTTTCGAAGGAATGATAAAATGCCATTGCCAGTTGATCTGCGGCAATCTTCGTGGCAGCATAAGGCGATTGTGCGGAGAGAGGATGTTCTTCATTGATCGGAACAAAACGGGCTGTCCCGTATACCTCACTCGTGGAAGTATGAACAACTTTTTCCACTCCCAGATTGCGACATGCCTGGAGTATGTTTAAAGTGCCCTTGATATTTGTTTCCACATATGTTTCCGGGGACTGATATGAGTAGGGGATAGCAACTAAGGCTGCCAGATGGATAACCACATGACAGCCTTTCACAGCTTCCTGGACTCTTTGCGAGTCTCGGATATCTCCTGGAAACACCTCGAGATTATCTTGGAACAAACTTGGCGTATTATCCAACCAACCCCAGGAATTATATGAATTGTATAAAACAAAGGCACGTACCGTACAGCCCAAACTCAATAGTTCTTCGGTCAGATGTGAACCAATAAAGCCGTCAGCTCCGGTAACCAAAATTTTTTTATTAAGAAGATTCATGCCAAAGCCTCCGTATATTTTTTAGTATTTAAACATTACCTGTTATTATGGTATTCAAAGACTATCTAACTTGCTTTTACGTTCACTTAATTTGTTAAATAATATTTGCTAAAAAGTTAAAATATTAATGCTTTAGACGATAGCGCTTGCCTTAATTGATAATGGCAGAGGTAGGCTCATTGTGATTGGTCCAAACATATAATAAATGGAGAACATGGAAGATGAAATGGAGCTGCTTAAAACTATGGATGCTTTTAGAAAAGTTCAATCAGAGATTAATGAGCAAAAAAAAATTACCAATCACGGTCGGATAATATGTATCTCGACCAAGCTGGTATTAGCTAGCTTTTATAAAGAAGTCTTTAAAGAGTTTACTCTGGAAATACCCGATAGCGATCTAGAGGATTGCTCTTATGTAGAGTGCACTGCGCTGCCCGGTACGGAAAGAATAATACGTAAAGAGTTAACGCTTATATCGGAACCATGTCTATATAAATGCTATGTAGCCATTGGACAGGAATATGCTTTTAATATACATTGTCTCTCGGGAGAAAAGAGCTTTACACGGGAAGTGATCTTTACCTTACAATGTACAATCTCCCTTCCTGATCAAGGCCCCTTTGATGTAGAAGCCCGGATATACCCCTCAACTTGCCGAAGCTTTATTCTTCCGGACGGAGCATATATACAGCGCTTTGTTGGCGAACAAGTCAGAGAACAATTCGCTTTTACTGTTGAATATGATTATCAACAGTCTTCAATTTATGTAGGCGCCCCATCTCACGTTTTACCAGGCAAGCAAGATGCCGGCAGTGTTTCAGCTTATTCTAGTTTGACTGGTGAAAAAATATTTTCAAAACATCTTTCAGAAGCTGAAGACGAACTTGGTTTTTCTCTGTCTGCGGGTGAGGATTTAAATGGAGATGGGTGGAGAGATATTCTTGTGGGCGCGCCCAGTGCAAGAATAGGAGGTTCATTACGTGCAGGATATATCCGTGTTTTGTCAGGGCTTGACGGCTCAATACTGCTGGAAATACAAAACACTGTGATGGAAGACCAGTTTGGCTGGTCCGTTAGTTGGGCAGGTGATGTGGATGGTGATGGCAAGCCGGATATTTTAGTGGGCGCTCCCCAAGCCTCACCGTTGGCTGCAATTAACGCAGGAAGTGTGTTTGTTATTTCCGGACAATCCGGAAGCATACTTTATCGTTTGGATGGTCAGAATCCGGGAGACTCTTTTGGATATGCAGTAGCAAAGATCGGTGATGTGGATGGGGATGGTGTTCCTGATTTTGCGGTAGGCGCTCCGTTTGCTTCGCCGTCAGGCTTGCAGCAAGCAGGAATAGTCTATGTTTTTTCAGGCGCTAGCGGGTCGTTGCTTTACTCTATTGAAGGTGGGGAAGAAAACGCAGGCTTAGGCTTTAGTTTAAGTGCGTTAAGTGATATAAACGGTGATGGTATACCGGAAATCCTTGTAGGCGCACCCGATAGTTCTCCCGGAGGGAGGGATGAAGCTGGTTCAGTCTATATCTTTTCCGGACTTGATGGTAGTCAGCTACTTCATTTCCCGGGCCCTATCGAAGGGGAAGAAGTGGGAATCTCAGTATCGGCGGTTGATGATCTGGATAATGATGGATTGCCTGAGTTATTGTTAGGTGCACCTAGTGCAAGTCCGAATGACATTAAGTTTTCCGGCAAGGCATATCTGGTTTCTAGTCAAACAGGGGAAATTTTATATTCATTAAACGGAGTAAATGTCTGGGAACAATTTGGGTGGTCAGTTTTTGGAAATGGAAATCTAAACTCAAAAAAGATATTTGTTGGCGCCCCGGGTATTGATACTTTATATGTTTTTAATATTTCTCCCATTAAAATGTATAGTGAAATAAATGCAACTATAGTTATTTCAATAATGAAAAACGCCGATATTCTTATACCAGCGTTTGAGTTTAATTAGGGCTTGCTAGCCAAACTC
>DIVP01000062.1 GCA_002422465.1 Peptococcaceae bacterium UBA6129 | reverse complement strand
GATAAAATTAAATCCGATCACAGAGGCGTTACGCAGGCTTGCCGGAAAGACACGGTATAACAGCGACACGATAATGTTCCGCCATTGCCGCCAGGGTTTTATTGATCTCAGGATCATAGTAACATGCGTGGGTTACACCGGATTTTAAATTGTCAGGAATAAGACATTCGGGACATCCTCCGTAAAACTCGAAGGCTGATGTACGATGGAAATGGAGGCCACCCTGATTTCCTGAGTGTGCCGAGCGGTATCAATAAAATTCGATCCCATCCAGATGCCTAGAGAAATCCACAGTGAAACGATGATCACTGCCGCCAGGGCATCAATCGCAAGGAAGATGTGGGACTTTATCCCAAGCGCGCCGGATGTTGTGAATATAACGACGCGCAGGCCGGGAAGAAAACGCCCGATAAAGCAAACAAGGGGTCCGTTTCGGCGAATACGAGACTCAGCCCATTTAACGCGAGACTCGGTAAGGACGGTTCGAATGAGAGGCAATCCAAAGACCCGCGGTCCAAGGCGCCGCCCCAGAAAGAACAGAGTCGAATCACTCATAAAAATTCCAGCCAAACCGGAGATGACCGCAAGACCTAACGGGAGTTGCTTTGTTGATACCAAAACCCCTGCTGAAAGCAGGGTGATTTCTTCAGGAACCGGTACTCCCAAAGCGCACGCCAGGAATATGCCAATTACGGCGCCGCAATTTGACATGATCAGCGAAAAATCAACCACAGCTCAGAGGATCTCCTGATTGTCATCGCCGGCAACCGGCGCCGCCGTCTTTTTGCCCCGACTATTTGAAGTTTGATCAGAACGGAGATGTTTGCTTTCAGGCGTCTCTCTCGTCCGCTTCTTTGTGTCCACAGCTCGCAGGGGTTGAGTGGCGATATGAAAAGGGCTTTTGAATCGTTTCTCAATTTTTTCAAACATCGCTCTTACTTCAGCAACCAACTCATGCTGCGTTCGCCCCGCTTCTGAGAATCCCCGCTCTATGGTTTGATGAAACTCAGACAGCTTTTCAATGAATGCGGCCAGACGATCCGACTTCCGTTCCCAGAGATTTAATATCGCGTATTCGCCCATCAGATTGGCGAACGCCTCTCGCAGTTTTTTTGTGTTTTGGCCATTGAGAATACCTTCCGCATGTTCCGTCGATATTCTTGCCACATCGCAGCGCTGCTGAATCAGATAGCGAAATTCTCGCGTAATCTGTTGCTCGACTTTTTGTTTATACACATCGATGTGCAGGATTTTCTGTTCGGCGATTAAATGCCGAGCTTCCTCATAAAGGATTCGCTCCATGCTTTTGGCACGGCTTCGGGAACGATCAAGATCATCGATTGCCGATGCTGATAAGCGAGCGCTTAAATGCTCGTAATAAATTCGGTCATCACCAACATATCCGGTCAGTTGCTTTCCCACTGTTTTTTCGAACTTGTCCGTGGCAGAGTTTGTCAGCACTTGCGCCAAGGCCCGGACGGGTTGTCCCATAGAAAGCGGGAATCGAGAAAAACGATATGAAGCTTGAGACCCTGGCAGTCGCCTATAGCCCACCAATTCCGTTTGAAAGTTTGGATCGCCTTCGAAAGCTGTATGTACCTTTTCAAAGACGTCCAGAGGCATTGTAAAGATACAGCTTGAACCCTTCATATATTCAATATCGTAACCGCCGGCGCGAAGAATTCGTGCCACAAAATCGGCGCAATTCGATCTTTGTCTGTCGTATTTGCACATTCCCGACCGGAACTCTTCCTCAATCCTTGCCGCCTCGGCATGCATCCGTTGCAGGGATGCTGGTGCAAGACCTTTAATGCGAAAACCAAGAGTATCACGCCCATACGACATTCCGTAGGTACTTGTGTGAGCTTGGTTGTCAGAAGGGGGCAAGACCCCAAACAAATATTGTTTCAGGCTCATGTGCTGAAGCAAGGGCGACTCTTTTACCGGATGAGACATATGATTTGAGCTATAGACCGTGTCGCCGATGCGGATGGCGATATGACCGAAGGGATTTTCCATGACGATACGCTCGTTCTCTTTTGAAGACGAATAAGAAAGAAGGATCTCCATATCGGCCGGGGCATCGGTTTCAAGTTGCGCCAGAGCACCATAAACATTGCTCGCAGCAAGGCCGTTTTCCAATCCGAAGTTTGGCTGCGGACTTCGCGCATTGATCTGTGGATCAAGAACAAAACGGGCGATTTTCCCAATGTCCATATTGGCCCGAAACTCTTGTTGAGCTGCCAGCATTGAAGCCTGTTTTTGTTGATCAGATAGAACTGCCAGCGCCTGAGCGCCCACATTTTTAACATCCGTATTAAACTCCGCCATTCCCATTCTTGAGAATAATTCTGCATTTTCTTTTTCGTGGCCACTGATTACGTTCAACAGAATGGTCGGCTTCCCAAGCGTGAATGCCTCCGCCGGGGACAGGCCACCTGCCTTGGTGATAAACAAATCCGAGGCTTGGATAAAGGAAACCAGGTCCGTCTGAGGGATGGAATCCAGGATTTCCAGTTTCACAAGCTTTGGAATTTTATGTTGAATATTTTGCAGAGCTCGTCGTTGTTTTTTGTTGCGGCCGCATACAGCTATAATTTGCAGAGGTTCTTCTGTCTCATCGGCAATGCTCATGACGATGCCGGGAAAATCTCCGACGCCTTCTTTTCCACTGGCTATTGTGATTGTTCTTATGTCGGGGTCGAAGCCAATCTGAACAAGGCATTCTTTTGAGGTATTCGAGTCGCCAATGGGAATGTTTACAGGCATACCCGTGGTTTCAACCAATTCAGGGGAGATGCCCGCCGCCAGCCAACGGTTTTCAAGCTCGGGGTGTGCCAGAAAAGTTCGGTCAATGCGTTTGGATATTCGAGGGAGGTAGCCCTCGAAATAGTCGGTATGGAGCCAACCAATCTTGATGCCCGGAATAAGCTCCTTCTCTCTGAGGGTCCCCAGTACTTGCGCTGAGCCATAATGGGTGGCTATAATCGCGTCCGGGGCCTCGGCCTTAAGGTACTCGAGTACCTTCAATTCCGGGTAATCATTCGGTAGCCACGCCAGTGAACCTATATGGTTTCCCTGTTCCTGCAAGGAAAGAAAAATACTATCAAATAAATTCGGTAAGTTTTTCGCGATAAACAAGTAGATCTTTTCGTCGAGCATACGCCAGAGAGGGTTCATGAACTCGCGGATGTCCTTCGCCAGCACAATAGTCGAGGGATCCTGCTTCAGAATCTCCTGCTCGATGGCTCGAGCCGCACTAATATGACCTTGACCAACAGACGAATAAAACAGAATAATTTTCCTTTTTGAGTCCTTGTCGGCATCCTTTGACATGGGAGAGAGTGGTTTTGATTGGACCGGTTTTAATTTTGTCATTATTTTAATCTGATTCTATAAGACTATCTTTTATGTTATCTGCTAAGATCAACGCCTTATTTTTCATAGATGAAACAACCCGGCTTGCTGTTTTTCCTATTTCATCTCTAACATATTTCATATTGTTATATTGCGATGGATAACCGACTAACTCCATAAAACCAACGCCGTTTACATCTTTATCTCCGAACGATCCGCTTACCAGAAGCGGCCCCTCCCAATAATTAATTGAACCGAATAGCATTTCCTGATGTTCAATTTTTGCAGAAAGAATTAAGTGTATATTTTTTGCTGGTATTGTAACTTTCCATAACAATGGATAAACCGCTTTGCTCTTTTGGCTTGCCCAATGCCTTTCCAGAGGAACGATTTCAACATTGCTATGGTGCTCTTGCGTATTGTCCGGATAAGAAATGTCGGCTAAATAAGTCTTTTTCTTTCCGTCATCATACACAAAACAAACCATCTCCGTGTTATTATCTAATTGCACCGAAAACCAATCCCATCTGTCTTTGGAATAACTGGCATCCGCCCACTGATGATCCATCCAGGACTTGCCGGCAACATTCACCCAATTATCCTTGATTTTTATTCTGCCTTCGGTTTTTAGATTGGTTAAAGAATAGTAGTAGGTTGTTTTGGAATTAAGATCGACAAATCCTTTTCCGCCTTCATATAAAGGTTTTTTGACTGAAGTCAATATTACATCAATGTCCTTGTTTTTTAAGCGGTACGTCGATTCGTCTGTTTTGTCAATAATACAATTGGTATAACCATTTTTTATTTCCGGGTTGATGTAATTTATATGAAGTAAAGATTTGGAAAAACTATCATCAGAAATAACGGAAAGGGGAGCTATTCTGTGATGAAAACTTTTATTACTTAAATCAGAGACAAGGGAATGGGAAAAGTATGATATTTTGAGTGGTATCTTGCTTAAAAATGGTATCTTTACTTTTTTAACATCCACTCTGAACAGACAATCCATATATGAATACTCGTTGCCATATTTGTCTTTTAAATGACCATTAAAATACCACCATTCAATGATGCAATCATGAACAGATTCATCTTCCGGGAATTTTATTGGTTTATATTTTTTATCCATGCCAAGCCCCAAGGCATCCCGTTTTTCCGAAACAAAGCAGTTTGCTGAAGCTAAAGATTCGAATAATTACATTGAAACCTCTAAAGGATGACAAAAAAATTACCTCTTCCTCAAACCGCTCATCAGTAATTTGCCCCACTCATCAAGCAAGGACTCGGTAATGTCGCTACGCGCCTGGGTAACGGGGTTTAAGAGAATACACCATGCCCCCGTCGAGAGAAGGGCGGCAGTTGCTTCCAGATCTTCGACGTTGAACACCCCTTGCTTGTTGCCCTCAGAAAGAATGGTTTGAACCAGGGCGCGGTATCTGGTATTGAAGTCACTTGCAAACTCGTCCGAAAGGTCCATAAGCTGGGATCGTACCCCTCGGTCGCTGCTCAACAAGAAACCGCTTCGTTGGACCTCAAAGAAGAGGACTTTCCATGTGGA
>DIVP01000121.1 GCA_002422465.1 Peptococcaceae bacterium UBA6129 | reverse complement strand
CGGAATTGGTTTCTTCGATGAACCTACGGCAAATCTCGATGAGAAAAGACGCAGCAATCTTGCACGAATCATCCCGGAGATCACGAGGAATTTTAACCAGGTCTTTGTGGTCAGTCATGATGATGCTTTTGACGCGATTACGGAAAATATCATCGCGCTGAAGAAAGACACAGATAAAGGCACTATTGTTGTTAATGCCTAGAACAGGTTATTCTAAGGGGGAGAAGATAATCGCACTATCTAGACGGGTTATCATTGATGCTGACGCTTGCCCCAAAAATGTCAAGGATATAGTCAGTACGCTCACAGCGGCATATGCTTGGGAGATGGTGACGGTGGCTTCTTTCAAACATAGTATTGAGGGAACGCACCGGCATATCACAGTCGGCGACGAATCTCAGGCTGTTGACCTTGCTGTTATCAATCTTGCCAAAAGAGGGGACATCGTAGTAACTCAGGACTGGGGATTGGCCGCAGTTCTTTTGGGAAAGGGCGCCAGGGTTGTTTCACCATCCGGCAGGATATATCAAGACGAAAAAATGGACTTTCTTCTCGAAGAACGGCATCTCAAGGCCAAGGTGCGCCGGGCCGGGGGACGTACGCGAGGACCGGCCGCACGCCTGAAAAAGGATGACGAACGGTTTGGGTGTGTACTCGAGAGATTGCTCAAAGAAGAAGTTAACGGCTAGAGAAAAAATAGATAACAGGGTGTAATTAGTATTAGGCAATTATTTGCAGCAGAACAGGCACAGTAGTCGCGCTTACCACATAGTATTATTGCATAGCTTTTAAAAAGGATGTGATGATACCAGTGAGTTTTCTACAGTTTGTCCAGGCCATCTCATCTTTGCCGCAAATTATTGAAACGGTGAAGAATATGAGCGCAGAGGACAAGGAAAAATTTGTTGGTCAGCTAGGTGTAGAAAGCCAGGAAAAAGAGGATGCCTTGAATATCCTGACGGCATTCCAGGAAGGCAAAACGCTTAGCCCACAAGAACAAGCGACAGCGCAGAAACTTCTCGACAAGGCATTAAAAATGAACAAACTGGATTTGGATACCTTGATGAGTCTTAATATCGGGAATTTTGGATAATAAATAGGCGGAAATAACGGGCAAGTGGATAGGAATGATAGAAAGTAGTGCCTTCCAACACAAGTTGAGAGACACTATTTTTGTTGTCTAAAAATCACTTTTTCCACTAAGCTTTCATATGATAATGAATAATCGAAGCTCATGAATGAGGTGACCGAGTTGGCAAGTTTACGTTTCAATTATGAAGGGGCGAGAAGGCAGGAGAGGGAAAGGCGCCCGTTGCCATTTTATGCAGGCAGATATTACGGATATCCACCATACCTGTCGCCGATACCTCTTTTTCAAGGGGTAAAGCCACAGGAGACCCCGAGCCCGGAAACGGATACTGAGATAAGAACAGAAGAAACACCGCAGATAGATGCAACAAATAACGAAGAAACAAAACCCATAATAGAAAATATTAGCAAACCAACCACGAAGCCGATTGCTGAAGAGGACAATAATAACGAAAAACAGAAATCCACCGGCAATCTCAGCGAGCTCGTCATAAACCGATTGAGTACGGCGGAGGCAGGACTAGTTAACATAAGAGGGCAGGTAGATACGGCAAAGGTCTTTTTTGATGATATAATCTACAAATTCGAAAGCATATTGCAAATAATGGAGATTGTCCGCGGCAATGAAGAAAGAAGGGCAGCAGGGGCGCAAATTAGCACGGTTTCTCCGAAAACAAACAAAGATAATATTGATGAAATTTTAGAGCTCCTGCAAACTCCAGCTATGCAAAGTATCCTTCGCCAGTTTTTACTTGGAGTGTTCACAAAAAAAGTCTGAACAGGCAATCACAAGGGGGTGAGCGCAATGCCCAATATACCAAGTATGCAGAAATTTTGGGAAGATTACGAACGCATGATGCAAAACACTTTTGATAATACGCAGAAAATGATTAATAATATGGGAGCATATATGCGCTTAAATAACGAAACACCCGATACCAATTTCAGTGCCTCGGCACAGGGATGGGCTGAAACGGCAAAGCCCAAAATCAGTATCGATGACGACAGTGTAGTCATAACATTTGCGACAAATCAATATGTAGATCAGGCTAATACTAAGATTTATCTCGAGGGCTATCATCTTATTGTAGATGGGATTATCCAGTCCAGGGTTCCGCTGCCGGCGGCTGTGCTGAAATATGGCGGCAGGGCCGTGGCAAAGCAGGGCGCTTTAGAAATCTTCTTACGCAGAGATAAGTACAGTTACAGACAAATGATTCCGATTGAGAGCGGTTAAGCCTTTACAAGTAACTCTTTATTATGTTCATACATAGAATAATTATATAGAGGAGGGTGGATCGGATGACAAGTAGTATATCGGTAAATGAACCGTTGTTTAATCAAACAGAAAAGATGAAAAAAGAGTCGGAGAGGCCTAAAGAGAAAGAGCTGGAGCTAAACATCTTAGGCGTAAAGATGTCATACTCAAAGGCTTTTGGGATTGTTTTCTTGGTAATCTTCATCCTGCTTTTTTTCCCCGGAATTGGCATATCAAGTTCCGGTGTAAAAGGGATGGAAAACAAAAACCCAAAGGATAAACAAAAATATTAAAATGAGGAGGAAACTATATGTTGGAACAAAATGCAGAAAGTACCCTGTTTTTTGGAGGATTCCCGTGGATATGGATTATCTTTTTGATTGTGCTGATTTGCATTATCTGCTCATGTGCAAGACCGTTTGGCCCGGTTTATTAAACTTAACGGAAGGCTAACTTCTAACAATCTCAGCACGAGACAGTCACCACACAAATCAACAGTTCATAATATGAAGAGAGAAAAAAATAAAAGATCATGTTTACTCGTACCTTTTGATCTTCTTATTCTCGATTAATTAGGAAGCATAGCCCGAAAACGTATTCTATAGAAGGAGGTAATGTAAATGGTAGAGACAAATGGACCTGGAATCTATCCTGGAGCCGGCGCTGGCCGTGGAGGATTTGCGATTTTCTTCCTGGTTATCTTGATTCTGTTACTCTTCCCTGGTATCTTTGGCGGTATTGGTTATTAAATAAAAGAATAAGGACCGCTGATGACAGACATAATTTGTTTGCTTTGTCATTAGCGGTTCTCTCTTTTATTATCCCTATGGCAAGCTAGGCAGTAATAATAGGAGGTGGAGAGATGGAAACG
>DIVP01000111.1 GCA_002422465.1 Peptococcaceae bacterium UBA6129 | reverse complement strand
TTGACCTAATAACAGAAAGCAGTGGGATTTACCTGCTTTTGATGTTAGAGTTGTTGTCGGTACGGGTGTCTGTATAGACATAAGAGTGAGACCTTGTCCGTTTACAACCCCTAGGCTTTCCATACTGTATGGCGCCGTAAATATAAACCAGTTGAGGTTGAACAGGTATCCGCTACCGCCTGTAAATTTCAGATATACGTCATGTTTTCCGCTTGCCCCGCTGACATTGCACTTTACATCGGTCCAAGTCTGCCAGCCACCGGTTCCTGCAACCGGACAAGTCCCGATTAAAGTGCCGTTAATACTATCCAGCCTGATCTCAATATTACCACCACTGGTGGCGCTGGCTACTCTGGCCTGGAAGCCTGCCGCACCGGTACCGAAATCGATATTGCTGTAAACAGCATAATCCCCATTCTCGATATACCCGAGATTCTCCCCACCTTCGGTACAGGTTTCGGTTTGGACTCCCTGCTGGTTTTCGAAACTTTCCGCTTCAATCTGTGTAAAGGCCGATATGGGGTCAGGGGTTGGTGTTGGCGTGGTCTGATCCGTAAATCCTGCTGCACATGCCATCTGGGCAAAATTCCACAGACTTGGCTTCCATACGCTCCAATCATGACCGTTACCCCGGAGAAGCCATTCAGTGTAGCGAATATTATTGGACTTGCAATAATCTCTTACCCTATTGTTATTGGATATAAGTCCATCTGCGGTTCCACAGGAGAGAAACAGCAGTTTTGAATTCGCCTTAACCTTAGTCCCGCCGTCAGGAAACAGCTGGTTAACCTGTTTGGTGATGGGCGAGGAGGAAAAGCCACCGATATAGGGGAACTTATCCACGTTGGGCAACCCGATATTCAGCGATTGGGCGCCACCCTGTGAAAGGCCGGCAATCGCCCGGTGTTGGGCATCAGTATAAACGGAATAGTGTGATTCGATATAGGGTATAAGAGAATTGATCAAATCTTTTGTGAAATTCTCCCAACCATCCCTTACTCCCGCTCCAGTAGCATTTCCGTTTGGTAATACAAGGATAAAGGGTTGAATTTTACCGGCAGCAAAGAGATTGTCAAGGATGACATTCGGTGCGCCGCTGTTGTACCACTCGTCTTCATTCCCACCAATGCCATGCAATAAATACATGACGCTGTATTTGTTGTTCGCTGAATACCCTGGCGGCAGGTAAATTCTCGCCCTCCGCTGGCCGTTTGTCGCCGTGGACTGATAAGTAATATAGCTGACCTGACCGTGTGGAATGTTGCTCTTGACCTGGTCATAGCCTGACGGTGGAGAGGTTGGGAGCGTTTCTGCCGCTACTGAACATACAGGTATTGCGAAAAGTACTGCAAGAAGTACAGCGAGTATGGAAAATGTTTGTCTCAATTTCCTGCTTATTTCTTTCATTAAGGTTTTTGATTCCATTTTTATTTCTCCTTTCTTTTTTGTAATTTAACAGAAAACCACCTTTAGATTAAATTCATCGTTACGTCACCATTTTAACCTCCTTCCTTTTTAGTAAGTACACTGCACTCGTATTGCTTATCTTTAAATTTTCACACTCCTCCTTTCACTACCTTATTGTGTAATATAAAATAAACTTATCTTTAAACCGCCGAATCCCGAAGGGGGAGAGGCACGGTTTTTTTGCTCTACATCATGATATTAACTCATATTCACCCGATATTTATATTACATGTAAGAAATGCGGCACAGCGCGCCATTTTTCACTACTATCCACCCCATGGTCTATATGCTATGTCATAAAAACATTATTTTTAAGAAGACTAATATCTACCAAAAAGTGGAAAGTATACTTGACATTTTACTTTTAACAAGTATGAGAAAGTTATGGAAGACAGACTTTACATCAGAAAAGAGGATCTAATGAGAAATCGGTTAGAAGAATTAAGAAAACAAAAAGGTATTAGGCAAGAAGAATTGGCTGCCGTTTTAAAAGTATCCCGACAGAGAATAGGTTCTTTAGAAAACGGTCGTTGCAATCCATCAATACTATTAGCTTCCAAAATCGCTGGATACTTTGAAATGAGTATTAAAGAAGTATTAATTGGTCGATTAAGAACGGAAATCATTTGGAACCGACCTAAAAACAATCTATCAGGAGCCAACGAAGGGAAAAGCATTGGAAGCTCTGAAGCGAGTTACAGAAAGATGGTCAGAAAAATATCCCAACTCTATGAGGAGCTGTAAACAGAGCTGGGACGCTATTTCTCCTATTTTAAGTTCTCTTCTGATGTTCGTAAGGTTATCTAGACTATAAATATCATAGAGAGCTTAAATAATCGGCGGGGTCCTCGTACTGGCAGGGCTTCTTATTGCATTGCTGTAAAGATAAGCGCCATCACGTGAAAGCGATCTCAAAAATAGACAATATACGGTAGGGAACGGATTCATCTCCGCCTATCAAAACGTGCTATCATCAATTCATGATCGTGACCTTGGATAAACTGAAATCCAGACTCAAAGAGCAGCGAAAATTTCACACAATAGTTTACTGAGATTCTGGATAAGGGGATGTAAAATAAGTCCCTAAATCAAGAATCGCCAGTTCCGGCAAATGCCGGTTCTGGCG
>DIVP01000088.1 GCA_002422465.1 Peptococcaceae bacterium UBA6129 | reverse complement strand
GAGGTAAAGGAAAGCATCATCAATGCCTATGAAATCAAGACTGGTTTATCGAGGACCAAGCTTTCTCACCTCATGGATGCAGAGACCTGGCTGAATGCAAATAAGGCAATTGAACTCGGCTTTGCAGATGAAATTTTGGAGGATGAGAAAAAGCATACTCAACAAGATGACTTCACCTATGCGTTTAGCCGTAGAGCAGTCACAAATTCGTTACTTGATAAAGTGTGTCCCAAGAAAACACCTGCCCAAAAAGGTACACCCGCTGATTCACTCGAAAAGCGGCTCAACAACATCATTCATTAATAGGAGGAAAAGAATATGAACAAGATTTTAGAACTGCGCGAGAAGCGCGCCAAAGCATGGGACGCTACCAAAGCGTTCTTAGATACCAAGCGTGGCACAGATGGTTTGATTTCTGCTGAGGATGAGGCAACCTACAACAAAATGGAAGCCGATGTAGTTGCCCTTGGCAAGGAAATCGACCGTTTGGAAAAACAGGCCATATTGGATGCGGAACTTAATGCTCCTATGGCTAATCCGTTGACAGGCAAGCCTGCTACTCCAAAAATGGAGGGTAAGACTGGCAGAGCATCCGACGAATATAGGAAAGCATTCTGGAATGCTATGCGTACACGTGCCGGTGAGGGTCTTGATCCTACCGTAAAAAATGCTCTTAAAATTGGCACAGAATCCGAAGGTGGATACTTAGTCCCTGACGAATTTGAGAGAACCCTTGTAGAGGCTTTGGAGGAGGAGAACATCTTCCGTACACTGGCTAATGTTATTACCACCGCTTCCGGCGATAGAAAAATTCCGGTGGTAGCATCTAAGGGCACAGCCTCGTGGATTGATGAGGAAGGCACAATACCGGAAAGTGATGACAGCTTTGGTCAAGTATCTATTGGGGCCTATAAGCTGGGTACGATGATCAAGGTTTCAGAGGAACTTCTAAACGATAGTGTATTTCAACTTGAACCTTATATTTCAAGGGAATTTGCAAGACGTATCGGTAACAAAGAAGAGGAAGCCTTCTTCATTGGTGATGGTTCTGGTAAACCAACTGGTATCCTGGCAGCCACAGGAGGAGCACAACTCGGTGTAACTACTGCCGGTGCAACAGCTATCACTCTCGATGAAGTGCTTGACCTGTTCTATTCATTAAAAGCACCTTATCGTAATAAGTCTGTATTCATCATGAACGACTCAACAGTAAAAGCAATTCGTAAGCTGAAAGACGGTCAAGGTCAGTACCTATGGCAGCCATCTATACAGGCTGGAACTCCAGATACTATTCTTAACCGTCCGCTGTATACATCTTCCTATGTGCCTGCAATTGCTGCTGGAGCGAAGACAATAGCATTCGGTGATTTCAGTTATTACTGGGTAGCCGATCGACAAGGTAGAGTATTTAAGAGACTTAATGAACTCTATGCCGTTACTGGCCAGGTAGGCTTTGTAGCTACTCAGCGTGTAGACGGAAAATTGATTCTGCCTGAAGCTATTAAAGTACTTCAACAGAAAGCTTAACGGAGGTGCATTATGAGCTACAACACAAAGAATTACACCGAACAGGGCGGCGATAAAACCGTCATCGGCGGTACGTTAGAGATTAAACAGGAGGCCTCGGTAACGGGGCTTCCTGTTGCTGAGAATCAGGCAGATAGCACTGCTATCGATGTGGCTGGTCTGGTAATAGATTTCAATGCCCTACTTGCCAAGCTAAAAGCTGCGGGTTTGATGGTGGCTGACGAATAATCACTGGAAGGAGGCGGTCAGTATGACAACGGATAATCTTCTCCCTAAAGTAAAAGCAAACTTAATTTTGTCGCAAGATGAGGATGACGGCCTTCTGTTACATTACATCAAAGCTGCCGTCTCCTATGCGGAGAGTTACCAGCATGTCACTGAGGGTTATTACACCGAAAACACTATGCCACCCACCACTGAACAGGCAGTAATCATGCTGTCGAGTCATTTCTACGAAAGCAGAGACGGCTCGACGGCTGGTTTCTTCGCCGATAGTGTGCAGGCAGGTCAGCAGGTATGGAACACGGTGAACCTACTTCTACGGCTTGACCGGGATTGGAAGGTGTGACATGAGTTTTGGAAAAATGAACACCTTTATAGACCTTATTGAGAGAGTAACTATAAAAGACTCGGAGGGTTTCAGCACTGAAATTGACAATGTTGTTGCTTCCATAAGAGCGTATCGGGAAGGTCGACATGGTACCGAAATATGGGCGAACAGAGCCGCATTTTCGGAAGCCACCGACCTTTTCCGTTTCCGCTGTATTCCCGATGTCACCGTTACGACAGCAATGCTTATTGCTTGTGAAAGCGGACGATTTGAAATTACCTCAGTAGAGGATGTCAAAGGTCGTGGAATGTATATTGAAATACTCGCCAAGGAGGTGAAGCCCAGTGGCTAAAGTAACTATGAAAATGCCGGAGGACTTTCTCTTGAAGGTTTCTCGGTTGAACGATAAAACTGATGAAATTATCCCACGCGTGCTTAAGGCTGGCGGTGAGGTTGTGCTTGATAAAGTTAAGTCTAATCTAAATTCAGCGGTTGGTCGTGACACAAAGTATCCTTCGCGTTCCACCGGCCAGCTTGCGGCAGCATTGGGAATTTCACCCGCTCTACAGGACAGGGATGGAAACCACAACGTTAAAGTCGGTTTTTCCGAACCACGTCGTGACGGAGGCAGCAATGCTAAGATTGCCAATATCATCGAATACGGGAAATCAGGTCAACCGGCAAAACCATTTTTAAAGCCTGCGAAAAGCACCAGTAGAAAGCCGTGCATTGAAGCAATGAAAGCAAAGCTGGACGAGGAGGTAAATAAGATATGAGTCTACTTTCTGATTTGAACGAAGTCTTGGAGCCGCTTAATATTCCTATTGAAACTGGAGTGTTCAGCGGTGTACCGCCTGACGAATATCTGGTCTTTATCCCTCTGACGGACATATTCGAAGTCCATGCGGATAACCGCCCTGGCTTTGATGTACAGGAAGTGCGGATATCACTATTCTCAAAAGGCAATTACCAGCAGCGTAAAAGGCAGATCACTGCGGCTTTACTGAATGAGGATTTCACAGTGACCGAACGACGGTATATCGGACACGAGGACGATACCGGATATCACCATTACGCCATTGATGTGGCAA
>DIVP01000027.1 GCA_002422465.1 Peptococcaceae bacterium UBA6129 | reverse complement strand
GTTTCCTCGCCGCAGACAAAAGCGCCCGCCCCTTTTTTAATACTGATGTCAAAATCAAAGCCCGTACCGATAATATTTTGGCCGAGAAAGCTATTTTCTCTGGCTTGCTGTATGGCTTTTTCCAGGCGCTCAATAGCCAAAGGATACTCGGCACGCACATAGATTACACCCTCCCTGGCGCCAATGGCGTAACCGGCCACAGCCATTCCTTCCAGAACAGCATGGGGATCGCCCTCCAGGACACTCCGGTCCATAAATGCTCCAGGGTCTCCCTCGTCGGCGTTGCAAACCAAATACTTGATGTCACCCTTAGACTTGCGGGCGGCGTCCCACTTGAACCAGGTCGGAAAGCCGGCTCCGCCCCGGCCTCTTAATCCTGATATTTTTATTTCTTCGATGACGGTTTCAGGGGTCATCTCATTTAAAACCTTTTTCAGAGCCAGGTAACCCTCATTGTGCAGGTAATCCTCAAGCTTTTCAGGATTTATTTTGCCGCAGTTTCCCAGAGCAATACGCACCTGTTTTTCTAAAATAGCGTAGGGTTGTTGCGAACTGGATACCACATATTTTGTTAGGGGTTCACCTTTAACCAGATGTGATTCAACAATCTCCTCTACCATCTCAGGAGTTAGGTTGCCATAGGTATGAACCTCTTCACCGTCGATGATATCTATAAGAGGCTCATAAAAACACATGCCTACACATCCGGTTGTCTCAATATCTATTTCCAGGCTGTGTTTTTGGAGTTCCTGATGCAGTTTTTCCGCTATTTTCTTGCCGCCCGCGGCTAATCCGCAGCTGCCCAGACCTACCTTAATCTTCATGACCTGCACCTTCTTTTTCTGTTCTATAGATATCTTTGATTGCTTGTCTCGCTTTTACAGGCGTCAATTTGCCATATGCCTCCCCGTTGATCACCATCACCGGCGCCAGACTGCAGCAGCCCAGGCAGGCCACATCTTCCAGCGTGAACAGGCCATCTTTTGTTGTTTCACCCGGTTTGATTCCCAATTCATCACAAATGGCGTTCCCTATTTCTTCCGAACCGTTAACATGACAGGCTGTTCCCTGACACTGCAAAATAACATATTTCCCCACGGGATTAAGCCTGAACTGAGCATAGAAAGTGGCTATTCCGTATATTTTAGCTCTTTTATTGCCGGTTTTATCGGCAATGGCTTTCAAAACATCTATCGGCAGATAACCGTAAATACCTTGAGCTTTTTGCATGATGCTGATCAGGCTGCCGCTTATACCTTGATACTCTTGAAAAACAGGGTCCAGCAGACTCAAATCCACTTTACTATCAGGAAATACGCCCTCCATTTTGTCTTCGCAACTAACACACATCTGAGCTGCTCCTTTCTTTGAATCATAATATATTTTTAAATTTTTCAGCTATACAGCGTTCAACCGCCCTTGCAACTGCTGAATAAGAGGCCTTTTTGTGTAAATATGACTTAGCCAATGTCTCTGAGGTAAATTGCGCCAATGATAAAAAAGGGCTGTGGATTGTTTCAGCCCTTTTTCACCGGTAGGAACCGGCAGAACAATTCTTCTATCATCGAGAAGTTTCCGTTGGGCATTAACTATAGCAATGGAAGTAGTATAACAGCTGGTATCAATTCCTAAGAATATCACTAGACTGTGTTTCCCCCCCCCTGATAGTTATTTAAAATAATTCGAAGTTATTTATAGTTATTTATTAGTCAATTATTCTTTTGATTATATTAATTGACTATTATTCTCACAACTTATTGTACTGACTTTTATAACCATGTTTTTATAGTTTGTTTGAATATTAGTTCTATCTGATGATTAGTCTCTTTGCGGCATGTCTTTAATGATGTTCCCGACAATCCCGTTGACAAAACGGGCTGAATCCTCGCTGCCATAGGTCTTCGCGAGTTCAATAGCCTCATTGATGATTACTGCCTTGGGGATATCGGGAGAAAATAGTATCTCAAACAGCGCAATGCGCATAATATTCCGATCTACTGCAGACATCCTGTCGAGCGCCCATTCAAGCGTATATTGTTCAATATTGCTGTCAATTGTGGGCCGCTTTTCAATAACTCCTCCCACCAAATATCTGCTGAATTCTTTAATGCTTGAATCAATTATTTCTTCTTCATACAACAGCTCCAAAATAGTGCCAGGTTCATTTTTGCCAACATCATATGCAAACAACGCTTTTAATGCTAGTTCGCGAGCTGCATGTCTTTTCACAAAAGGTTGATCCCCCTTCGTATTTGTTAGTTTTCCTTGAAAATGCGTTCTACAAGATCCCTGATGTTCTCATTATCATCAACACGCTTACCGATAATATAACCTATATAAATACAGCATGCAAGAAATACTGTCTGCAAAAAACCAATAATTATTACGAGCAAACCAAAAACCAGTCCGATCGCAATCCCTAAAACCTTACCCTGGTGATTATTCAAGAGTTCGGAAAATAATTGCATCCACACCTTCTATATCCTCCTATTCTACGCGGCTTTTAATGTCATAGCTGATCTTGTTAACAAAGACCTTAATCTCACTGATCGACAAACCCGCAGTTTTGAGAACATATTCTTTGACATTTTTTTGTAAACTCTCGGTGACATATGGAATGTTAATGTCCGGCAGTATTTGTATTTTTAAGTGTACCTCGAGTCCCTCGGCTGTCCCACGCAGAATTGGTTTGACCTCCCTGACGCCCTGAACACTTTTGGCCGATTTTATTATCAGATGTTCGAGCGCAGAAGCGGTAATATGAATCTTGCCTAAAGCAGTTTCGTGAATAGGCGTAATCTTATCAGGATTCATTCTAAAGCTGCTGATGCATATAGTAAGTGAGAAGGCAAACAGAATTGCCCCTGTTATACCCAAAATCCAGTCGTTAATAGTGTTTGTCAGGTAATTTACGATGTAGAGCAAAGGGTTTGTCCATCCTAATGCCACAATAACGAGGATAATTGAGGCAATAACGTACCCCGCCGACATTAGGGCTTGTACCAACCTATCCCATGTCCTGTTCATTTTAATCTCTCCTTCGCATAAATATGGAGAAATATCGCGCACATAGCGGCGCGATATTTGCAGATTTACTTAACGCGCAAAGGTTCATCCTCTTTTATCTCATTTGGAAAAGCGACACCTTGAATGTGTACATTTATCTCAACTACCGACAGTCCTGTCATACTCTCAATAGCTTTCTTTACACTTCGCTGCACCTCTTGGGCTACTTCAGGTATCCTTACACCATACTCGACTATGACAAAAAGGTCAACAGCAGCTTCCCTTTCACCAACCTGAACCTTAACGCCTTTTGAAGGGCTTTTCTTGCCAACAAACTCAGTAATACCACCAACGATACCACCGCTCATCCCGGCTATACCTTTAACTTCAGTAGCCGACAAACCCGCAATAATCGCCACAACCTCATCAGATATTTTTACCGAACCCGTATCCTGAGAATCACCGCTCTTTTCGACCTCGGTATAATTGATTACTGTATCGTTCGTACGAGTGACAGGTTTATCCAGCTGGTCTTTCTCCATTATTAAGCTGCACCTCCTCTTATTTCTATATTATAACAGATTCGAAGTTGTCTAACAAACACTACAGGAAAAAGGCTTCTTTGTCTTAGCAACCCTTTACTGTGCTTTCGGTACAATCACCACATCCTCCATTTTGCACACTGCCACCTTGACAACAATATCGGCTATCCGGACAATTTCATCCTGTCTAAGTCCGTCAGAAGGTACTATTACCATAACAGATTCCGGCTGTATCACGACAATAGCATCACTAAACCCTTTCGCGATAAGCGCGTTTTCTATTTTTGACTCTTTTTCGAGGTCATCGGAAATTTTGATAAGTTTCTGTTGTGCTTCCTGTCTCATTTGTGCTGATGAATTTGGATTACTGACAATTTCACGGAGTATCTCCACTCGCTCGCTGCGCGTCCTTTCCCGTTCGATGCGATATTCAATGTAAAAATCGTCCTTTTGTTTTTGGGCCTGTTCCTGAGCAACAATAGTCACTGTAGGGGCGGGTGCCTGACTATCCGTAATACTCGCCGGTAACTCCACGTTATCAAGCAGATACATCTTGACCCCCAGCCAGACAAAAGATATGCAAAGCAGCACAACCCCAAACACCAACAGATTCTTCAAACGAATAATTATTGTCGTCATCAATTACTCACCTGCTTTCTCCCGGTAGTCCCGGTAGTACCATAACCCTGTGCGCCGGAAGGTTCAGCATCGTTTGCACGGCACGCCCGAGCTTTTCCCGTATTTCACTTTCTTTTGCTCCTTCCGATACAACCAGCACTCCTTTTATTTTTGGACCGATTTCTTTGATGACTAGCGGCTCATTGCGGCCTTGGGCAATAACCACTTCAGCCTTATGGTTTGTATCATTGGTAGTTCTGACTCCTCCGTTCGTATCCTTCTCCTCAATTATTGAACTGTCTTTAGTCACATCGAGCGCGTATTCCTTTTCGAACCCATTTTCCAAAGTAACTGAAACAGAAACCCTCCCGGCTCCTTCTACTTTGCTCAGGATACTGCAAACCTGTTCGGCCAGGGAAATCTCGAGCTTAGCGAGCGACCCCGCCGAAACAACCTGAGTTTCAGCGCCCGGCGAGGCTTGCTCAGACGTTCCAACCGGCTGTTTACTATGCAAAAAAAGCCCCGGAACAGTCATTAGCGCAATCCCTAAAAGAACAAAGACAACTATACCCCAGATGCCATACTTCCCTTTAGGATTGACCAAAACTTGATAAAATTCTTTCATTACTGCACCTCCGTAAAGACAACACTTATTTGGGCCGGTTTCAAAGCAAAATACTTAACTAAAATATCGCTGATTTCACTCTCGATAATCATCTGTTCACTGTTTTTTGCGTCCGCGCCTTTGTTCTCAACTGCAATCTCCCTGTCACTCGGCTGGTCCGACTCGATTTTGATTTTGACCGGTTCAACTACCTGCCCTTTGTTTTCCGGAATCGACGCCGTTTTTATCAGCCCCACAAACACGGTTACTTTCTTGATACCCTCAAGCGAACCTGCCTGTTGCCCGCCTTCTAAAACCACCTGTACGTTAATATCCTCTGCACCCTTGACAAGTTTGAGCAGGGATTCCATCTGCACCGCTATCTGGCTGGCGTAATTTCGTAAGAATATTTCCTGGTTAACATTATTTAAACGGCTGCTGTCCGCTAAAACAGTATCAAATCCAGCTGTTGAGTTTTCTTGTTGCCACGCAAACACCTCAAATTCATTTTCGTTTAGGAAGAAGCTCAGCAGGGGGTTCAACAGACTAACAAGCACAAATAGCCCCATTATTACCTTAACAAAGGGCCGCAAACTTCCCGAAGGCAGAAGCATATCTAAGAACGTTGTTAAGAGTATGATGATGACAACATTTCTTACCAGCTCTTTAAGTACTTCCAAATACCATCACCTACCTGATCATGACCGTAAAATTCGCAGCGCCGACAATTATTGTTATAGTTAAAAAAAACATTATCGCAACAGCACAGACTGCCGCAAAGGCAAGGAATATTGAGCCTGACATATCCTCAAGAGTATCGGCGATAATCGTATCACCCAAAGGCTGTAAGATGGCGGCTGCGAGGCGGTAGACAATCGCCACCGCTAAAATCTTTATTACCGGGAAAATCACGATGATACCCAAGACGATAACCCCCGTCAAGCCGATAGCATTCTTTAACAGCAGCGAACCTCCTATTACTGCATCGAGCGCATCGGCAAACATGCTGCCGGCTACCGGAATGAAGGCGCCCGTCATGAATTTTGCTGTCCTTAGGGTTACCCCGTCGACTACTGCTCCAGCTACACCTTCAACGCTGATAACCCCAATAAACAGCGTCAGTACAAGACCGATTCCGACCTTGGTCAGCTGTTTCATCAACGCGGCAAGACGCGAGACTTTAAAACGATCGGAAATATTGTTAACTATGGAGAGCACGGCGGTCAAATAAATTAACGGGAAGATAATCCCCTGTGTAAAAACTCCCATAAAGCTCAAAAAGACCATCAGTACAGGCTGCAGTAAAGCTGCACTTGTAATCCCTCCCATCGCTGTTAGTAATACCAGCAATACCGGAAGCAGCATTTTCATAAATGTCACCATCCTGTTGATGGCCTCAAGCCCGCTGCCGACAGTCATCTGAAATGAGCCCAAAGCAATCGTGATAAGCGCCAGCATACAGACAAAATGTGCTGCTTTGGCCACATTGGCTTGATCAAACCCACTCTGGAGCTGCTCGAGCATAGTACAAATGACGGCTATAATGAGCAGTTTGCCGAGCAAGGTTAAGTTTGCGATTATCTCGAGAAAAAAGTATTTTATAATACCATTGAGCAGTTCCTGCGGTGAAAACTGCAAATCCCCGTTTTTAAAGCTCTCTATCATGTGGGATAAAGAAATTTCCGGTATATACGACTTAACCTCGCTGTCAACCTCTTTAATAAACTTCTCAAGTTCCTCTAAATCCAGCGCTTCCTGCTGCTGTTCGACAACAGCAAAAGGGGCCTGGACATCATCTGTGCCGGGATTGGCGGTAAGGGCATTAACGAATCGGGCGTCCGTCCAATAGATAATTGTTGCTATATAAAGGAATATTGTGGTCAATAAGATGACCGGCACACGCTTGCGCATTTTTAACCACCTTACGGAATCAATCTGAGTACTGATTCCAAAATTGCCACTATAATCGGCAAAGCCAGCACGATTACAAGTACCTTGGCTGCCAATTCTATCTTCAAAGCAATCGATACCTCGCCGGCATCCCTCGATACCTGTGCGCCGAATTCAGCAATATACGCTATCCCAATGATCTTGAGCACTGTTGTCAGATAGAACATATTGACGTTCGCGTTAAAAGCGAGCTTTTCGAGGACGTTGATAACAGCGCTTACGCGGCTTAAGGCAAATAGAAAAATAATTAACCCTGTAACGACACTGACAAGAACCGCGATTTCTTTATTTCTCTCTTTAACAAAGATAGCCAGAATCGTACCGATTAATCCGATGCCAATGACCTGAAAAATCTCCATATCTCACCCCTATGACAGGAAAAATACGCTTTTTACCTTGCTTAAAAGTTCGGCCAATAACTGCACCACCATGATCAATGCTATCGATACACCTGCTAGAGTTGCAATAAAAGAATACTCTTCCTTGCCAGCCTGTTTTAGCAGCGTATGAAAAATCGAGGTTAAAATACCGATCCCGGCTATCTGAAAAATGAGCTCAACATTCATATAAACCCTTTCCTCTCCGCATTTATATCGATGACCGCCTGCCTATACAAGCAGCAGCACAATCACTGTCCCAAAACAAAATCCCATATACTGCCACATTCTTTTATTCTTTTCCCTCGCAGCAGCTGCGGATTTCTCAGCCATGTGCAGTTGTTCTTTAGCAAGCGCTATATTTTTTAATTGATCTTCTTTGGCAGAGTTGCCGAGCCCTTTACCAAACAGCGCGAGAATACTTGTTTCTTCAGCGGAAATCCAAACAGCTTCAGACAGCGTTTTTATTCCTGCATCCCAGGCCTCGCTTACTGCACAACCCTCACGCAATTGCATAATATCTGCTGCCCGTGTAAATATTACCCGGCTTTCCCTGTTTAACTTCTCACCCACCCTCTGCAAGGCTTGCGGCAGCGGTGTTGACGCGTATCTGATCTCTGTTTCCAGCAGACTAAGACCATTCTGTAGGATACGTAAAGTATCTGCTCTTTTTTGGTACACGGCCGCAATCTTTAACCCGGTATAACCACACCCGCAGATGATCATGACTGCTCCAATCAATTTCAACATCCTATTTCATCCTTTCGAGGGTTTTCCCATCATAAACAGCCTCGATGGTTCCTGGTCCATCTCGCCTGCTTAACAGCACAATGCGTTCAAAGAATTGCCAATTCAGCAGTTTCCTAAGAAATGGGCGTTTTTTGATTTCCTCTAAATTGCTTCCATGTATAGTTGTCAGCACAGATACCCCGGTTTGAAGCGCTTCATAAACTGCCTCAACATCCTCCGGCTTACCGATCTCATCGGTAGCAACAACGCGTGGTGACATCGAACGAATGAGCATTATCATGCCCTGCGCTTTGGGACAGGCATCCAGTACGTCGGTTCGTAACCCGATATGAAATTGAGGTTGGCCTTCATATATCCCTGCTAGTTCAGACCTTTCATCGACAAGCCCGACATTGACCCCGCCGAACCCCATCTTCTCTATCCCGTCGCTAATCTGGCAAACCATATCCCTTAATAGTGTTGTTTTCCCGCACTGCGGCGGGGAAATAATCAGGGTATGGAAAACATGCTGATTCTCAATTACATAAGGAAGAACCTCATCAGCGCACCCAGGTACTTCACGGCTGATGCGGTAGTTAAATCCGGAGATATCCCTGATTGTCCGGATAACCCCCTTGTCCAACACACCCCGCCCGACAAAACCAACTCTATGCCCGCCCGGAATCGTGAGATACCCATTTTTGAATTCATCTTCCCAGGCATATAACGACCCCTGGCTAAGGATTTCGAGATTCCTCTCAAGTTCCGCTTTTGAAATGATATAGCCCTTCTTAAGCTCACTGCTAAGTCTGTTATCGTTGTCTATCGTTAACTCCGTTTGACCAAGACGCAAAATTAAAGGTCGGCCAATTCTAAGCCGTATTTCCTCAAATTCAGCTAGTCTTGAGCCCGAACTTTCACAGAGCTTCTGACGTAGTCCGGGGGACAATGCCGAAAGCCAGCCTAAGGTCATTTTTCTTTCTTTGAGGACTTTGACTTCGCTCTTTTGCCCAAGTTTTTCCTGACTGGCAGATTTTGAGCCTTTTAACAGTTTATCCTTATTGATAATTAATCTGACCATGCCTCCCCCTCCGGCTCAAATGGATATCGTCTTAATAAAAGTGTGAACAACAATATATTAATATTGTCCCATTCCCCTTTTTATGCAATAAGAATCTTGCCGCGCTTAAATAAAGTATGAAATAGAAAAAATCCGATAGTAAAACCATCGGATTTTTTAGTATATCAGATTTTATTTTAAGGTTTAACCCTAATCGTTGTCTCCCATAACCAGAGTATCCTCGTTCACATAGACAACCTCATCGCAATTGGGACAGGTGACTTCAATTACTTCATCATCTGCTAGAATGCTTGATTCAAAACGCACGATGTCATGGCATTTCGGGCATTCAATTTCCACAAAACTGCCTTCTTCCATGTCATCCTCATCGTCCTCGTAATCCTCTTCATCATAGTCAACTTCATCATCTTCGTCATAAATATTTTCTTCAAGATCACCTAAATCCTCATCAATTGCCTCAATATAGCTTTCGAGCTCAGCTTGCTGCTCCGACATATCCTCGATTTCATGCACTACTTCATCTAAAACCTCAATAATAGCCGCAAACAACTTACCCTCTTTACTATCCTGTTCGAGACTAAGTCCCTCTGCCAAACCCTGTAAATAGGCCACCCTGCTTTTTAATTCGCTCACCTGTTTCCCTCCTTTTCTTACTCACGTACTATTATTTCATTTTAAGCTTACGCTTAAACATAACCCCGCAACAAAAACGAGCACCCCTTTTTGATGGCCGTATAGCAAAGCGCATCTGATTTCCGTTATCCCCTGCTGATATAATTGCCGGTGCGTGTATCGATGATTAAAATATCGCCCTCATTGACGAAAAACGGCACCTGGATGACAAGTCCGGTTTCAACCGTCGCCGGTTTGCCGCCACCTGAGGCCGTATCCCCCTTGATTCCCGGTTCGGTTGCAATAACCTTCAACTCCACTTGTTTCGGCAGATCCAGACCGATGACCTGCCCCTGGTAAAAGAGAATGCCTGTATTCATATTCTCTTTAAGATATTTGGGGGCATCCTCAAGAACACTTTCCTGAAGCGATGCTTGTTCATAGGTTTCAGTATCCATAAAGACCCACTGGTCGCCATCTTTATAGAGATACTGCATTTCTTTGCGTTCAATATGCGCCTTCGGAAATTTTTCTCCGGGACGGAATGTTTTTTCAACGACTGAGCCGGTTTTCACATTTCTCAGTTTGCAGCGGACAAACGCCGCACCTTTGCCTGGTTTGACATGCTGGAACTCCAGAAGCTGTACAACGTCGCCATCAATTTCAAAGGTTATTCCTGTCCTAAAATCTGATGTTGAAATCATTTTTTACCTCCTATAATTTGTGCTCGGTTAAATTATTGCATCACAAAGTTCTTTCGGTGACTTCGTCAAAACCTCACAGCCGTGTGCGGTTAGGACAATCATATCCTCAATTCGCACTCCACCCCAACCATCAAGGTAGATACCCGGCTCAATTGTTAAGATCATCCCAGGTTGCAGCACCGTTTCATCGCGCGGAGACAGCCTCGGCCCTTCATGAATATCCAGACCGACTGCATGCCCTAGTCCGTGACCAAAATTCTCCGCATATCCTGCCCGCTCAATTATCTTACGGGCAAGAGAATCTGCTTCATTTGCCCTCATCCCGGGCCGGATCCTTTCAAGCACTGCGTTTTGTGCTTCCAGAACGAGTTCATAGATTTCTGCTTGTTTTTTATCAGGCTGCCCGATAACCAAAGTACGGGTCATATCTGAATGATACCCATCATAAACAGCGCCGAAATCCAGAGTCACCAAATCCCCATGTTCGATAACCTTGCCGGACGCCGTACCATGTGGCATAGAAGCACGTTCCCCGGAGGCGACAATAGTATCAAAGGCCTTACGTTCAGCGCCCATCCGGTGCATAAAAAACTCCAATTCGAGCGCAATTTCGTTTTCCGTTTGTCCGGGGGTAGCAAGATAGTTTCTGATATGCAGGAATGCTCTGTCTGCTATCTCCACTGCTTTTTTAACGGTGTCAATTTCGTGTTCCGACTTAATCGCGCGCATTTGTTCACATGGGTCGCTGATAGGTACAAACTCAGCGCCTGGTAATCTCTTCGTGTATTCCTCAAAAACCGCCAGCGTAACAACTTCTTTTTCGAGCCCTGCTCTTTTGATCTGGTTATAATCAAATAACTCTTTCAGTGTTTTATAGATATCAGCATCCTGACGGATAATTTTATACTCTTTCGCCTGGCCTGCAGCTTGCTGGACATAACGAAAGTCTGTAATCAGAAGATCTGTGGTCTTGGTGATCAGTAAAAACCCGCTGCTTCCGGTGAAACCGCTGAGGTATCGAATATTTGTCGGTTTCGTGATGAGAACGGCGTCAAGATTTTGTTTGAGGATATTCTCTTTCAGCCAGGCCAGACTTTTCAACTGTTTTCTCCTCCCTGACCGGTATAAAAGGCCGCTGCGCGCAGGGCGAGATAATAGCCATAGACTCCAAACCCGGTAATCTGTCCTTGCACCACATCGGCAAGCAACGATTTGTGACGAAACTCCTCACGCTTATAAATATTGCTGATATGTACTTCAATAGCTTTAATTCCAACAGCTAAGAGGGCATCACGAATGGCGATACTCGTATGTGTATAGGCAGCGGCATTGATAATAATGTAATCGGCCTGCCCCACAGCCTGATGTATTTTTTCGACGAGCTCTCCCTCATGATTCGATTGGAAGCACTCAACCTGAAGACCTAGTTCGCGGCCGAACTCAACGAGGTCGGCATTAAGCCCATCAAGTGTATCGGCTCCGTAATATGAAGGTTCTCTGCTTCCAAGCAGATTCAAATTCGGCCCCTGTATAACAAATATCACTGGCATGATTACACCTCAGTAATACCAAATTCCTCCTGCATTTTACCATAAAGTTGAACTGTTTCCTAGCTTTTTCTCTTAATGGAGTAAGAATAGGAGTAGAATGACTTAGTCGCCGCTTATACTTAAAGCTTTTATACGCAGAACCGGCGCTCCTTTAGTAACATAAAAAACAACCTGATTGCCGACAGCATCGATATCCATTAATAATTCCTTAAGATTGCCTGCCACGGCAATACCCTTAACCGGTCTTGTCAATTCCCCGTTTTCAATGAGTAATCCGGAAACTCCTAGTGAAAAATCTCCTGAAACAGGATTAGCAGTATGCATACCCATAACATCGGTAATATAAAGCCCTTTCGTTATCTCTTTTATTATCTGCTCTTTTGTAGATGTTCCTTCACTAATATAGAAATTGGTTATGCCCACCTCGGGTGTGCTTTTAAAGGACCCCCTCACACCATTGCCGGTCGAGCTTACGCCAAATTTTTTCGCGGTATAATTACTGTGTAAAAACCCTTGCAGCCAACCGTCCTTTATGAGGACAGTCTGTCTCGTGGTCATGCCTTCCCCATCGAAGGGCATTGAACCAAGCTTATACGGCATAGCTCCGTCATCTATGATTGTAACCTGAGGATTAGCGACCTGTTTTTGTTCCTGCCCCTCGAAAAACGATTTGCCTTTCATAACGGCTTCCGCTGAAAAAGCAGTCTGCAGTACGGAAAAAAAGCTCGTCACCGTATAGGGATCGAGTACGACCGGCAGATGAGCCGAAGCTATCTTCTGCGCTCCAAGCATACGCACAGCCTTTTCGGCCGCCTCGCGGCCAATTTTTTGGGCATTAAGCTCCTTGTATTTTAAATCATATTGCATGCCAAATCCAGTCTGACTGTCACCGTTTTCCTGCCCGACAACCACTGCATATCCGCCGCAGTACGAACCCAAAAAGCTTCCGTTCAAACCAAGACTGTTAAATATACTGACCCTGTATTTTGCTTCCTGATAGACCGATCTTTCCGTTATTCTGACCCTCGCGTCAAAAGCGCGTGCCGACTCCTCAATGTTCCGTGCCAGCTCAATTTTCTCATCGACCGACACCGCGAATGTCTCATCATCGTAGAGCTTCATCACGGGATAACCTCCCGACGGAAGAGGCAGCTCCCAGCCTGAATCCGGCTCTGACTCTTTCGCATTGTAGATGGCCTGCTCGACAACCCTTTCCAGTGCGAAATTTGAAAGGTCAGATGTAAAAGCATAACCCAGCCTTTGGCCAGCAATGACACGCAAGCCCAGGCCTCTTTCCTGGGCAACAAGCATATTCTCAACTTTTTTTTCAGCTACATCAACCTTCATTTCCTGGGAATCACTGATAAATACCTCCGCCTGCCCACGGACTCTTTGCTGAACTCTTCCCAAGACCTGCTCGGCTATTCTTTCATAATTGTCGTGCATATCCAACCCTCCAAAGGAAATGTCTTGCTTGGCTGCCTCTACAGACGCCTAATCTTAGTATCCCTCTTTTGTGAATCACCCCTGCCCCCGACTATCAGCTCTTTTACAGCTATTGTCGGTTGGGCATCTGCAACAGGCACGCCCTGTCCGGCTTTACCGCACACCCCGATGGCATAACCGAAATCGCTTCCGATCATTTCCACAAGCTGCAGCGTCTCCGGCCCATTGCCTGTGAGTGTTGCTCCCCTAACCGGGTATTGAACCTCGCCGTCTTTGATAATATAACCCTCGGCGACATCAAAAACGTAGTCGCCGGTGGTCGTATTTACTTGTCCGCCGCCCATAGCCATAACAAGCAGACCATCTTTGACCTCTTTGACAATCCCATCTGCATTCATCGTCCCTGGTACGATATATGTATTACGCATTCGTGGAAGAGGCCTGCTATGATAAGATTCGCGGCGACCATTGCCTGTTGACTTCCTGTTTTCGTGCGTAGCCGTCTGATAGTCATACATATACTCTTTGAGGATACCTTTTTCAATTAGTGTTGTTTTTTGGGCGGGGCATCCTTCATCATCATAACGAAAGGACCCATATTTCCCCGGTATTAACCCATCATCTATAACAGTTACCAGCTGGGAAGCCACCTGTTCTCCAATTTTATTGGCGTATACCGATAGCTTTTTTTGGACGAGATCCGCTTCAAGTCCATGCCCACAGGCTTCATGGATCATGGTTCCTCCGGCAAGGCTTGCCATAACCACCGGCATTCTCCCTGTCGGGGCATTTTGTGCGGACAACATCAGAACTGCCCTTTTGGCAGCATTTTCACCTATAGTTTCGGGATCATTCTCGTCGAAAAACTCGAAACCCATAACACCACCGGCTGAATTATAGCCTGTCTGAACGATACTGTTCTCGGTGGCTACAGCATTAACTGAGAGCCTCGTTCTCGTCCGTAAATCCTCAACAAAGACTCCTTCGCTGTTGGCTATGGTCACATTTTGTCTGACGTCCTGATATCCCACCGAAACCTGTCTGATTCGTTTGTCAACCTGTCGGGCAGCGTTATTGGCTGCAAGTACTTTTTTTGTCTTGGCCTCGATTTTGACGTCTTGGGGTGGAATCTTTACCGGGAATTCAAGGGCTGCTTTTGGTGTATAAAAGCTTATCGATTCCGGAAATCTTTCTCGTTTCTGTGCCGCCTTTCCGGCAAGCTCTGCAACCTCAAGCAGGCGTTTCGTTGTGACGTCATTAGTGTAGGCATATGAAGAACTGCTGTCATAGATAACCCTTATCCCTGCCCCTTCATCAATGCCCGATAAGATTCTCTCAATCCTGTTCTCTTCACAGCCAATCGCTGTTGTTTCCTTATGTTCCCAAAAAAGCTCAGCGAAATCCGCACCATGTCTCAAGGCAACTTTTAAAATCTCGTTTATTTCTTTTTTGTCCATAAGCTACTCCCCGCTATAGAAATCAATTCTAGTTTCTGCCGGTGCTGCCTGCTATATGCATATAGCAGCCCTACAACTACAATAATCACTCCAAATGATGGGGGTTCTTTCTGACCTGCTCTACAGCCTTAACTACCTCTGTCAGGATATCAGTCGGCGCTTGCTGCGATAGCATTTTTATTTTTGCATAGACCTGACCGTGCTTGCTGACCACATAGTTTGGTTTGAGGCGGTTAATCGCCATACAGGCTATATCATAGCGGCATTGTTCACAGCTGCAAACATCCGGGTTATCTTTAAGTACTTCGTCAAGCGAGTCCCAAACCCATTTGAGGGTATAATTCACTAATTCCACAGCAATCATCTCCATCTTAATTTTTATTCTCTTTTTCTTGCCTATTTCCTTTTCATCCCTGTTAGTCCAGCAGTTTATTGACACGCCAGATCTTACGCTCCCGGAGAATTCAAGAGGCGCGAAACTCCTGCCCGGTCGCCGCAATACTTTAAAGCAGTTTCAGCGCTGATCTTGCCGGTTCTGACAAGCTCGATCAGCGCCATATCCATCGTTTGCATACCCCAGCGGCCACCACTCGAGATTATCGCAGGAATCTGATAACTTTTATTCTCCCTGATTAAGCTGCGCACTGCCGGTGTAACTATCAAGACCTCGGCAGCCAACACCCTGCCCTTACCACTAATATCAGGAACGAGCTGCTGTGTAACAACACCTTGCAACGTGGCTGCCAATTGTATTTTGATTTGTTCCTGCTGGCTTGGTGGAAAGACATCAATGATCCGGTCTACGGTCTTTGCAGCGCTGTTAGTATGCAGTGTCGCAAAGACGAGATGACCGGTTTCAGCAGCTGTAATAGCTGTCGCAATCGTTTCAAGATCTCGCATTTCTCCTACGAAAATAACGTCGGGGTCCTGTCGCAAACAAGCGCGCAACGCCCCGCTCATCGAGTAGGTATCGCTGCCGATTTCACGCTGGTCAACCACACTCTTCTGGTGCTGGTACAAATATTCTATGGGGTCCTCGATTGTGATAATATGACATTCACGTTCCTGATTTATTTTATTGATCATCGCCGCAAGTGTTGTAGATTTTCCACTGCCG
>DIVP01000023.1 GCA_002422465.1 Peptococcaceae bacterium UBA6129 | reverse complement strand
GTTGACGAGATTAAAAAGCAGACCGGGCAGCCCGTCGAGTATATTCCGGGCAGGGCGCAGATCGAGGAGAGACTCCTTGGGCTGGTTAAACCGGGGGATCTCGTCATTACTTTAGGGGCAGGTAATATTTGTTCGGTTGGAGTAGACCTTTTGCAGAAACTAAAAGCGCAGCAATAGTTGGTTGAGGAGATAAATATGGATACTAAGAAGCTATTCGAGTTTATTCAAAACGAGGATATTGGTGAGGCTCGGCCTGATGAACTGCTCGAAAGGTATACTACGTGGCGAATAGGCGGACCGGCCGATATTTTTTGTGAACCTTCTGACTGGAAGAAATGCCAAAGGCTGTTGCAGACAGCGCAATTATATGACATTCCGGTTACCTTTCTCGGAGCCGGCTCAAATGTCCTCGTCGCCGATGAAGGCATACGCGGTTTGGTCATACACACTAAAGGGCTGAAAAACATATCATGGAAGGGTAGAATCGTCACAGCCGGGTCGGGTGTATCCTTGACCAATCTAAGCCAGGCTGCGTACCGCAGAGGGCTGGCCGGTATGGAGTTTGCGTCCGGGATTCCGGGGACTTTAGGCGGGGCAGTAATTATGAATGCCGGGGCGTATGGATTTTTTCTTGATAGTATAATCGTCAATGTCAAGACGCTCACGAAAGCAGGCGAGAGCAAGAACTATAATAAGGAACAGCTGGATTTCGGTTATCGGACGAGCGCGTTAAAGAGCATAAATGAACTGGTCGTTCAGGCGAGTCTAAATTTGCACGAAGGCATACCTGAAGATATTAGAAGTTTGATGGACCAGTATCAAAAGGAGCGCCGTGAAAAACAACCACTGCAGTTACCGAATGCCGGAAGCGTCTTTCGCAATCCTCCGGGATATTCGGCCGGGCGGCTGGTTGAGGCGGTTGGGGCCAAAGGGTGGCGGATTGGCGACGCTGAGGTTTCAACGCAACACGCAAACTTTATTGTCAATCAGGGTAAAGCAAAAGCAAGTGACGTTATTAACCTTATCAAGGAGGTGCAAAAGGCGGTTGGGGAAAAGTTTCTGGTACAACTAGAAACAGAAATTGTCATCTTGGGTTTTAACAACAACGGGAGGTGACAAAGATGGAGAAATATGTAATTGTCGGCGGGAACAGATTATCAGGAACTGTGCGTTTAAGCGGAGGGAAAAACTCAGTTCTGACCATCTTACCCGCTTGTCTGTTGTCAAAGGGGGCTTGTATCTTACACGATGTACCACGGTTGAGTGATGTCTATGTAATGAAGGATGTCCTCGAAGGTCTGGGCGCACGGGTAGAGTTTACCGGTAATACTATGGTGATTAATGCTTCGCAGATAACCTCGGTGGAGATTCCGGATCGCCTGACGCGAATGATGCGTGCTTCCAATCTCGTCATGGGCCCAATTCTCTCACGGTTTCAGCAGGTGAAGCTAGCCTATCCGGGCGGTTGTTCAATCGGGTCCAGGCCGATGGATCAGCACTTGCGCGGTATGAAAATCTTAGGAGCTCAGGTCATTGAAAAATATGGTTTTATTGAAGCCAAAGCTAAAAAGTTAAAGGGCGGAGAGATCTGTCTGGATTTGCCCAGCGTCGGGGCAACCGAAAACCTTATGATGGCAGCCGTACTGGCTGAAGGCGTAACAATTATCAGGAATGCGGCTAGGGAGCCGGAAATTGTTGATTTGCAAAATTTTTTAAACAGTATGGGCGCTCATGTGAAGGGCGCGGGAACAGATATCATCAAGGTCGAAGGGGTACTGGAGTTAGGCGGTACGGAACATACGATTATCCCGGACAGGATTGAGGCAGGTACCTTTATCGTTATGACGGCGATCACTCAGGGCGATGTCCGTATTGAAAATATAATTCCAGAGCATTTGGAGGCTGTCATTGCCAAATTAAGAGAGGCCGGGGTCAGGATTGATGATAACGGGAATAGTCTTCAGGTTACCGCAACCGAAAGGGCAAAGGGAATAGATATTAAAACCATGCCGTTCCCTGGTTTCCCGACTGATATGCAGGCACAGCTAATGGCGCTGACTGCTGTCGCGGAGGGTACCTCTATCATAAGTGAAACGGTGTTTGAGAACAGGTTTAAGCATGTAGACGAATTTCGGCGTATGGGCGCAGATATCCGGGTAGAAGGACGCGCTGCCATCATAAAGGGGGTCAAAAGACTCAGCGGAGCTTATGTCGAGTCGTCTGATCTGCGCGCGGGAGCTGCCCTGGTTACAGCCGGCTTAGTTGCCGAAGGAGCTACTGTTATTGGGGAGGTTCATCATATTGACAGAGGATATGAGAATTTAGAGCAGAAGCTGCGCAGTCTCGGAGTGCAAATATTACGCGTAAATGGTGGGAAAGGAAGGCTTTAGCCTTTTCTTTTTTTATGCTATAATTAATCGAGTTCAAGCTTTAACTGAATTAAAACCTATTTATTCTTTGCGGGAGTGGGAGAGAAAAGAGTGTCTCAGGCTGAGAGGACAAGAAATACCAGGCGCATACGGGGAAAGAGAAGAAAGGTTGCACCCGTTTTTGGCTTGTGGCTGTTATTATTGTTTTGCTGTTTACTCGCAGGATATTTTTTTATTAACTCAGCTTTTTTTGCGCTGCAATACATAAACATTGAAGGCAACACTGCTTTATCTGATGAAGAGATTATTGAACAGACCGGACTTGCTCTTGGAACAAATCTGTTTAGATTGGATGTAAACGCGGCCACAGTAAAAATAGAAATGTATCCCGTTATTAAAAACGTAGAGATAAAAAGAGAATTGCCTGGTACTATCAGCGTCGTGGTAACCGAACGAATAACGGTAGCCAGGGTTATCGCCCAGGATGGCTTTGTGGAGGTCGATAATGAAGGCGTGTATCTTCAAAAAACGACGGAGTATGGTGGTTCGGACCAGTTACCTGTTATCAGTGGAGTAGCGCTGCAAGAACAGGATAGGCCGGGTACAAAGCTTAATTCTCCAGGTTTAGCAACAGCATTAAAGCTTATAGAGTTAATGGATCGTTCTATTCTGGAGAGCGTTGCCGAGATTATTGCAGCTTCACCGGAGTCCCTTTCTTTAAAAACTATTCAGGGTGTCGAAGTGCGGTTCGGGAAACCTGAGGAATTGGAACGAAAAATACAAATTATGCAGCAGTTGCTTGTAGAAAATGAAATGATAATAAACAGCCAGACTGTTGATTATATTGATTTACGGTATGACACTTCACCGGTTATTAAACGAAAAAGCTGAAAAATTTTAGTAAAAAAAAGGGAAAACCCAGATGACTGTGGAATAAGCATATTAGCATAGAAAAACATAGTAATAAACTATAAAACTGGTGCCGGAGTAGAAGAAGGAGGATAAGACCTGATGCTTGAGTTTGAGACAGATATACAGCAAAACGCCAGGATTAAGGTTATTGGTGTTGGCGGAGGGGGCAGTAACGCAGTAAACAGGATGATCGACAGTGGGCTAAAGGGCGTCGATTT
>DIVP01000043.1 GCA_002422465.1 Peptococcaceae bacterium UBA6129 | reverse complement strand
GAGTTTGGCTAGCAAGCCCTATTTATACCACAAGAATTGAAGCATCCAATGACCCTGTTGATTATTCCATAACTTTGTCCCAATATATATACCATGCGACAAAACCGGGAAACAGACCAAATGCAGTAATACTTGCCGATAAAGACGATTATAGATTTGCTATACCGGCGGCAGCACTCATTCATTTTCCCCATAATGCTCCCATCCTTCTTACAGATAGAAATTCGCTGGACAAAAGAGTGGAAATGGAATTAAAACGGTTATCTCCCCGTGATAAGGTGTTCATTATAGGGGATTTAGCAAATTCCATTGAGCAAAGCATTAAGGTTTTAGGCCTGAATACTTTTAATATCCCATCAAGTGACCCTATTGAATGCGCAGTCAAAATCTATAATTTTTTGAAGAAGCCGATGGAAATAGTGATTGTCTCTGTTGATGCCTACGAAGAGTCCATGCTTGCATGTGCTTGGGCCGCCCATATGGCAACCCCTATCATCTATACCAATAAAAATGGACTGCCTTCAAAAACTGTAGATCTAATCAAGCAAAACAATATAACAAATATTTATGTTTTAGGCGGCAGCAGTTCCATTGCTTTTGATATTGTGAAGGAAATCAAAGCTATAAAAAACTCCATTAATATTCAAAGGATTCAAGGTAATAGTGTCTATGAAACCAGTGTCAACTTCATAAAGTTTTATGATACGACAACAATGTTTGGTTGGGACAGCTATCAAAAGCAGGGCTATTCCCTAACTTTCTGCAACAAGGATAACTGGCAGCACGGAGTATGCAGCTCGATACTTGCCCATACCGGCAAACACGCCCCTATGCTACTCATTAATAAAGACAGTGTTCCTAATGAAATAAAGACATACATCGACAGTGTCAACCCGTCTACCGGGATGGCCAAGCCTCCCTTCATGCATGGATATATTGCCGGAGGTACGGACGTTATTTCATACAATACACAAGTTGAACTTGATAGTTATTTGAAAAACGTAGCCTGGCTCGGCAACCGGCGTATTGAGAAAATGAAATATAAGGTAAAAAGCGGAGATTCTATCCAAAGCCTTGCTAAGTTATACAACATATCCGAACAGAATATTCTGCAGCTTAATCCCGGCTTATCGCCTAACATGCTGCCAATGGGTCAGCCGGTAACAATACCGATAACAATGGATCTGCAGTAAACAAAAAGAACAGTCATGGACATATCCCATGGCTGTTTCTTTATTTATCCTATTAAAACATCTTTATTGCTGATAGATAATAACCGTAGACATTCCACCCATCGGTTTTTGCATGTTATTTGACATGTGGTGTGGTATGTGGCAGTGAAAAGGCCATGTGCCTGGATTATTCGTCATAAACTCAACGTCATAGGTCTCCCCTGATGCTACGTTTATAGTTGTTTTTATAAGCCGGTTCTGAATAGGTATATTATTACCATCGCTAGCCGAAACAACGAACTGGTGTCCATGAATGTGGATCGGATGGGCTCCATGCACAATATTGCCAAGTCTGATTTTGACGTTTTCTCCCATTTTAAGTATAAGCGGTGTTGTATATGGAAAACATTTTCCATTCATAGTAAAAAAATTAAAATCGTCGCTCATAGGATCAATATCGTAAATACCCGGTGTTACTTCGCCTACCTTCAGGCCGTTTACATGAAATTCCTGCAACATTATAAAAAAGTCCCGATGAATATAACTGGCCGAGGTTGGCTCCAGAATGATAAAAGCACCCCCAAGGCCCTTCATTTCCTGCATGGATGTATGAAAATGAGTATGATACATGTGCGTACCTGGTGGATTCACTATTTTGAAATGATAGTCAAAATTTTTTCCAGGATCTATTTTAGGCGAAGGCTCGACATTCGGCACCCCGTCCATGACATTGGGCACATCAAGGCCGTGCCAGTGTACGCTTGTCGCCTCCGGCAGCCTGTTTATGACCCGGATGTTTATATAGTCTCCTGGATAAACCTGAATAGTCGGTCCCGGCATACTTCCGTTATATCCCCAAACATTGATAAATAATCCTGGAAGTATTTCACGTTTTACAGTTTCAGCAACAAGCTCAAAATATTTTATTCCATTATGTAGTGTATATGGTAAATCAGGTACATCAGGAGTAACGACCACATAACCCCCACCATCTCAATCCGTTTATATCAGTATACTTAATATGATCTCCACATATTACAATAGCCAGCTTTTTATCGAACCAATATTCATAATGGCATAAAAATTGGGGTTAGGTCACCTATATTATCAGTTACATGCTTTTATGAATCTGACACCAGTGGCAGGTGGAATTTTTACCATTCCTAAGAATACTCAATAGATAGAAAGATAGGCTTCTCTTCCTCTTTGGCTTTAGAAAATGCTTCTTCTCCTCAGGGGTACCAATCTACGGGATTGTATGCGTGCTGAAGCAGGTAAGGAGACTTTTCCTGGGCCAATCTATTGGGTACTTTTGTAATTGTCATGGGCATCACCTCCCTTAGAAAAAAGATATATAGTAATATTTTAGCCAAGATAAAAGAAAAAATCCCAGCGAGGCTGGGATCAATTACATTAATTAACTATCTATTTGCTTTTTAACCGGCACCAACTGCTAAATATCATTCTGCTCTGATACACCCGTTATCACCAATTAGATATGAACAATTGTATATTCCCTGGTTGTGGCACCGTCTTGTGCAGTTACTTTTATTTTCAAAGTCGATCCCACTCCCACATTGACCATCGTCTGTAGGTTCGGTGGGCATTGCGGAAGATTTTGAGCGGCCCCTCCATCAATGATATATGTTATAGCAGCCCCAGGATGAGCAGTAACTTTTAATGGCGTCGCCATAAAAGCACCGCTGCACGTGTATACAAGGCAATCCGAAATAAAACCGTCACCCTCGTGTACACCATCATTCTGCTGCAGGTTAAGGATGCCTGCCAAAGAATAAAGGGAAGCATCACTAGAAATTGAACTGCCTCTAGACCTAACCGATACCTGTTGTGTGACCTGACCTATGCCCCCATCGTCGTCGCTTACGGTCACGGTGATGGTGTAAGACCCCGGAGAATTGTAACTATGGCTGACGCTGAAGGTCTTATCATCATTCAGCCTCAGTTCCCTAACGTCGCCGCCGTCGCCGAAATCAACGGTACCAGTCCAACTATCGGAGCCGGGGTCGTTAAAAGAGCCGGTCAAGGTGAAGGTCTCCATTGTCCCATAATCCGTGCCGCTCTTGATGCCGACCACCGGGGCCACATTGACTGCCTCCGCCTGGAAGCTGTCCTCGTAAATATCCCCGTCTGTATCGGTCAGCTTCACGGTTACGGTATAATTTCCGTTGTCTGCATAAGTATGGTTGAGGTTGAGCTGACCGATAACCGGTAAGTATTCGATATGGGCGCTCGGAATATCCCAAACCGGAACCGCAACCTCACCCAGCTTTTGCGTCCGGGGCTGATTCACAGGACTCAGGGCTAGCGTCTCGACAGCAGATCCATCGCCGTAGTCTACGGTGATTTTCTGTACCTTAGCTGCCTGGCCCCGCACGGGGACGCTTCGGATCAGGGCCTCCCCTTCATTTATGGACGTATCCGCTCCCGCTTCCAACTCAAAGAGGTAGTCTTTCACTTTCACCGGGAAGGAGGCCGTACCCACGCCCCCATCCTGGTCTTTCACCCGCACGGCAACGGTGAAATTGCCTGTCTGCATATAGACATGATCCAGCGAAAAGGTTTTATCAGCATTCAGAGGTAAAGCCTGCGACCCGCTGCCGTCCCCATAGTCCACGCTGGCCTGCCAGCTGTCCCGACCGGGGTCGCTAAAGGAACCTGCTCCGCTGAAGACAAGCCCCCGCTGGGCCAGCGGCATTCCGTGGGCTAGAACGGAGGGAGCCACATTTTTCACATTAACCTTGAGGCGGCGCGCTCCTGTCAAGCCGGTGTTGTCCCGGACCAAAAGATCCAGGTAATGGAAAGTAGGCTTGCCTATCCTATTGCCAATAAGGACGAATCCCGGGTCATAAATGGTTTTCTGGACGATAAATGTTTTATCGGTCCTAAGCGGTACCTCCAACGACCCCAGAGCATCGTGAGAATCCAGGGTCACGGTCCAAAGGTTGTCGCCAGGGTCTGACACTGAACCTTTTAGGACTAGAAGGTCGCCTTCGTTAATGTCCACGTTTTTATCAACGCGCGCTCCCCCTTCCTCGAAAGGATCGCCCGCAATGTCCGCTCCCAGAAGCTGCGGCGCGACGCAGTTAACCTTCACGTTCAGGCTTCCGGTCACTAGCCCCGAATCTTCGTAAGCCAGGGCTATTTTTACGGGATAATCTCCGCCCAATCCGTAGCGGTGCTCCAGGTCAAAGGAGCCGTCCTCCCGCAGGTCGATGGCTTGGGGAGCCGAACCGTCGCCATAGTCCACCGTACCCCGCCAGATCCCCGTCCAGGTCTCCGTCCGGCAGACTGGGCACGGGTTTCCCGCCGTAACCCGGACCGGGCGTAGGAATGTTATTGTTTATTGTTGTAATCTGTGTTTGTGCGGCGCTCACACGCACGGGCATTTCCAGCGCATAGCGGGCCCGGAAAACGCCCCCTTCGTCAAGGGGCTGATTGGATTCCCGCAAAACAAGGGGGGGAAGATTCCTCATGTTGGCCCGGTTGACTTTAATAAGATACTCTTTCTTCATGGGTAAAGCTCCGGCGGCCCACTCCTCGGCGGGGAGAATTACCGTAACCAGGATATTGTTTTCACCAATTTGCAGGGTAATAAGCGCCGCCTCGCCTGATTGCACCTGAATGCCGTTGACCTGAATGGCTGTAGCAGCGTCGCCCGCCACTCTTTCCGGGATAACTTTAAGGTTCTTGATCTCGTTTGCCGCCTCCAGGGTGTAGTTCGCCTGCCGGGGGTCAAAGGCCGGAACCGGCTGAAGGAGTACGCCATTGGGACTATCCTCGCTTATCCCTTGCATGACTATGTTTTGCAGGTAGAAGTCCAAATCGATTGCAACCCTGATGTTCTGCTCCCGGGGAATAATTTCCGTGGCAGCGCCCGGAAAAGCTGAGCAGGCGAGGGCTGTAACCATAATCTTGGCGGGCGCGGAATGTCCTTTCCCACCCGACGGAGCCTCGGTTGTCCGGGGCGCGAAAAAGCCGAGCAGACCGTCCTTATTGGTAAAATAGGGTATGCCGTCCACCGTGACTTTTTTATCCGGCAGGGGTTGCCCGGTCGTTTTGTTTTTAACCTCTAGCCTTATGTAGGAAAGCTCTTTGCCCAAAGGATTTTTCAGAAGCGCAGCAGTTAAGGGGCCCCCTTCCCCGGACCCGATATCCTGGGCGCCGGCGCTGCCGAGGGTTGCAATTACAGTGGGATTCCCGCTTATGGTAATCCTCTCCGTTTTTTGTTTGTAACCGCCGCCGATGCCAGCTCCGCTACTGCCGCCCGTTGCCGAAACCAGACCTCCGTTAATGGTGATGGGACCGGGAGTAAAGTCGATATTCATGGAACCGGCAAACAAGCCCGCCATGCCTCCTATAACACTCCCGCCGATACCGGCCGAAGACGGTCCTCCCCGGGCTATAACGATACCGTCATTTATAATCAGGCTGTCTCCCGGCCATAAACCAATGCCGGCTCCTCCCCCGCTCCCGCCGGAGCCGAATAATCCGCCAAAAAGCATATCGACCATGGAACTGAACGTATCGTTTAATGCTTCAAAGGCATTGGAAACCTCCTCAGAAATCTCAGTATCCTCCGACGAATTCATCATGTCTTTGAGTTGACCAAGACCATTATTTATAAATTCTTGAAACTCATTAGCAGAACTGCCGCCCGAGGCCATAACCGTTCCGCCGTTGATCGCCGTTGTAACCCCGTTGATTCCGGGGCCATTGCCGCTAAATGCGGATACTAGGCCGGCGTTTATTTCTATCCATCTGCCGCTGATGCCCGGTTTCATATCCGTTTCACCGCTCCCGCGCGCCGTAACCGAGCCGCCGTTAACGGTTAGTTTGCCTAAGCTATGTTTTCTAGTACCAAACATCATATTAGCTTCGCTCATATATTGATTTAATCTGAGCCCTCCCATTGCGGAAATACCCGCTTCGCTGTTACCGACTGCGGTAACCGTACCGCCGTTGATGATAATGGTTTCTCCCGGTAGAACAGAAGAAATGTTAAATACTGCTTCCATAGGCAGATTATACCTTTCAGCAAGATAAGATATTGCATTGCCGGTGGCGAGAAAAATATTGCCAAGGCCTGGAGCATACGTGCCGCCTGTTGCCGTAACCGTACCGCCGTTGATGGTAATAGCTCCAGCGAGGCCGCCGAGTCCTGCTCCCTGAGCACCTCCGGTTGCGATAATCGTGCCGCCGTCAATAGTAACGGAGCCGCCGCTCAATCCCCGGTCGCCGCCGATACCGGACCCCATCTCACCTCCCACAGCGTCAAGGCGAGCCTGGGCGTCAGTCCGGTCGGGAGCTTTATCGATTGTCAGCCGAACCCCTTCTCCCACATAGACGCCTGCTCTGTCCTTGCCCCCGGTCACGCTGCATTCCCCGCCGATACGAAGCAGGTCAGCCAGGGAGTAAGGAGCCGGCTGCTCGGCGTTGTTTAGATTATAAGGCCACTTTTCATAGTTTATGCCCGGAGCATTGCCAAAGTCTATCCCGGGCTTGCCTTCCGGCGCGGTAAGCTTAAGGTCCTCGATGATCAGCTGAAGAGGCAGCGGCCTTTCCGCGACTTTAATGCTCGTACCCGGATGGTTTTTCCCGTCCGCTGAACCTATCACCGTCACCCCGTAGGCGCGAGAGGCAATGGTGATGATGCCGCTGTAGCCGTTGGCCAGCCGGTAGGTCCCGTCAGCCGAGATCGTATAATCTCCGGACGGGATCAGCAGCGTGCCGCCGCCTTCCGCAGCTTGGACACCTGCTGGCAGCAGGCTGAATACCATCACCGCTATCAGCAACAGCGCTAAAATTTTCCTTCTTGTTATTGTTCCGGTTTTCAGTATCATTTTCTCACTCCTCTTACCTTTTCATGCCGTCCAGCATCTCGTAGGCATAGAGCATCAGGCTGTCGCTCCATTTGATGCAGTCCTCGCCGACGAGGCGGCCCTTTTGGAAGAATTCCTTGTCGGACAGAGCCGCGAAGCGCGCTGTCTGCAGCTTGGGTCCCAGGTTGTAGACGAAGCTGGAGCCGTTCTCCAGCTCCACGGCGATTTTATAATCCTCCGTAAGCCGTACCGAGCGCATTTTACTCATTTTCATCGTTCCTTTGGTAGTCTCAATTTGGCGCAAAAAAAGCCCCTTATACTTAAAAGTATAGGAGGTTTTTTTATTTTGGGCTCACCCAAAAGTACCATTTTTCACATAATTATTTTCAGCTCTTGGGCTTTTTTAATCGCCAGGGTCTTGTTGTCGGCGCCCAGCTTAGCGTATATGTTCTGCAGATGCCTTTTTACTGTGTTGGGAGAAAGATAAAGTTTTTCGGCAATTTCGATTTTGGAAAAACCATCGGAGAGCAAAACCAACACGTCAATCTCCCTGCCAGTCAGAGATTCCGGCAATTCCGTTCCCTCAGTATTTTCCAGGGCTTTCATGTACTCTCCGCCTAATTGTAATACCTCCTCCAGCCAGGGGTCATCCTGGTCCTTTTTATACTTTTTTAGAAGGGAAACCAGCTCCGGCAGGTTTTCGGCAAAAGGGGTGACGATCCCATCGGCCTGTGCCAGTTCTATGATTGGGCACAGCTTTTTTTGGGCTGCCGCTTCTCCGTGCAGGTGTTTTTTGGCTATTGTCCCATATATCCCGGCATAGATGAGGCCAAAGATGTGATTATGGGGAAGATAGGTTTCCCGCATGGTTTCCACGATGACTTCCAGTTCCGCATAGCTTTGTCTGAGGATTGCTGCCTTGCCGCTCACGATATAGCTGATGCCCATGCCCTGGTAAAAGATATTACCGTTGGACAGGGCCCCTTCCTTAAGCCACCTGGGGATCTGCTCCAGATTCCCCAACAGGCCGGCGATGAAGCCTGTGGCTATATCCAGGCAATTTAGCAAAAAGGGATTGCCGTCGGCTTCAATTTCAGGCTTAAGCGCGCTAAGTCCGGACAGGGCCTCCTGCGGTTTGTTGTGCAGAATGGCCAGGCGGGCCAGGCAGAGACTGCCGCAGATGACCAGACACAGTTGATTCTTTGTTTTGGCTTTGAAAATCGTTTTATATGCTGCCAGTTCGGCCTGGACCAGGTCGCCTGTTTCCAGACAATATTCCGCGCGGGCCGCGTGCTCGAAGCCCGTCCCGCAGCCGTTGGTCACATGGTTGAAATAATTGATGTTTTTTTCGATAGCCTCCACCAGAGACAGCAGTGCGCCCCCTTCCCGGTGGTAGAGATAAAGGGTATGGGGCAAGCCAAAGGTAAAGTTCTCGGTGGCGTTGGAAATGCGGGAACTGGTTCCGTCAAACATATCGTAGGCTTTTTTCTGGTATTCGCACATACGCGGCGCGTCGTTAAATTGCAGCACGCTTTCCGCCAGGGCAATTTCTCCCAGGATTTGCTCTTTGTCCACCAGGTTTTGTTCCGCCTCGTAATATGCTTTGGCTTCGTATAGCATACGGGCTCCTTCCTCGGGATCTATTACTCCAAGATAAGAGTAAATGTAGGTGAGGTAAGCCAGCGGGCGGGAAAGCTTAAGGACTTTGTCCATGTCGGTAAAAGCTCTGACCACAGTCTGGGGAGCCCTATCAAAAACTTCCGTGGAACCAGGGCGTTCAAAAATATCCAGAATTTTTCTGAATGAGCCCGCCTCACGGTAAAAGTTGATGGCTTCGATACACTTGTCCATTCTGACGCAATAATCGCCGCAGCGGTCAAGCAGAGAGTATTTATCCAGATCTGAAATGGCAAACAACTCATTCAGCATTGCTTTTAAGATGGCATGTATGGCGTAAACTCTGTTTTTATTGTCATATCGTAAAAAGCAGTTATTCGCAGCAATTCCGTGGATCAGCTCGCCTGCTCTTTGATTTTCCGTCACAAAAATAGCCCCATCCAGGGTGAAGCTGTCCAAAAGGGAAAGCTTTAGCAGGATATCCTGTGTTTCCCTGTTAAATTTATCGTAGACAGCCGTCTTCATCAGCCGTGTGACGTCCCTGATATCCTCAATTTTTTTATCCTCGGCATATTTGAGCAGAGCCAGGTAGATAGCGGCCGCCCAACCGTCAGTGTTTATATACAACAGCTTTAGTTCCTCCGGTGTAAGCGGGAATCCGTTTTGGGCAAACAGCTCACCTGTTTCTTCCTTGTTAAACTCAAAGCTGTCCTGGGAAAGCTCGATGCACAGACCCTTCAAGGCTAACTCCTCTACCGGGATCTTCGGAAGGGTGCGGCTGATCAGCACTATATGCAGATTATGAATAGCAGCCCGGACGAAGAAAGTAAGCAAGCGGTCCATAAGCTCGCTTCTGTTTTCATGGTAATCATCTATGACTATAATTGTACGCTCTGCCAGCATATTTTTTATAAGATCAAGGATACGTTCCAGATCTACTGTGGTTTGCGGAAATCCGTACCCGGCCAAGCGTTTGGCCAGCTCCGGGTTTAGGTCTGCCAGGCTTTGACAAAATTTCTGCCACATCCACAGTTCGTCATCTTCCCCGCTGTTTAAAGACAGCCAGGCGTAGCGAAAGTTCCTTTGGGAGTTAAGGAAATCTTTTACTGCCGTTGTCTTCCCGTAGCCCATAGAAGAGAGCAGCAGAAAAAGCGGGACTTGAAATATCCCTTCCAGTATTTTGTGGATACGCTTCCGCCGCAGTAGTTTTGGTTTTAACAATTTACCGCCCATATTTTCATCTCACCCTACGGCTATTTTCTCCATCGTTCAAGGAATTCCTTTTTCACCCGGCACAGTTCTCTATTCGATTTTTGTCATTCTCGTTTAATTTATTCTGTCTACTGTCATTTAGAAGCTTCGATTTGGTTTCATATATACAAAAAGGCAAAAGCTCTGGACCCTTTGTTTTTGCATAGCGATTCCGGTCAATGTGCATCTTGGTATAGAAGATTATTTTTCTTTGTACCTTCAGGCAGGCTAAATTGGAATTTTTGCTTATCAAAATCTTAATAAATTCTTATGAAAAACTTATTATTTTCCTATGCTGTTGTATACAGCTAATGCATCGGTAATATTATACTGTTCCGAATGGTGATCCCCTTTCGCACCGGCTGAAATCAGAATATATTCTTGTTTACCCACTTTGGCGAGACTCGCGAGACATAGACCGGCCTCATCGGTATATCCAGTTTTTCCCCCTAAAATTTCCCCATTAATAATGTTTTGATTGTTGAGGTCTTCAAACAGGGTACTGTAAAAGGTTATCCCGCCAGGGTGTTTATTAGTAGATTGTGTAGAATGACGGAATGAAGTAAAAATCTCCCGGAAAGTATCATTTTGCAAAGCATAGCTTAGAAGAATAGCCAGATCTTTGACTGTTGTGTAGTGGTTTACATTGTGAAGTCCAGTCGCATTTTCAAAATGGGTATTTTTCATGCCAAGATCCGCCGCCTTTTGATTCATTAGTTTTACAAAATTCTGCTCTGATCCCGCAATCTGATCAGCAAGTCCAATACAACACTCCGCGCCGCTCGGCAGCATTACTCCGTATAGCAGATTGATTGCCCTGACTTGCTCGCCCGGCTGGAAACCTGCCATTGATGCATCTGTTTCGTATAATCCCTGAAACGTAGAATTGGTAAGTTTGATTTCTTCCTTCAGATCAGGTAATTCTTCTATCGCAACAATGGCTGTCATCATCTTAGTCAAAGAAGCAGGATAGATTTTTTCTTCGCTATTTTTTTGCATCAGGATGGTATGATCTTTTAAACGGATCAGAATCGCATTAGGGCTGTTCAGCTTGTCGGAAGATATAGAAAGAGAGGAATCGGGTGTTATCTTTAAAGAAGAATATGGCGAGGTTTTATCGTCATATTCTTTCTCAAATATGTGATGGTTTCCTGGAGCGATGCTGGATTTGTAAACAAAAAAAGCAATGACAACCATCAGCAGAAGTGCTACAAATATGCGTATTCCTGGCTTTTTCTTTTTTACTTTTCGTACCATATAAAACAACTCCTTATTCTGTGCTGATATTATTCAACCACAGAACAAGGAGCTATGTTGGAATTCCAGCTTATGAATTTCTTAAGATTTTCTTATCTCGGGAATAAAACTTATTAAGGAGAAAATCACCATATCTTAAGGTTTTATTAAGATATTTCTTTTTTAGATATCCTATAATAAACAAGTTAATTACAACGGAGGTGAATTTAGTGATCATTACGATTTTAGTATTTATTATAGTGTCGATTACATGGGTTATTAGTACTTTGCCATTCTTGATTCCATACCATATACTACTGACCTCTCAAAGCAAAAAGATTGGCTATAAACTGTCAATAGAACATATTGTAATCGTATATATCTTTGTGTACTACCTTACTGGAGTGCTTAGTTTTACTGGTATCTTTACCATCTTAAGGGATATTGTTCATAACAGCTTTGGAATAATAACACCAAAGGGGTTGAATTTTCCACCGGATGAGATTAATCTGATTCCTTTTCGTTGGATTACAGTGGGTGTCCGCCCATATATAGAAAATATATTACTTTTTATACCTCTTGGATTTATGCTTCCATGTATTTGGAAAAAGTATGAAGTGTTATGGAAAACAGCATTATCCGGTATTACATTCTCTCTTATCATAGAATTGAGTCAATTGTTCAATAGAAATAGAGTAACGGATATTGATGATTTACTGATGAATACTCTCGGAGCGTTAATCGGATGGGTAATATTTAGGTTGCTGAAAGAACATTTATCAAAATTGCAGGACAAGATTTCTGTCCGAACTACCAATATCGAAAAAATTCCCTTGCTCCTTCGTGAAGAAGCATATTTTTATATGGCTAGCGCATTCGCCGGTATGTTCTTTGTGTATAACCCTTTTTTGATTTACCCATTTTTAAGATCTATATTTAATTAAATTACAAAAGGACAAGCTATCTGACTTAAGCAAATAACTTGTCCTCTTCTTTCTTTTGTGGAAGTACGACAGTAAAGACCGTCTTTTCTGTATTGCTTTGCACGAAAATATTGCCTCCATGCGCGTTTACGATTTCTTTGGCAATAGCCAGTCCAAGCCCGGCACCGCCTGTGTTGGTAGAACGGGATGTGTCCAGTCGAAAAAATTTCTCAAATATCGTTTCCAGTTTTTCTCGTGGGATAGGATTACCTTGATTCGTAAAAGTTATAATAATATTTTTGTCTTGCTGCTCGCCGGAAATATCAATGACGCTGTTTTCATAACTGTAGGCTATCGCGTTTTTCAGGATGTTATTGAATACACGGGCCAGTTTGTCTGCGTCTCCCCACAGTGTAAGGCCGTCTGGTACATTGACGGACATCTGCTTTTCCTGTGGAGTCAGCATTGGATAGAATTCGTCTGCCATCTGCTGGAGCATGAACAGTAAATTGATTTTTTCTTTATTCAAAACAATAGTTTGAAGATTAAATCTTGTGATCTCAAAAAACTCATTTATAAGCTGCTCTAATCGATAAGCTTTTTCCAAGGTAATGCCGACATATTTTGCTTTCTGTTCAGGAGGCATATCAGGAGCTTCATCCAGAAGACTTAAGTATCCTATAACAGAGGTCAGAGGTGTTTTTATATCATGAGCCAGGTAAACTACTAAATCATTCTTGCGTTGCTCGGCATCAAGAGCAGCCTTCTTTTGTTTCTCTAAGTTGTTTTTTATCTGATTTAGCTTCTTTTCCATAAAATCCAATTCCGGCGATAATGTAATTTCTTCATCGGATTCCCCAGCAAGTTTATCCATTCCAGCGCTGACCTCACCAAAATACTTGGTAAACCATGAAATTGAAAATCTAAGTAATATCACTAAAAATATAAGAACCACTACAAGTGTAATGATTTCAATATTGCTAAGAAATGCATAATGATAAATTGTTTGAGCATCTCTGTCACGCATATGAAATGTATTCATTAAAAAGCGTACAATAGTATCTCCAAAACTAAAGCGTTCTTGAATTGTAAAACGCAGGAAGATAACAATTGCAGCGGCGGCAAAAACAATAAGGAGCATTTGAACAAATACTTTCCTTTTTAATTTCGAATAATCATTTTTTCTCTTACTTTTCAATTTTATAGCCAACCCCCCATACAGTTTTGATATATTTGGGATGTTCCGCGCTGTCGTGCATTTTTTCTCTTAAATGCCGGATATGAACCATTACCGTATT
>DIVP01000139.1 GCA_002422465.1 Peptococcaceae bacterium UBA6129 | reverse complement strand
TGCGCAGGGCTTCATACATGATGAATTGGCGCTCACTTGACGGCTCTATGAGCATTTTCATTAATTCTTCGAGCGAACGTTTATGGAAGTCCTTCGCAAAACCCAGTCCATAGCGACCGTTTTCGAGTGAACGGATAGACTTCTGAAAGGCCTCCTTGTAGTTCTTGCCAATACTCATAACCTCGCCGACTGCCCTCATCTGAGTACCGAGCTTATCCTGTGCTCCCTTAAATTTTTCAAAGGCCCAGCGGGCGAACTTGATGACGACATAATCACCCGAAGGCGTATATTTATCGAGGGTTCCATCCCTCCAGTACGGAATCTCGTCAAGAGTCATGCCTGCTGCGAGCATCGTCGAAATCATGGCAATCGGAAACCCTGTCGCTTTCGAGGCCAGCGCCGAAGAACGCGAAGTTCTGGGATTTATCTCTATTACTACGACGCGCCCGGTTTCAGGGTCATGCGCAAACTGGACATTCGTACCGCCTATTACCTGAATAGCCTCGACGATGTCATAAGAGTGTTTCTGCAGCCGTTTTTGCAGTTCGGCGCTGATGGTCAGCATCGGAGCCGCACAAAAAGAGTCCCCGGTATGTACGCCCATAGCATCTATATTTTCAATAAAACATACTGTAATCATCTGATTCTTAGCATCACGAACTACTTCCAGCTCGAGCTCTTCCCAGCCGAGTACGGATTCTTCGACAAGGATTTGCCCGACCAGACTTGCAGCGATTCCGCGGGTTGCAATGGTTTTCAATTCCTCGACATTATAGACAAGCCCGCCGCCGGTACCACCCATTGTATAAGCCGGCCGGATAACTACCGGGTAGCCAAGTTCGCGCGCTATTACTTCGGCTTCTTCTACCGTGTACGCAGGATTACTGCGCGGCATTTCGATGCCTAGCCGTTTCATCGTTTCCTTGAAAGCAATGCGGTCTTCGCCGCGCTCAATAGCATCGAGTTGAACGCCTATTACTTGAACCCCATACTTTTCAAGCACTCCGGCTTTTGCGAGTTCCGAGCTGAGATTCAGGCCGGATTGGCCGCCGAGATTGGGCAGCAAGGCGTCAGGACGCTCCTTTTCTATTATCTCGGTAAGCCGTTTGACATTGAGAGGCTCTATATATGTTACATCGGCCATTTCCGGATCTGTCATGATAGTTGCCGGGTTGGAGTTCACCAGAACAATTTTGTACCCTAGCTTCCGCAGGGCTTTGCAGGCCTGGGTGCCGGAATAGTCGAACTCGCAGGCTTGTCCAATGATGATGGGGCCGGAACCGATTATCAATATTTTATTAATGTCATTACGTTTCGGCATATTTTCACCTCTTTTTTTTTATTGTCACCTGATACATTATATCTCAATTCGGGGTTCATTGACAAAGCTTGCTTAGTTTATTTTTAACGTCTCCGTACGCGGAACAAACTTAGTGCCGTTCCACTCGAGAACAGTTTCGAGATAACCGAGAGTGTCGGCGCCGTATAAACCAATGACCCGTGAGATCGCCAGCAGGTTATAGCTGCCCGGTTCGTCTGTTGCTAGAGGATAGAGGTTGTTCAACCCAGGAACGAAGCCGCTGGTTGGTTTGAGCAGCTTGCAGTTCTTATTGTAAATCTCAGCATAAATTCCCTTTTGCTTTTCACTGACGTCAATAATATACGTTTTCTTTAACTGGTAGCTGTAAACTTGTACCTTGCAGCCCTCTTTATATATTACGTCATACTTGAATTCCTGATTAAATTCCTCGTTATCAAATAGCATGCGGGATATATTTCCGGCAAAGGAATAGATATAATAAAAGCCAAAACCCCCACTGCCGCCAGAATCAATGCTAATCATGACATCGTCAATTTTGTCTTTATTAAAGTCACCTATGAACAGCCGTGGATTGTACCCGGCATTGTTGCTAAACGTTATCTTCGTAATCTTTCGCGTCTTGCCATCCTCTATCTCCAGGGCAATATTTCTGATGAAGATATCTTGGGGTTTTTCTTTTTCCCCTGTTAAATAGATAGTATCTATTACACCATCACCGTTTAGATCGGCTCTTTTCGTTTGAATGATCTCCACAAATAACCCCTCCCGCCATACCTTTCTTAATTACATAGTACGCAGGTGTGGGCTAATGGTGCGGATTTGGGTTATTAGAATTTCCCCATGAATTGGGCTACGATGATTACTGCCCCGAGTATCCAGACGTAGTAAGCGAAGCCTCTCAACGAACCGCGCTGGATAACGTTGAGCATCCATTTCACAGCAATATAACCGGTCACTGCGGAAACTATCGTGCCAATAATCAGCGGCGCCGTACCGATGGCTTCAGCCTTGCCGCCAAGCAGGTCAGCGCTCTGAATAACTACGGCGCCCATAATTGCCGGTATCGACAACAAAAAAGAAAAACGCGCCGCAGTCTTCCGGTGAATCCCCTGAAACAATGCCCCGCCTATGGTCAGCCCGGAACGCGAAATAGCAGGGAGAATAGCTACTCCCTGGAGAGTCCCGACTATCAGCGTATCTCCAAAAGAGATATCGCGAATTTCCTTTCTGCCCTTGTCCTTGACCCTGTCAGCCAGCCAGATGATAAACCCGGTGGCTAAAAACTCCCAGCCCACGGTCACACCGCTTACAGCCAGCTCCTCAAAAAAATCCTTGAAAAAAAGCCCAATAATAGCTGTTGGTATGGTTCCAACGATAACCAGGAGCGTCAGATGACTGAAAGGCTTTTTTATCATGTCGAGGATATCTCGCCAGAAAACGGCTATCACAGCCAGCAAGGTTCCGAAATGCAGCATGGTGTCAAGAAAGAGTCCTGCTTCGGATAGCCCTAATAGTTTTCTGAACACTAATAGATGACCGCTGCTGCTCACCGGAAGAAACTCAGTCAACCCCTGGATTACACCTAGAATGACAGCCTTGATCATCTCACTCATTATACATTCCCCTTCCCAGTCATACATGACCGCCAACATTGACATTTTTTATCAGCAACATGAACATTGTAGCAAAAAAAAAGGCCGGCTGCTACTCGAAAATAGCAACACAACCTGTATGTTTCAACGCTGGATATAAAAATAACCTTAGCTAGACTGACAAATCTAGCACGGCTACTAATGCTCTAAGTTTATAATAAATTTTCGTTCCACCTATCTGTGAACATTATGATTTTCTCTATTTAACGTGTTTTTACAAAATAAATAATACTATTATGCATGAAACAACCACTACGCCAAGTATTTGAAGGAATCTATAAATTAACATACTCTTTTTCTTTTGGGGTTTTAGAAAGACAAACCAACGTGAAAGCCAACCTATCCCTGCAAGAACCATTGAAATAACTACAACAGGGAATAGAATTTGCATAAGTTTTTCAATTGACATTAAATCACCTTGTATAATGCAATTGCATTATACTTTCCTTTCTCTGCCCAATCAGCCAGATGCCGATTAAACCCTGAAAGATTATGTAGCTGTAAAACAAGGATGTTTTTTTAGCTTTCAATAAAAAATATAAGATCATAAAAAAGCAGAGTAGTAAAGAAAGAACCTGGAATAGCAATTTTAAATCAAGCACCGATAACATATATAAATATTTCCCTTTCTTATTTCAAATAATAAACCTAGTACTGTACTCTAATTAATGTTTAACTATATATTTCTACATTTACCACGTTTTTCCTTGTTTTTTAGGCATTTCTTACCATAATATTACTTTTTAGTCAATTCAATTATCTAACGACTATACATCCTGCGTTATACTTCAATAACTCATTATTTAGTTTAATTTTTATATCTATTTGCATTTGTACAATTTACCCGTATAATGTAAATGACAATTGTATATGCTCTTTGTGTTGTGGAAAGCGGTGAAAATCCGCTGCAGCCCCCGCTACTGTTAGCGATGATGAGACCCGATGGTGCCACTGGGAAACCGGGAAGGCCGGGTTAAAGATGATTCGCCAAGCCAGGAGACCTGCCCAAAGAGTATCGTTCACCTTCGGAGGGAAGGCATGAGATGATTTAAGCAAGTCACTATAAGCCAACCCCCCGGGTATGGTTTTTTATTTTATTATGAGGGAGCTGCTATTTATGAAATTTTTAAGGGATGAACGTGTCAGAGGTTATTTAAAAAAATATCGTTGGATTATAGCAATCTATGTATTAGCTATGTTAGTTTTTATATTTGGTGACCGTTCATCTTTCGAAATCTACAAACTATCGCAAGACCGCTCTTCTCCCGGCATTGTCTCTTCTTCAGCGGATAAAACCGTCTACCCGTTGAAAATAACCGATTTTAAAGGCCGGGAGATTACTATAGCAAAAATGCCGCAGCGTATTATCTCCCTTACGCCGAGCTCGACAGAAATCCTCTTTCAGATCGGCGCAGGCAGCCGCGTTGTTGGCGTAACCGCTTATGATGATTACCCGGCAGAAGTAGAGAGCCTTCCGAAAGTCGGTGATTTCAACGGCCCTAACCTGGAAGCTATTGTCAAAGAAAATCCGGATATTATCTTTGCTTCCGACCTTTCCGGCCAAGAACAGGTTGAGGCCTTGGAGAAAAACGGTTTTACCGTTGCAATCCTGGAGGCCAATAATCTTAATCAAATCATGGAATCAATAAATAAAATAGGTCAGATTACTGATACGCAAAAACAAAGCAACGAAGTCGCCCTTACTATGCAAAACAGACTCAATGAGATCACAAAAAAGGTTAAAGACCTGCCCAAAGTAAAAACTTTTTATCTCGTAGATATCAACGGCAACTGGACTGCCGGCAAGGGTACCTTTATTGATGAACTGATCACGCTCGGCGGTGGGGAAAATATCACGACCGATGTTCAAGGCTGGGTTAAATACAGTGTCGAGAAAATTGTGGAAAAGAATCCGTCGGTTATTATTACCGCGCCACATGCAGGTGACACCCTTAGTATTGCAAAAATGCCCGGCTATAAGGATACAACAGCAGCTAAAAATAACCTGATTTATGTAGTCAGCGATGATAACATTATCAGCCGCCCAGCTTATCGCATTATCCTAGGTCTTGAGGAAATTGCTAAATTCTTGCACCCGGAGGCGTTCAGATAACGTGAGAGCATCGCGACGAACTTTTTTCATCATGTCAATTCTGCTGCTGTTTTTTTCTGCCATTCTGGCAGTGTCCTGCGGGGCTGTCCGCATCCCTCCGCAGGAGATATTCAACATCATAGCGGGGAAAAGCAATGTAACAAGCAGGATTATCCTTGTTTCGTTAAGGCTGCCGAGGGTACTAGAAGCGGGTATTGTCGGGGCAGGCCTGTCCGTAGTTGGAGCAGCCTTTCAAGGTCTGTTTCGCAATCCGATGGCTGACCCCTACGTCCTCGGTGTATCTTCCGGCGCAGCTTTTGGCGCGACAATTGCAATAATTCTGGGATTGGGCATGTTTGGCACCGGCTTGGCCGCTTTTATAACGGCCATCGTGACCATAAGCATCGTCTACATAATTGCGCGAACCGGTACCAAGGTTTCGATGACTGCTATGCTGCTTTGCGGTATTGCTATCAGCGCTTTTTTATCAGCCTTTATCTCGCTCATGATGCTTCTCAACCATAATGAGTTATCGCGAATCGTTTTTTGGACGATGGGTTCATTTAGTCTCATTTCCTGGAATCAGGTATATTACTCCGCCCCTATTATCAGCGTCGGCGCCATATTAATGTATGTTTACGCGCGCGACTTGAATGCAATTATGACGGGTGAAGAAATTGCCGAACACCTCGGCATTAATACGGAACTGGTTAAAAAGGTTATCCTCGTTGCAGGCTCGCTTATTACCGCAACGGCCGTATCTATCGGCGGTATTATCGGCTTTGTCGGGCTGATCGTCCCACACATCGCGAGGCTTTTAGTCGGATCGGATAACCGCATCCTTATCCCGTTTTGTGCTGTTTCCGGCGCTGCTTTTCTCATGCTCGCCGACACCCTTTCGAGAATTGTCCTTTCGCCGTCGGAGATTCCGATAGGCATTATTACTGCCGCTTTTGGCGGTCCCTTCTTCCTTTACCTTTTAATAAAAGCAAAAACAAAATACGAGGGTATGTGATTTTATGGCGTTGCTTGAAGTAAACAATCTTTATGGTGGTTATGAATCTCACGAGGTCTTAAAAGGCATTGATTTTAAGATTGACTCGGCACGGCTTGTCGGTATCATTGGAGCAAACGGCTGTGGAAAAACAACCCTGCTCAAGAACCTTTCGGGCTATTTTAAACCCTGGCAGGGCAATGTCAACATTGCGCAGGAAAACATCCTCGCTATGAACATCCGTAAACGCGCAAAGACAGTCGGTTATGTACCACAAAATATCCCCTGTGATTTTTCGTTCACGTGCTATGATCTCGTCATGATGGGCAGAGCCCCTTATCTCGGAAGATTTCAGAGAGAAGGCGAGCTTGACCGTGAGACTGTCATGAACTCAATGACGCTGACACATACCTGGGAATTTCGCAATAGATTCATCAACGAGCTGAGCACTGGGGAACGTCAGCGGGTATATATTGCCCGCGCTTTGGCACAGCAGCCGAAAATCCTCCTCTTGGATGAACCTGTCTCTCATCTGGATATCAAATACCAGGTAGAGGTTTTAAATCTGTTAAAAGAGCTTACCTGCCAGGGTATTCTTGTGTTGGTCGTTCTGCATGATATTAATCTGGCCTCGCAATTCTGTGATGAAATCATGATTATGAAGGACGGGACTGTACTATGCCGGGGGACATCAGCGGAAGTCCTGCTCGTTCAAAACATCAGTCATGCCTTTAGTGTGGATGTAAAAATACTGGATAATCCGCTGACACGTACACCATACATAGTGCCAGTTATAAATAAACCTAAAGAATTATAGGCAATTTGAATATAGACCACTTAGATTTTCAGGACAAATCTGCTAAAATATATTTAGTAATAAATTCGAACGGAGGAATATCCTCTTGCCAATACAAACATTCTTTAATGCAGCTCTTTTCATCTTAGTTTTATATGCCCTTTTTACTATTGGATTTCCTTTCCTCCTGGCCTTTTTGCTCGCTCTTTTGCTCGAACCACTTGTCCTTCTGCTCAGCAAAAAGATGAAACTAAGGCGTATCTATGCCGCATTTATCATCTGCTCGCTGTTTACAGTCGTTTTTGTTGGAGTCGGTTACCTGCTTATTTACAAGGTGGCCACTGAAGCTGTCGCGCTTTCGCAAGCGATGATTTCTTTTTTGGAGGAAATCGACCAAGGCATCGGGGTGCTCGGGGAGCGCTATCAAACCCTTGTTATGAGAATGCCTTTGGAATATCAGGAGGGCATCAGACAGTTTGCCGGCACGTTGTTCGCCTCTATGGAGGGTCTACTTCAGCCTATAATAGGGATATTTTTTAATCTGGCTAAAAAGGTTCCCAATTTCTTTTTGCAATTGGTAATTACGTTTATTGCGATGTTTTTGATCAGTATGCGTCTGCCTAAAAAGAAACAATATTTCCTTAATTATTTCGATCCTCATGTCCGCCCGCGCGTAGAAACCGTCTTTAAGAATCTGCACCACGCAGTATTTGGCTTTTTAAGGGCTCAGATCATCATCAGTTCGTTTGAATATGTTTTCGTGCTCATTGGTTTTTTGATTCTGGGCGTGAATTATCCCTCAGCTACAGCGCTTCTGGTGACAGTGGTAGATATTATGCCTATCTTAGGGACAGGCGCTGTAATGGTTCCGATGGCTATTTATCAATACTTGACCGGCGATGTCTTTCAGAGCATTGCCCTCATAATCCTGTATGTCGTCATTATTATCCTCCGACGTATCATTGACCCGAAGATATTAGGGGACGCCATAGGCTTGAGTCCCCTTTCAGTACTGATCAGTATGTATATTGGCGTTGTACTGACAGGCTTTATTGGTCTCTTCTTTGGACCTGCAGTAGTTATTCTCTTCCAGGCTTTAAGAAAAGTGGGTATCATCAATCTTAATATCAATTTTTAGGTGGTCTTTACTCTGCGTAATCAAAGGGTGCTTCAGAAGCAACAGCTTCCGGAGCACCCTTTTTTCTCAAGCAAGCGTATGGATAAGTTTTTACAATTGCACACTTTGTTTGCTGTTCTGGCTTTGTCCGGCTCGTATGGTTTGTGCTCCCGCGATCAGAGCAATTATGGTCATAACGTAGATAAAAACGAAACTAAGGCGATATGAATTATTCAGGTCAAATAAAAAACCGTAAAAAGCCACCCCTATAGCGCTGAAAAAGGTGGTACCCATCGTTACACGTGAGTAGATAGCATTATAATGTCTGAGCGGAAAAATAATTCTCACAATCAGGGGTGTCGAAACAACTGCTAGCGAGGCGATAATGCCGTAGAAAAACGAACCTGTAAACAGCGCTAACAAGCTGAGCCGGGCATTATACAAAAAAACAGTCCCGAGCAAGCCCGCTGAAATCCCGACTATCATTGCCCCGGCCGCACCTATTTTATCATTGAGATATCCTATGCCAGCCTTGCATAAAATTACTCCCAGCATACTCAAAGAAAGCGCCAGGGAAGCGAAGGATGCCGCGAAGCCGATTGAGGTGCTATAGGCAGGAAGATGCGGTTGAAGCGCCCCGGCAAGTGATAAGGTACTGGTAAATATTAAAACCCCCCAAAACAGTCGCACATTTAAGCGTGTCCATTCCATCGAACTCGATCCGCCGGCCCCTGCAACGCCTGTTTCATTCTCTGCCAGAGAGTCGGCAAAACATGTACCGTCCTCTTCCCCGTACGGGCGCAGACCAAGATCAGACGGTTTGGAGCGGACAACAAACAAAGTAAAAGGCAGCACAAGCGCCGCACCAATCAGGGCTAACCCAACATAGCCTGCCTGCCAGCCGTAATTTTCGATGATCATGGTACCGACAGTATTGAAAACCACACCGCCGATCCCGGATCAGGCAAGCGCGACACCCATAACAAACCCTACCCTCTTTTTAAACCAGTTGTTAATGAGAATAGGTACCGGCAACAGCAAGATGAAGGCATTACAAAATCCCAGGATTACAGCAGCGACATAAAAATAGGTAACGGTCTTTGCCAAAGATAAGGATCCAAAAACAAGAAAGTCAACAACAAAAGCTATTGACACAACAAATTCTATTCTGTATTTGGTTAATATCCGCCCGGCGAATGGGAGTAAAAGCGTCATAATTATATTCATTAAGGTCATATACAGGCTTATTGGTCCCCTGTTAATGCCCAAAGCATCACCTACTGGCTTGAAAAAAACTCCGGCACAATTGTAAATAATGCCGAGACCGCAGGCCATGATAAAGCAACAAGCCAGCATAATCCACCAGCTATAGTGGATTTTTTGTCCTCGCAATTCAATTCCTCCCAATCCTAGTAACAATATTTCCGCACATAATTTACTTTGGCAGGTACTTATCTGTTTTCAATATAATAAACATTGCAGGAATTCCTCGCGAGTAATTGCGCCAAGATATTCAATTAAATCAACATCTGCAAGCAGCGCAGCCAAATCTTCTTCGCGATACTTAACACCGACGAATCTCGCGGCCAGTTCATCAACTTCCGCGCTGCTGAAAAAGTCGCCATAGATTTTACACTCTGTGATGATCCCTTTTTCAACATTCAGGCGCACCTCGATACCCCCCGATGGGTAACGCCCGGTTTTAATGATATTGTACGCCGGTGAATTGCCGTAGTTCCACTCCCAGGTAAGATACTTTTCTTCCATGAGCCGCCGTATATTTGCTTTGTCTGCTGCAGTAAGTATATACTCCCTGATCGGTTGACACTCGAAAAGGTAATTTAGCAAGGTATCACGGAATTCCCGCAGTGTTACTTTTTTATCTAAATAATCCAGGATGTTGGTCACCCTGCTGCGCACAGATTTAATACCTTTTGATTCAATTTTATCTGCCTTGACATTAAGGGCCGCCTGCACATTCTCCAGACAGGAATTAAACAAGATGGTGCCATGGTGCAGGGTTTTGCCCCTTTGATGGCACTGAGCATTACCGGAAAATTTTTTGCCGTCAATAGCAATATCATTTCGTCCGGTATGGCTCGCTTCAATACCAATCTCAGACAAGGCCTTGATAACGGGATCGGTAAATTTACGGAAATCAATATCGCTTTGAGTTTCCTTGACAATAAACGAGAAATTCAGGTTGCCAAGATCATGGTAAACAGCCCCGCCGCCGGTAATCCTTCTGACAACATAAATATTATTCTTTTTGATATATTCACTGTTGATCTCCTCAACAGTATTCTGATATCTTCCGATGATGACAGACGGAGCGTTTTGCCAAAGGAGAATGATACTTTCTTCAAGCTCCAGATTTTTAAAGGCATATTCCTCCAGCGCCAGGTTGTGGTGGGGATCATGGGAATCATTACGAATATAGAGCATCCGTTTATCCCCCTCCTTTTTATTATATTAAGCCGCAATAATATTTTCCGGCAGTTATATTCTTTCGCCTAGTACACAAAAAAACCCTTCCCCGTCTTGCGTCCTAAAAATCCTGCACGCACTTTCTTTTTTATGAGCGGACATGGTCGGAATTTACTATCGCCAAATTCAGTGTACATAACATTCAGCACGTCAAGACAAACATCAAGGCCGATAACATCGCCGAGAGCCAATGGTCCGATCGTGTGTCCGGCGCCAAGCCTCATGGCCTTATCGATATCCTCGGCGCTTGCTGTGCCCTCTGAAAGAATAAATGCTGCTTCATTAATCATCGGCAGGATAAGGCGGTTAAAGACAAAGGCAGGTGATTCTCCGGCTGTCATCGGGGTCTTGCCAAATTTTCCGGACAACTCACAGATGGTTTCATAGGTTTCGATGGATGTGGCCGCACCTTTAATGATTTCGACAAGCTTCATCATCGGTACAGGATAAAAGAAATGCATCCCGATTACCTTATCAGGACGCCTCGTTGCCGCGCCAATAGCTGTAATGCTGATGCTGGAGGTGTTGGAGGCAAAAATCGCGTTAGGTTGCATGAGTTCATCCAGTTCCCGGTACACTGCTTTTTTTAACTCGAGATTTTCCAGAACAGCTTCCAGAACAAGGTCTGCATCCTTGCCGTCTGCAAGCTTTGTTGTCCTTGTGATACGAGCCTCAATCCCGGCCTTTTCGTCAGGAGTGATTTCACCTTTTTCAACACGTCTGGCCAGCTGTTTGGTGATCGCAGCAAATCCTCTATCGAGCAGATCATCTCTTAAGTCGCGCAAAAGCGTTTCATATCCGGCCTGGGCTACCATCTGGGCAATTCCGGCGCCCATCGTGCCGGCGCCCAATATCATTATTTTTTTCATATTCGTATTCCCCTTATTAATATCTCTTGATCAGGCAGGCATGTCCTTGACTATAATTAAGGTACTTAAATAAAGGAATCAGCGAGGGAGTTTCTGAATAGAAACCAGAATACTCCCCTTCGCAGCAATTAATCTGCTTTATGCCTAATCACTTTCTACAGCTATTACTATAACATAATCGTATTATTATATCATAAATCTTTACGCATGCAGTACTCTGCCGAGCGCGTCCAGAACAGCCTCTTTCACTGCCTCGCTGATACTCGGATGGGAATGGATAGCAGCCTCAACATCTTCGAGAGTGGCCTCCATACTCATAGCCAGCGTAGCCTCAGCTAACAGTTCGGTAGCCTGGGGTCCAAACATATGCCATCCGAGAATCTCATTGTGCTCTTTCGAGGCAATAATCTTGATAAAGCCTTCCGCTTCGCCTAAAGTAAGCGCTTTGCCGTTCCCACGCAGTGAGAACTTGCCAATCGCTACCTGCAGTCCGTTTTTCTTAGCCTCCGCTTCACTGATTCCCACTGAAGCAATTTCCGGGAACGTAAAGACCGCCTTCGGTACAACGGCATAGCTCATTGCTCTTTTGGCGCCCATAATATTTTCCACAGCTATTACAGCCTCTTCATAGGCTACATGAGCCAGCATATCACGACCGATGACATCCCCGGCCGCATAAATATTAGGTACACTGGTTTGCATAAATTTGTCTGCCACGATACCCTGTCGCTCTGCTTTAACCCCTGCTTTATCAAGTTCCAGTCCCTCAACATTGGGTTTACGGCCTGCCGCGACCAGGACTTTCTCGACAGCAATCTTTTCTGTCTTGCCGCCGCTTACTACTGTTACGGTCTTACCGCCTGAAGGCGCATCAGTAATTTCGACTACTTTGCTGTCAAGCAGCAGTTTGATACCATCTTTTTGCATAGCCTTCTGCAGAGTTTGCCCTAATTCTTCATCCAGTCCGGCCAGCAAGCTTTTGAGAACCTCGACGACAGTGACGTCTGTGCCATAGGCCTTATAAATTGAAGCAAATTCACACCCGATAACACCGCCGCCAATCACGAGCATACTCTTAGGAATCTGCTGCAGCTCAAGCGCTGAGGTACTATCCAGTGTCCCTTCGCTATTTATTCCAGGTATAGGTGGCAAGGCATTGACCGAGCCGGTACAAATCAAGATTTTCTCACCAATAACCTGCTCTTCGGAATCTTGACCCTTTACCTTAACAGTATTCTTGTCGATAAAGCTGGCAGTCCCTACTTTATGCGTGATATTGTTCTTTTTGATGAGATAGTAGACACCATCAACCAACTGCTTAACTACTTGTGCTTTGTTTTGCATCACCTTTGGAAAATCAATTTCATAGCCATTTACCTTAATACCAAAGGTGTCTGCTTTCTTTAAATCCTTGATGATATGGGCGCTTTTATGAAGCGCTTTGGTCGGAATACAGCCAATGTTTAGGCAAGTCCCTCCGAGTTTACCTTTTTCTATGAGACATACCTTGGCGCCCAACTGGGCTCCCCTTATCGCCGCAACATAACCGGCAGGGCCCCCTCCGATTACTATCAAGTCATATTTTAGCTGATTATTACTCATATCCCTTGCGTGCCCCTGCTCCAGGACACTTCCTCCCTTCGGTCGAATCAGGCGATACCAAGGTAAGCCTTTTTAACCTCTTCGTTATTCATGAGTGCGGCGGACTCACCCTCTAAGACTATTCTTCCCGTTTCAAGTACATAACCACGGTGCGCAATACTTAGGGCCATGGCAGCGTTTTGCTCTACAAGCAAAACTGTCAATTTTTCTTCTTTGTTTAACTGCACGATCTTATCAAAAATCTCATCTACGACTATCGGGGCTAGCCCCATCGAAGGCTCGTCAAACAAAATATACTTCGGACGCGCCATGAGTGCACGGGCTATAGCCAACATTTGCTGCTCGCCGCCGCTGAAGGTTCCTCCGCGCTGATAGATACGCTCTTTTAGCCTAGGGAAAAGTTTGAACACTTTTTCGAGGTCCTCTTCTAACTCCTGCTTGTTGTTTCTAGAAAAGGCGCCCATCTCCAAGTTTTCGAGGACAGTGAGCTTCGTAAAGATACGCCGTCCTTCCGGCACATGAGAAATACCTTGCCGCACTATGATGTCCGGGGTCAGTCCTGAGATAAGTGCACCGTTAAATTCAATTGTACCTTTTTTAGGTTTTAACAAGCCGGAGATAGTTCTCAGTAAGGTTGTTTTGCCAGCCCCGTTAGCGCCCAACAGGGTAACAATCTCTCCATCTTTAACCTCAAGGCTGATACCTTTTAAAGCGCTGGAAGCTCCGTAATTGACCTGCAATTCGCTAACCTTTAAAATTGTGATCCCCTCCCTAAATAGGCTTCGATAACCTGTTTATTCTGGGCAATTTCCTTCGGCGAACCTTCAGCAATTTTTTCGCCAAAGCTTATAACTGTTATTTTTTCGCAAATATTCATGACTAGTTTCATATCGTGTTCAATCAAAACTATCGTGATACCCATTTTGTTAATTTTCCTGATATGGTCCATAAGATCTGCTGTCTCTTCAGGGTTCATACCTGTCGCCGGTTCGTCAAGCAGCAGCAGTTTAGGATTGCTGGCCAAGGCCGTAGCTATTGCCAAGCGGCGTTGACTGCCATGCGAAAGGTTTTTGCCAAGAAAGTCCTTTTCAGCCGTCAGTTCTAGAAAATCAAGTATTTCCATAACCTTTTCGTGGGCTTCTTTTTCGATTTTTTTCGCTTTTTTAATACCGAGAATCTCTTCCCAGGCTTTAGTCGGGGTACGTCTGTCCGCGCCCATCAGGACATTCTCGTATACTGTAAATCCCGGGAATATCTTATTGCCCTGGAAGGTTCTGATCAGACCTTTTTCGGCAACCTTGCTCGGCTTTAAGCCGGCAATGCTTTCGTCATTAAAGAGAATCTCCCCTGAGGTTAACTGGTAAGTCCCGGTAAGACAGTTGAACAGTGTGGTTTTACCGGCCCCGTTTGGTCCGATAACCCCCCAGATGGAGTTGTCGGCAACTGTGAATGACAGGTTGTTAACCGCTTTCAAGCCGCCGAAGTGTTTGGAAACTTCTTTTACTTGCAGGATCATTGTTCCACCCCCTCGCGAGTCTGTCCGCCAACCGGATTTCCGGATGAGTCATGTTTTTTAGGCATTATCTTGTCCTTAACGAATCCGTACAGCCCATACAGTCCTCCTGGCATAAACATAAGTGTGGCAATCAGGAAGATACTGAAAAAAACCTGACGGTATTCAGCCAATCCACGCATCATCTCCGGCAAAACAACGATTACAATCGCCCCAATGATAGGTCCGACAATCGTGCCCATACCCCCGATAATGACCATCGTCAACATATCAACCGCTTCGTTAATACTGAACATATCCGGTCCCAAAAACCGTGAATAATGAGCATAGAAGGCGCCGACCATCCCTGTTATTGCGGCGCTAATCATAAAACATAAGATTTTGTAATAGCCGATATTTATGCCAATAGCCTCAGCCAAGCCTTCATCCTGACCAATTGACTTAAATACCCTGCCCAATTTTGTCTTGGAGATGCGCCACATTAAAAGAATAACTATTAGCGCAAAT
>DIVP01000106.1 GCA_002422465.1 Peptococcaceae bacterium UBA6129 | reverse complement strand
GAGGCTGCAGCAGGGGGGGTGATCGCCCTGATTGAAGAGGGTGACACCATTAGTATTAATATACCTAACCGGAGTCTGGAGCTTCTCGTGGAAGAGGGAGAGTTAAAACGACGCAGGCAGAACTGGGGGGGAGCCCCCGACAGAGGCTTGAAGGGGTATTTAGCCCGTTATGCCAGGATGGTTAGTTCTGCTGCTAAAGGCGCTGTTTTCTCCCAAGAATAAACTGGATAATAATATTTACCGGGAGTGATATTAATATGAATGGCGCAGAATATCTTGTGAAGTTTTTTCAGGATAAAGGTGTAGACGTTATCTTCGGCTATCCCGGAGGTTCCGTCATATTTCTCTATGATGTTTTAGGAAAATCAACGCTGAAACATGTGTTAACCAGACATGAACAAGGGGCGGTACACGCTGCGGATGGATATGCCCGCGTAACAGGCAAACCGGGGGTATGTTTTGCTACCTCCGGTCCGGGAGCGACTAACCTGGTTACGGGGTTAGCCAACGCTTACCTGGATTCGGTGCCGCTCATTGCTATAACAGGGCAGGTAGCGCTCAACTGCATCGGTCGGGATTCCTTTCAGGAAGCCGATATTATCGGGATAACCATGCCTATCATTAAACACAGCTATATGGTTAAGGAGATAGAGCAGCTTCCGGCGATTATGGAAGAAGCCTGGAACGTGGCTGTATCCGGTCGTCCGGGTCCTGTTGTCGTAGATATACCTAAGGATATGTTTATGGGCACAGTAGATATTTCCGTACCGCACAAGCGGATAGTAACCCGCAAAGGGCCTCAGAAGAACGGACTCGAAGAACAGCTGCCCAAGATTATTGAGGCGCTTTCGCGCGCCGAAAGACCGCTTATTTTCGCCGGCGGCGGGATAATTTCCGGGCAGGCCGGGGAAGAACTGCGCAAGTTTGTCGACTACACACATATCCCGATGGTCACGAGTCTCATGGGCAAGGGCGCAATCCCTGAAACACGCGAAGATGTTCTCGGTATGGTTGGTATGCATGGCAAACCGGCAGCGAACCTTGCACTTAGCGCCTGCGATGTCATGTTGGCGCTCGGCGTGCGTTTTAGTGACAGGGTTACAGGTGATCCGAAGAAATTCTTACCGGACACAGCCATTATTCATGTGGATATTGATGCGGCTGAGCTTTCGAAGAATGTGATAGCAGAAATACCGGTAGTTTGTGATGCCGGGAAATTCTTGAATAAAATACTCGAGAAGATGAAAGAAAAGAAAACTAAATTCCATGTGCAGGGCTGGCTTGAACAGATCAAAGAGTGGCAAAGAAAATACCCGCTCTCTTATGAAAAAGGCGCCTGTTTGAAGCCGCAGCAGGTGATTGAAGAGGTGGCAAGGCAGGCTGGGGATAAGGCCGTTGTAGTGACCGATGTAGGTCAGCATCAGATGTTTGCGGCACAGTATTACCCGATTGGGGGCGTTCGTAATTTTCTTACGTCCGGGGGGCTGGGCACGATGGGTTTTGGTCTGCCGGCAGCTATTGGCGCCGCGTTTGGCCGTCCGGGTGAAAACGTGCTTTTGTTTACCGGTGACGGCGGCATCCAGATGAATATCCAGGAGCTTGCCACAGCAGTGAAAAACCGCCTGCCGGTAAAAATATTTCTGCTGAACAATGTCTGTCTTGGCATGGTTCGCCAGTGGCAGGAGCTATTCTTCGCCGGCAATTATGCCCATACCTTGCTCGAAGGTAATCCTGACTTTATGAAACTAGCCGATGCGTACGGCATGAAGGCTTTGAAGATTACGGATCCCAAAGAGGTTGCCGCGATGGTCAGTCAGGCGTTAAGTGAACCTGGGCCAGTGTTTGTGGAATGTGTTATTGATCAGGGGGAGAATGTTTTTCCGATAGTTCCGCCAGGAGGGAAACCAAGCGAAATGTTAGGGAGGTGGCCAGGTGAAGCACACATTAGCCGTATTAGTTGAAAACCAACCAGGTGTCTTATCGCATGTGGCCGGCCTTTTCGCCCGCCGGGGATACAATATTGAGAGCCTCGCGGTTGGGGAAACCGAGGATTCTTCTATTTCGCGCATCACTCTCGTCGTCGAAGGTGATGAGAAGGTTATTGAACAGGTCAGCAAACAACTAAATAAACAGGTTGAGGTTATCAAGGTAAATGACATTACGAATGACGAAATCGTAGTGCGGCAGCTGCTTTTATTGAAAGTTGCTGCGGATTTGGCTGCCCGGCAGGAAATTATGCAGATTGTTGAAATCTTTCGCTGTCGCATCGTTGATATCGGAAAACGCTCCTTGATTGTTGAGGCTACCGGTGACGAGGAAAAAATCCAAGCTATCATTAAATCCCTCCGGCCTTTTGGCATACAAGAGCTTGTCCGTACCGGAAATGTTGCGATGGTCAGAGGTGTAAAATAAATATAATAATAAAAAAATAAAGGGGGATTTATTATGGCTAAGATGTTTTATGATCAGGATGCAAATTTGAGTTATCTCGAGGGGAAAAAGGTAGCAGTAATAGGCTATGGCAGCCAGGGGCATGCCCAGGCTCAGAACTTAAACGACAGCGGGGTTGATGTTATTGTCGGTCTGCGCAAAAGCAGCTCCAGTTGGGCCAAGGCGGAAGCCGACGGGCTCAAGGTTTATACTGTTGCCGAGGCAGCTAAGATGGCGGACGTTATTCAGATTTTACTGCCCGATGAAAGACAGGCAAAGGTATATCATGAAGAAATTCTGCCCGGTATTAAAGCTGGCAAAGCTCTTTGCTTCTCGCATGGTTTCAACATTCATTATGGACAGATTATCCCGCCTGCAGATGTGGACGTCTTCATGATCGCACCAAAAGGACCAGGACATATGGTTAGAAGATTGTACAAAGAAGGAACGGGGATTCCCGGCCTCGTAGCTATTCAGCAAAACGCCAGCGGCAAAGCCATGGATATAGCCTTGGCTTATGGCAAAGGCATCGGCTGCACAAGAGCGGGAGTGCTTCAGACTACATTTAAAGAAGAAACTGAAACAGACCTGTTCGGTGAACAGTGCGTTCTGTGCGGCGGTCTCTCCGAGTTAATCAGAGCAGGTTTCGATACGCTTGTTGGAGCCGGATACCAGCCGGAATCGGCATATTTTGAGGTCTGTCACGAGCTGAAGCTTATCATTGACTTGATCTATGAGGGCGGGATTGCCGGGATGCGTTACTCCATCAGTGATACTGCCGAGTATGGCGATATGATGATTGGCCGTCGTATCATCAATGGCGAAACAAGAAAAGAAATGAAAAAGGTTCTTCAGGAAATCCAGGATGGATCTTTTGCGAAGGAATGGATTCTCGAGAATCAGGCAGGCAGACCCCGTTATAACGCAATTAAGAGAATCGATGGGGAGCATATGGTCGAAACAGTAGGCAAACAGTTGAGAAGTCAGATGTCGTGGCTGAAAAAGAAGTAAGGTTTATTGGAGGTGTTTTCAATGCTGCCGGGTGCGGAGATATTAATTGATTGTTTGGAAAAAGAAGATGTGGAAGTTATCTTCAGCTACCCAGGAGGGGCTGCACTCGACATCTTTGATGCCTTTTTAAAATCAAAACAGATAAAAAACATTCTGGTCCGGCATGAGCAGGGGGCGGCCCATGCTGCAAACGGCTATGCGCGGGCTAGTGGGAAAGTCGGGGTATGCGTGGCAACATCAGGACCGGGCGCAACTAACCTTGTCACCGGTATTGCTACCGCATATATGGATTCGGTTCCGATCGTGATCATAACAGGACAGGTGTCTACCAGCCTGGTAGGCACCGATGCCTTCCAAGAGGTTGATATCACAGGCATTACCGATCCGATTACGAAGCATAATTATCTCGTGAAGGAAGCCTGCGATTTGCCGCGTATCGTTAAAGAGGCCTTTTATATTGCGAAAAGCGGGCGCCCCGGCCCGGTACTTATTGATATTCCGAAAGACATTTTAAGTCGGCTCGTCGATTACAAAGAATGTACTCAAGTGGAGCTTCGTGGCTATAAACCCAAGATTACCGGTCATGTCGGACAGATTAAGCAGGTCATGGAATTAATCAAAGAAGCCAAGAAACCGTTGATCTGTGCCGGCGGTGGGATAATATGCGCCGACGCATCAGCAGAGCTGCTGGAACTGGCGGAAAATGCGCAGATTCCGGTTGTTAACACACTAATGGGCGTAGGCAGCATTCCGCTAGAACATCCGCTTGCACTCGGTCTGCTCGGGACATACGGACTGGCCAAGGCCAATATCGCCGTACAGACCTGCGACTTATTAATTTCTTTGGGCATGCGTTTCGATGACAGGGTTACGGGCTCAATTGAAAAATTTGCGCCCAAAGCAAAAATTATTCACATTGATATTGATGCGGCCGAGATAGGCAAAAATGTCCGGGTCGATGTTCCTCTCGTAGGCGACCTGAAAATAATCCTCAATCAAATCAACAGCCGTCTGCAAAAAAAGAAGAACCCGCAGTGGCTTGCCGAGATTGAGGAGATTAAAGAAAAATACAAAATTTATGTGCCGGCAATCCTTGAGGCTGGCGGTTCTGATGTGATCTCAACGGCAGAAGTCATGAAAAGGTTAAATGAGAGCCTTCCGACCGATATAATTATGACCACCGATGTTGGACAGCACCAGATTTGGGCAGGACAGTTCTTTAACGCCAAGTCGCCGCGTTCTTTTATCAGTTCGGGCGGGCTTGGGACGATGGGCTATGGTATTCCGGCAGCAGTTGGAGCGCAGATAGCTTGTCCGAAACATACAGTACTTGTAATTACCGGCGACGGCAGCTTTCAGATGGGTATGCCGGAGCTTGGCACAGCCCTTGAGCAAAATCTGCCGCTGAAGATTATGATCCTGAACAATCAGACCTTGGGCATGGTTAAACAGCTGCAGGATCATTACTGCGAGGGCAGGTATTCTTCGGTGCATTTCCGGAAGAATCCTGATTTTGGGCACCTTGCGCTGGCCTTTGGCGCTCTGAGCCTGAAGGTTACAAAGCAAGAAGAGCTGGAAGAAAAAATTAAACAGTTTATCCTTCATGAGGGTATGGCAGTACTGGAAATAGTCACTTCCAGTAAGGAAAATACTTATCCGGTAGTTATATCCGGCAGCGGACTAGATGAAATGGTTGGCTTGGGCTAGAGGAGGTTTCAAAAATGCGTGACAACGCCAAAAGAATCTATATTTTCGATACTACCTTAAGAGATGGTGAACAGTCCCCGGGCTGCAGTATGAATATTGAGGAAAAGCTGGCCGTGGCGCATCAGTTAGCCCGTTTAGGGGTTGATGTTATCGAAGCTGGATTTCCGATTGCCTCACCAGGTGATTTTGCGGCCGTGAGCCGTATCGCTCAGGAAGTCCACGGCCCTATTATCGCAGGACTTGCGCGTACTGATCGCGCTGATATAATGAGAGCTTATGAGTCTGTCAAATTTTCGAAAAGGCCGAGAATACACACGTTCGTGGCTACCTCGGAAATACATATGCAGCGTAAGCTCAATAAGACCAAAGAAGAGGTTAAGGAAATGGCGGTTGAAGCCGTAAAACTGGCGAAAAGTCTCGTTGAGGATGTGGAATTCTCTGCTGAAGACGCTTTCCGCAGCGATATCCCGTTCCTCTGCGAAATATTTTCACTCGCAATTGACGCCGGAGCAACGGTAATCAATATTCCGGACACAGTCGGATACGCTACCCCGTGGGAATTCGGCGAGTTCGTCAAGGCTATCCGCCAGGGCGCTCCAAAAATGGAGAAGGCTATTATCAGTGTACACTGTCATAACGACCTCGGCCTGGCTATCGCCAACTCTCTTGCCGCCATAAGAAACGGCGCTCAGCAGATTGAGGTCGCCGTTAACGGGATTGGTGAGCGCGCCGGAAACGCCTCGCTCGAGGAAGTAGTGATGGCGCTGTATACGAGGAGAAACTATCTTGGTTTTACGACAAATATCAATACCCAAGAGATATATCGTACGAGTCGGCTCGTCAGCAAGTTTACCGGTGTGCCGATTTCACCCAATAAAGCCGTGGTTGGCAAGAATGCTTTTATGCATGAATCAGGCATCCACCAGGACGGGGTCATCAAGGAAAGAGAAACCTATGAGATTATGAACCCGGAAATGATTGGCGTCAGCACAAACAACCTTGTCATGGGCAAACATTCCGGTCGCCATGCCTTCAAGGTGCAGCTGCAGAAGCTGGGCTATGACCTCGATGAAGAGACATTAAACAAGGCCTTTGCTGAATTCAAGCATTTGGCTGACCGTAAAAAGGAAATATTTGATGAAGACCTGATCACCCTTGTCGACAGCCATTTTCTGGGCGCCGGTGAAGAGGTCTACCAGTTGGAGTATATGCGCGTAACGAGCGGTACGGATATTTCCGCTACCTCCACGCTTGGACTGAAGGTTTCCGGTCAGCTTGCCGAGGAGGCTGCCTGCGCCGATGGACCGGTTGAGGCTACTTATAGCGCAATCAATAAAATTGTGAATCTGCCCGTTAAGCTCCAAACATATGCTATAAGTGCAGTAACAAGCGGTAGAGATGCTCAGGGCGAGGTTGTCGTCCAGGTGTCGATGAAGGACCATACTATTTCAGGGCGCGGGGTAAGCGTCGATATTATCGAGGCCAGCGCGCGCGCATACCTGAATGCGCTAAATAAAATTGTCAAATTGTTTCCGGATTTGATAAAAAAAACCGAGAACCTGTGATGAAGGAGGGACAAATGTATGGGCATGACCATTACCGAAAAAATCCTGGCCGCCCACGCCGGTGTGCAAGAAGTGTCAGCGGGAGAACTCATTAATGCCAAACTGGATCTTGTCCTGGCCAACGACATTACCGGCCCGATGGCGATAAAGGAATTCCGCAAGATAGGCAGCAAGCAGGTTTTTGATAAGAACAAGGTTGTCTTAATCCCGGATCACTTTGCTCCGGCCAAAGATATTCCTTCTGCCCAGCAGTGCGTGGAAATCAAACGATTTTCGAGAGAACAGGGTCTGACGCATTATTACGAGGTTGGCCGCACCGGCATAGAACACTGCTTTCTTCCGGAACAGGGTTTGGTGGGACCCGGCGACGTTGTGATCGGGGCTGATTCCCACACCTGTACTTATGGGGGACTCGGGGCATTTTCTACCGGCGTTGGGAGTACCGATCTCGCTGTCGGGATGGCTATGGGTGAAATCTGGTTTCGCGTACCGGAGAGTATTAAGTTTATTCTTTACGGCAAACCCAAGAATCGCTGGGTGACTGGGAAAGATTATATCCTGGCTATTATCGGCAAAATTGGCGTGGACGGTGCGCAATACAAGACAATGGAATTTACCGGCGAGGCTATCAGTAATCTTTCGCTGGACGGTCGTCTTACTATGGCGAATATGGCGATTGAAGCCGGAGCCAAAAACGGTATCTTTGACTTTGACGAAAAAACCGCCGTATACGAAAAGGAACACAGGCAAAAAAACTCCGTTATATACAAGGCGGATGCGGATGCCGAATATGACGAAGTGTTTGAGATCGACCTTTCGCAAATCAGGCCGACGGTTGCTTTCCCTCATCTGCCTGACAACACGCGGACGATTGATGAAGTGGGCGATGTTAAAATAGATCAGGTGGTCATCGGTTCCTGCACAAACGGCAGATTCGAAGACTTGAAGGTTGCCGCGGAAATTTTATCCGGAAGGAAAGTTCATCCCGACTGCCGTACCCTGATCATCCCCGCAACTCAGAAGATCTGGCTCGAAGCTCTTAAAGCCGGATTTTTCGAGATATTCATCGATGCGGGCTGTGCTGTTTCTACCCCGACCTGCGGTCCGTGTCTCGGCGGGCATATGGGC
>DIVP01000131.1 GCA_002422465.1 Peptococcaceae bacterium UBA6129 | reverse complement strand
TAAACTGGAATAGATAACGGGCGATGATGCAGATTATCACAATAGACGGCGTTACCATACCAAGTGTCGCAACTACCGACCCGGCAAGGCCGAACTGGCTAAATCCTACATAAGTGGCCATGTTTATGCCAATTGGACCCGGAGTGGATTCAGATATGGCAATCATATCAGTCAACTGTGCCGCCGTAATCCAACCCCTGCCTAACACTTCACTTTGCAAAAGCGGAATCGCGGCAAATCCACCTCCGATAGCAAAGAGCCCTACTTTAAAGAACACAGCATAGAGCAGCGCCAGTTCGTTCATAGGCTTTTACCCCTTATTCCGTTGGGATTCAGCACATACCCGGTCAGACCTGCGGCAATTATGATATATATTGGCGAGACCCCCTGCCAGGCAATCAGGATAAACGCGATTATCGCGATTACAGCACCTGCACTATTGACTATTGACTTTTTGCCCATTTTAATCACCGCATTTGTGATCAGTACGACCACGGCAATTCTTACTCCAAGCAACGCTTTTTGAATCAGGATATTTTCAGAGAAATGCTGAAAGAACATGGCAATCAAGATGATTATGATCCACGAGGGTAAGACCATCCCGAACGTTGCAAATAAAGCGCCGATTATCCCTTTTTTCTTGTATCCGATAAAGGTTGCCACATTTATTGCAATAATCCCTGGGGTTGACTGGCCTATAGCGAAATAATCGAGTATTTCTTTGTCTGAGGCCCAGTTATATTTTTCAACTATTTCTTTTTGCAGCATCGGAAGCATGGCGAGGCCACCACCGATTGTAAACAAACCAATCCGGGAAAAAGCCCAAAACAATTCCCATAAAATGTGTGGCTGGGTTCCCATTCGCGTCAATCTCCCTTGCAATGAAAAATTTACTTTAATTGTACCATGCTAACACAAACCTGCCTCCTCGTAAAGCCCCCAGGCCAGCCCCATTACCAAAGCAGGGGGACTTCTTTCAGAACCTCTTACAGCTCTTGAAATAAATACCCAAATATGATATCATAATTATATCATATTTAAATCATACGGAGGTTAGAAACATGTTAGAAAGAGGCGCTTTCAAAATTAACGGATTCCTGGTTATCTTGCTAAGTTTAGCTTTATTGGGGTATTCTGTCTATCTCTTTATTAACCTAAATATTATCCTGGGCATAATTTTAGTTTTAGCAGCATTGATTGCAGTAACCGGACTGGTCATTGTTCAACCGAATGAAGCCAAGGTGATAACATTTTTTGGAAAATATACCGGCAGTATTCGTGACAACGGATTGTGGTGTACTATACCTCTCACTCTGCATAAAAAAGTCTCCCTGAGAGTGCGAAACTTTAACAGCAAGACCCTAAAGGTTAATGATGTGGAAGGCAATCCCGTAGAAATTGCAGCGGTAGTGGTTTTTAAGGTAATAAATCCTTTTAAAGCGGTTTTTGACGTGGATGATTATGAGAAATTTGTAGAAATCCAGAGTGAAACAGCGCTGAGGCATATTGCTACAAAATACCCTTATGATCTATTCCAGGAAAAAGGTTATTCCTTAAGAGGTAACGCCGAAGAGATTGCTGCCGAACTGGCTATTGAGCTGCAAGCCCGTCTTGGTTTAGCCGGTGTTGATGTTCTTGAAGCCCGCCTTACTCACTTAGCATACGCGATGGAGATTGCCCATGCGATGCTTCAGCGTCAGCAGGCTTCAGCTATTCTGGCTGCGCGGCAGATAATTGTAGAAGGAGCCGTTGGTATGGCCCAGATGGCTATTGAACATTTGTTAAGAGATGGTACAGTAGAGCTGGATGAGGAAAGAAAAGTCGCCATGATCAATAATCTTCTGGTGACCATTGTCTCAGACCGCTCAGCTCAACCAGTTATCAATACTGGAACCCTGTACTGACAACGGGAGGTTTTCATGGCTCAGAAGAAAGGCTTTCCTTTGAGGATAAATCCAAATCTCTATAATGTGCTGGAACGTTGGGCTGCTGATGAGTTTCGCAGTGTTAACTCCCATATTGAATTCTTATTGCGTGAGTCCGCCAAAAAAGCAGGCCGCCTCTCCCAGACGGACAGCGAGCTAAAAGAAAAATAAGTGGCAACTGTGTGCAGCCAAGGTGTCTGAGCCCATTATTAACTCCTTGTAGTGTAAAAAGGACAGCAAATTTAAAATCTGCTGTCCTTTTTCAGTATACCAATTTTTAAAAGATAGGTACAAGTAGGTTACCTTGACCTGACGGTTCAATTTACCGATGTTCAGTTAATCATGTATATCCCTCTGTTAGCCATCGGGATATACTCTTTATGCTCCCCGACATCTTTATAAGCAGGTCTGATGATCTTTCCGCCGCTGATAATTTCCTCGACGCGGTGAGCGCACCAACCCGCAATACGACTGATTGCAAAAAGCGGTGTAAATAATTCATGCGGAATATTGAGGGCGTCGTAGACAAACCCGGAATAAAAGTCGACATTCGCAAGAATCTTATTGTCAGGGCGCCCCACTCTCTGAAAGGCCTCCGGAATAAGACGCTCAATTGCGGAATAAAGCAGGAATTCCTTCTCGAGCCCTTTTTCACGGGCTAGTTCGGCCGCTTTCGCTTTTAAGAGGACCTTACGCGGATCAGAGATAGTATAAACGGCATGCCCCACTCCGTATATGAGACCGCTATTGTCATAAGCCTGTTTAAGGAGTATCTTCTCAAGGTAGGAGGTTATTTCTTCGTCATCTTCCCAGTCACGCACATTAGCTTTAATGTCTTCGACCATCTCAACGACCTTAATATTTGCGCCGCCATGTTTGAAGCCTTTTAACGAACCTACGGCCGCCGCTACGGCAGAGTATGTATCCGTGTCAGACGACGTCACAACGCGGATTGTAAACGTAGAGTTATTCCCGCCGCCGTGGTCGGCATGCAAAACCATCGCGAGATCGAGCAGCTCCGCTTCCAATTGGGTATATTTATTGTTCGGACGTATCATATAAAGAAAATTCTCGGCGGTCGAAAGCTGTGGCTTCGGGCTTACTATATGCAGGCTCTTATTGTTATAATAACGCGACTTGGCTTGGTAGCCGTAAGCGGCCAGGGTAGGAAATCTGGCAATCAGCTCGATTGACTGGCGCAGAACATTCTCGACGCCAATGTCATCAGGATTATGATCATAACTGTATGCAGCCAACACGCTTCTGGCCAGCAGGTTCATGATATCCTTGCTCGGCGCCTTCAGGATCATGTCCTCAGTAAAGCCATCCGGGAGCCCCCTCTTTTGGCCAAGGAGGTTTTTGAATTCATCAAGCTCCGCTTTATTCGGAAGTTCCCCAAACAAGAGCAGGTATGCTGTTTCCTCGAAACCAAAGCGGTGATCCGCCTGCATGCCGTCAATGATATCGCGTATCTCGATGCCCCGGTAATAGAGTCTCCCATCGGTAGCAATCTTCTGCCCATTTTCAGTCTTGTATCCGTCCACATCTCCTACGGAGGTCAGCCCGACTAAAACCCCGGTACCGTTGCTATTACGCAGGCCTCTTTTTACATCGTATTTCGGAAAGAGTTCCTGTTCAATTTTATTGTTACGCACAGTGCTGCGAACGTATTTTTCCGGAACCTCCCAGTGTTCTTCAGACATCCATTTTTTAGGTATTTGCATCCTGACCAACTCCTCATGCACTATCGTATATATGAATCTTTGTTCTATTGTATACAATTGCGCAGGGGGTGTCAATGGTCTTTTGGTCTTAAACTGTCAAGTATACATAATTTTTTCAGAACGGTTTATCCTAAACAGACTAAAACACAGTTTAGTACATAATTTAACCCTTTGGCCCTGATGAGCTCGAGCAATTTCTGATTGTACGAGCCTGGCTGCAGCCAGATGTTTTTTACACCCAGCTTCGCTGCCTCTTCAATGACAGACAGGCCCGCTTCCGGCGCTACGACCATATTGAGGACATCCGGCTTCTGTGGTAATGAGGAAATGTTATGGTAGCATTTATCCCCACAGATGTTCTCTTTGCCGGGATTTACCGGGTAAACGGTATAGCCTTTGTCTTTTAGCTTTCTATATGTCTGGTTTCCGAACTTCTCAGGATTATCGCTCGCCCCAATGACAGCCCACACCTTGCTTTCAAGCATCTGTGCTTCGAGCGTCTTTACAGACTCCATGTTTTTTCCTCCTCTACGATAAAATAGTTAGTAACTTTTATTAAAATTAGCCTTTTTACGAAGTATAACACGGCCTTGCAGTTTATGAAAGCCCTGCAAATACACTCGACTTAGCTCAATATTTATGTAATAATTTATTATTGTATGGGATAGCTTATTTTATTCTCTTATTATATGTAAGACTAGAATGATACATGGAGTGATCAAGATGCCAAACAAAGTGAACAGGATTTATGTCGAGAAAAAACCCGGCTTTGACGTAGAAGCTGCAAAATTATTTTACGACCTGAAGCATAGTCTTGGTATAGAAGGGCTGACGGGACTGAGGATCGTTAACAGGTATGACGTGGAAGGCCTTGCGCCGGCTGAATTTACTTCAGCACAGAACACCGTTTTTTCAGAGCCTCCGGTAGACCATTTTTATCTCGAGAATTTGCCTTTAAATGCAAGTGAAAAAATCTTCGCGATCGAGTATCTGCCCGGTCAATACGACCAGCGGGCCGACTCGGCTTCGCAGTGCATTCAGATACTGACCCGCGGCGACAGACCGCTCGTTCGCAGCGCGAAACTCCTTGTCCTCAAAGGAGACATCTCCACTGCTGACTTCATTGCGATTAAAAATTACTGCATAAACCCGCTGGAAAGCCGCGAGGCTTCGCTTGAGAAACCCGCATCGCTCGCGCTTGAAACTGATTTTCCCGCAGATGTGGGAATAACGGAGGGTTTTATCAAGCTGTCTGCTTCTGAATTAGAACATCTGCACAATGAGCTTGGACTAGCTATGTCTGTCGAAGACCTGACTTTTTGCCAGGCGTATTTCCAGGATACCGAAAAACGCAATCCTACTGTTACAGAAATCAGGCTGATCGATACTTACTGGTCGGACCACTGCCGTCATACAACCTTCCTGACGACAATTACAGACGTGAGCTTTGAAGAAGGCCCGTACACAGCAGAACTCAAAAAAGCCTATGAGGAATATCTGGCCTCGCGCCGCTTTGTTTACGAAAAACACGAGAAGGATTTAAGCCTCATGGATCTGGCTACGATAGCTATGAAGGAGCTGCAAAAAACCGGTAGACTCGATGACCAGGAAACCTCCGACGAAAATAACGCGTGCAGCATCGTTGCTGAAGTTGATGTGGCCGGCAAAAAAGAAGAATGGCTCGTCATGTTTAAAAACGAAACTCATAACCATCCTACGGAAATCGAGCCCTTTGGCGGTGCGGCCACATGCCTTGGTGGGGCAATTCGGGATCCGCTCTCGGGCCGGGTTTACGTCTATCAGGCCATGCGTGTAACGGGTAGCGGCGACCCGAGAAAGAATGTTACTGAAACCCTGCCCGGTAAACTGCCGCAGAAAAAAATCACGACCGGGGCAGCCGCCGGATACAGCTCCTACGGCAACCAGATTGGGCTCGCTACCGGACAGGTAACTGAACTTTACGACGAAGGCTTTGTAGCTAAAAGAATGGAAATCGGGGCAGTCATCGGTGCGGCTCCACGCAAGAATGTCAAGCGTGAGAAACCGCTTCCTGGCGATATTATTATCCTGCTCGGCGGCAGAACCGGTCGGGACGGCTGCGGCGGTGCTACCGGTTCGTCTAAGGAGCACACCGAGGAATCACTCCTCACGTGCAGCGCCGAGGTACAAAAGGGCAACCCGCCGACCGAACGAAAAATTCAGCGGCTCTTTAGAAACCCCTCTGTCAGCAGCCTGATCAAAAAGTCTAATGATTTTGGCGCCGGTGGCGTTGCGGTCGCCATCGGCGAGCTTGCAGACGGACTCGAGATCTATCTGGATCGCATTCCGAAAAAATATGACGGTCTCGACGGTACCGAGCTGGCGATCTCCGAATCGCAGGAACGCATGGCCGTAGTAATTGCCAAAGAAGACGAAGCGGAATTTATGAAACATGTACAGGCAGAGAATCTTGAGGCTACGGTTATTGCCCAGGTGAGTACCGAACCCAGACTGCGCATGTACTGGCGTGATGCAACAATTGTCAATATAAGCAGGGATTTTCTCGATACGAACGGGGTCAAACAACTGACTGACGTGCGCGTAGCCGCCGTGCAGCGTGAAAACTCGTACTTTACAAGCCTGCCGCAAGAAATTGTTCAGTACCTCGATAGAACGGAAAGGGTCTGGCTCATGAACCTCATGCGGCTCAATGTCTGCAGCCAAAAAGGCCTCGTCGAGATGTTTGACAGCACGATTGGCGCCGCGACTGTTCTTATGCCGTTTGGCGGCAGATACCAGGACAGCCCGCAGGAAGGCATGGCTGCTAAAATTCCGGTGCTGCACGGTGAAACAACAACCGGCACCCTCATGTCCTATGGCTATAACCCGCAGATAGGCCTTTGGAGCCCCTTTCACGGCGCACTCTACGCCATTGTCGAAGCCTGCGCAAAAATCACAGCCATGGGCGGCGATTACCGCAGTATCAGGCTGTCATTGCAGGAGTATTTTGAGAGGCTCGGCAAAGACCCGCTCAAATGGGGCAAACCATTCGCCGCACTGCTTGGCGCATATACCGCACAGCGAAAACTCGGCATCCCCGCTATCGGCGGCAAGGACAGCATGTCGGGCACGTTCAGAGATCTGAACGTCCCGCCTACGCTCGTGGCGTTCGCCGTTAATGTGAGCGATGTCAGAAGAATTGTTTCGTCTGAGTTCAAGGGATCCGGCAGCAAGGTCATCCTCTTACCGCTTTCGCGCAATGAAAATGACCTGCCTGATTTTTCTCAGCTGGATAAAAACTATAGCCGCGTCTTCGAACTGGCCGGCCAACAAAAAATCCTCGCCGCACAAAGTGTCGGTGAGGGTGGAATTGCCGCGGCTGTCAGCAAAATGTGCTTCGGCAACAGGATAGGAATTACGCTGACCGCGAGCGAAGACAATCTTCGCCCGCTGTTTGAGCCGCTCTACGGTTCATTGCTTCTGGAGATATCCGCAAACGAGAATCCCGCCGCACTCCTGGCAGGGCTGGACTATACGCTGCTTGGCACAACGACAGCGGAACCGGATATCACTGTAGGCAGCACGAGCATACCGCTTGTGAGGGCGCTCGCTCACTGGGAGAGTACTCTTGAGGCAGTCTTCCCGACACGGGCGCAGGTAAGCTTTAGTGGACAGCCACTTGATGCTCTAAAGGTAAATAAGAACAGAAGTTATCCCGCACACAGCAAAGCGAAAACCTCTCTTGCCAAACCTAGGGTGTTAATACCTGTCTTCCCCGGCACAAACTGCGAATACGATACCGCAAAAGCCCTCAGTAAAGCCGGGGCCTTTGTGGATACGATGATTATCCGCAACCTGACCTCCGCTGCAATTGAGAGTTCAATTGCCGAGCTGTCGGCGAAGATTGGCAAATCCCAGATTATCGTCTTCCCTGGGGGTTTCAGTGCCGGGGACGAGCCGGAGGGCTCCGGTAAATTTATCGCGGCTACTTTCAGAAACCCCTATTTAAAAGAGGCTGTGACCGACCTCCTGCAAAACAGGGACGGGCTTATCCTCGGTATTTGCAACGGTTTCCAGGCCCTTGTCAAGCTGGGTCTTCTACCCTACGGGGAGATACGCGAGATTGATGAAATCAGCCCAACCCTGACGTTTAACACTATTGGGCGGCATAAGTCCAAAATGATTCATACCAAGGTAACCTCGACGCTGTCGCCGTGGCTGTATAACCTAGAACCCGGCACAATCCATACGATACCGGCGTCGCACGGCGAAGGCCGTTTTGTCGCAAGCGAGGCAGTGCTCGACGCCCTCTTTGCCAACGGGCAGGTAGCCAGCCAGTATGTTGATTTGGACGGCAATCCCTCGTATGATATCAATTTCAACCCGAACGGCTCGATGCAGGCCATCGAAGGCATCACAAGCCCTGATGGACGTGTCTTTGGCAAAATGGGCCATACAGAAAGGGTCAGTCCTTATGTGGCTATAAACATCCCCGGCGATAAGGACCAGCCGATCTTTACGGCAGGAATAAACTATTTCAGATAATGAGATTAATCCAGGCAACCAGCTACTGACCAGACTCACATATTAAACGGGAGCGTGGCATGAGTAAATACTCTGCAGCGCCCCCGTTTGTATTTTTCGGCAATAACATCTCCGCAACAGCTTTTCAGCAACAACCGCTGCTTCCGCCGTCTGAGCAGCCACAGGAAGGCTCCGTGCCGAGCATTTTTCCGATGATTATCGCGGCGGCACAACCGACACCGGATCTTACGCCGATTGCCCCGAACGCACAATTCTTCGCACAGGCGCCGCATTCCATACAGCTGTCTTTGTCAATAATCCGGACTTTATTTCCGGTTAATGCCAAGACATTATGCGGGCACACCTCGATACATATCCCACAACCGGTACATTTTTCTTCCTGCAACTGAAGTGTCACAACGTTTTTTAAGTATTTGGTTTTCATAAATCTCCCCCCTATGACCCAATAAGATTGTTCACCAGAATCAGAACGACCCCCGAGACTATCGAGACCACTATCGCCGGTACAGCTATCCTCATTTCCTTTAAAACACCCGATAGAGACGTGTAGGTTGACGCCCCTGTAAAGTTCATCGCCAAAAAGGCAGCAGTAGGCGGCAGTACAAGCAGGTACCCGATACTCCGCAACCAGCTATAGGTCAGCTCGCCCGGCCAGCCATTTAGCGTATTGACAAGAACAGCCCAAATAAATCCAAGCAGATACCCCTTCCACGCAAATGCTCTGCCGGGAATCCACGGGAGTAAAAGCGGCGTCAGGAAACAACCAACGAGCACAGCGCCAATATAGGCATACAAATCAACTATTCCGAACGGCCCAATCCCAACACTATTCAGAATAAAGAGCAGACCAAAAATCATCAAGGAAGGTCTGACGGCTGCTACTAATTCTATCGGCGTCAAGACCAACCTGTCATAGGTATTGAAAATTACTGCGCGCATTTTAGGGGTCTTCTGCAGGCCCGCCTGAATATATTCCTTAATATCTCCGGCCCTCACCGGCCCATAAACCACACGAAAACCGGAGTATTGCATGACCATGTGTGCACTTACACCCGGTGCACCAAGCTGCGGCAAGATCAGCGTCCGATGCGATACAACCTGTGCCAGTTTTTCTTTACCAAGCCGTACGAGCAATTCTTCAGTGCCAAACGTACCTTTCCCTGCGGCACACCAGACATTGATACCCTTCGTATCAAGTACCAGAATCCAGGCAGCAAGATCGGAGAGTTCTTTTCTCAGTGCGTCAAAAGTCAGCTTGTAGTTTGCCGTTACGAGCACGGGCGAGTTCTGATCAGGCGTACCGACCGCATAAAGGCCGGGACTTACCGTATAGTTCATCCTGTTAATTCCCCAGCGGGCCTTCCAAGAACCGAGCAAATCGCCAGAAACGAGCCGCGTCGAAACCTGGGCAACCTTCCCGACCGGGGTCTCGATCTCTCCGGCAATCCAGTATTTTCTGTTTTTCTCCAGGTCAACCACTTCTTCATCACCCCTTGAAATTTTGAAGCGGCAGCTTCATAGTATTATAATTATCCTGACTTAGTTTTGTGCATCCATTCAGAAGCGGGCAGCCCCCGCACGAAGGCGCTTTGCTGCAGTGCCGCTTGGCGTGTTCGACAATCAGCGCATGAAATTCGTTATAGAGATAAAGCTCCTGCGGGATATTGTTTTCGATCCTTAATCTCAGCTCATCATAGCTCGCCGGGATTTCATACCCAAGACGGGAAAATATCCGTTTAGTATATGCATCAAGAACAAAATATGGTTTATGCAAAGCATATGTTAAGATTGAATCGGCAGTCTCCCTGCCGACCCCTTTGACTCCCAAAAGCTCTAAGCGCAAGGTTTCCCCGTTAACTTCCCGGACCTTGTCAATATTATAGGAGTATTTCGCAAACCAGGTCGTGAGGGCTTTTAATTTTAAAGCCTTTTGGTTGTAATATCCGCTCGGGCGGATGATTCCGGCCAGCTCTTCCACTGCAACATTTTCGAGAAATTCAGGTGATAATCTGTTACCGAAATTATTGATAGCTTTCTCGACGTTTTTCCAGGTTGTATTCTGCGTAAGAATAGCGCCGACCATCATTTCAAAGGGTGTCCTGGCCGGCCACCAGTTTCTTGGTCCGTAAGCCGCCAACAGCGTATTGTAGACTTGCAGCAAGCCTTCCATGTAATCTGTCTCCATTAATTTATTTATTTTCAAGCATCCGCTCACACGCTCTATTGTAGCATAACTCCTCGGACGTGAGTCGATAATATAATGTATAACAACTATACACACTCGTTTTGAATGGAGGAAGCCATGTATATTGACGCTCATAATCATCTGGATTTTTATGAGGACAGGCTTTCAACGGCCATCGACATCATCAGGAAAAATAGCATACTTACGCTGGCTTGTGCTATGGATGAGCAAAGCTACCTGTCCGCAAAAATGTTAAGTAACGATAATCCGCTCATCATCCCCTGTTTTGGCGTGCATCCGTCGAAGGCTCGTGAGTGCGGCGAGAACTGGGACAAGTATGAAGAGTACCTTATCGAAAGCCGCGTGATCGGGGAAATTGGCCTCGATTTCCATTGGATAGAGGACCGCCAGCAATACCCGGCTCAAATAGAGCTTCTTGAGTTTTTCCTCGGAATGGCTAAAAAGCATGGAAAAGTGACGAATTTGCATACTAAAGGCGCTGAACAAGAAATCCTCGCACTTCTGAAAAAGCACAGCGTGAAACCCCCGATTATTCATTGGTACAGCGGGCCGTTCGATATTATGAAGGAACTTCTTGATTATGGCTGTTATTTTACGGTTGGTGTTGATTTAGGGTACTCTCAGCTTACGGCGGAGTTGGTTCAAAGCCTCCCGCTTGATCGGCTGCTGACCGAAACGGACGGCCCAACTGCTCTCGAATGGGTCAATGGTCAATACGGCTACCCGGATTATGTCAAGACCATCGTTCAGGGAATCTCCATACTAAAAAACCTGCCTGAAGATGACGTGCAAGCCCGGATTTACGAAAACTTCGAGGCTATTCTGAAATAGCAGCTAAAAATAATAACCTCTATGTATCGCAGGGTGTTCACCCCGTTTCACATAGAGGTTATTATTTGGAAATTTAATGTATCTTGAGGGAGGTATTATGCAACGAAAGATCATTCGTAGCTTGGCAACGAGGAGAACAGGAGATTGATGCCTTGGGAATCATAGATCGGCTCTATTCTATACCCTTTTTTATCCGGATCATAAGCATAATTCGTGAAAATCATGCCGGCCCCTGCGGATACCAGCGCTGTCACTTTCGGGGTTGGGATATTGTCATACCCTGCGACAGTGTAATACACGCTGCCCAGCTGAACATATCCCTGAAACAGCGGGTAAAAATCCGCCCCATCTTCAACCAATAACAGCCATTTCTGACCGTCATCCCACATGATCCTGCCTTTGGCATCACGCTGCGCCGATGTAAAAAGCCCTATCTGCTCCTCCTGGCTGTCGGCATCAAGGTCTGCTGCATATCCGGCCAGCTCCGTCCACTTCTCATTTCCCCTCGGATCAACAGCAACTTTCTGTATGTAATTGCTTGCGGGCTTCTCTTCGGCCGGCGGCGTTGGTGGTACCGCCTTTGTTTCGTTGGACTGGCAGCCTGTGAGAAGAACCATGCTCAATAAAAACGCACTCCATAGCAATACACTTAATCCTTTGCTGTGAAGCTTCAAGGCCTCACCTCCTGAAAACAAGAATTTACAGTTTTTCTCTGGAATCAGTTAGTGCCAAGACGCCTCCGCTGAAAATAGATAAAGACCGGCAGCGGAATTATGACCCAACCCAGACTCTTGACGAGGCTGTTTTTTGCCCTTTCAATCTGACGTTCCTTTTCACTATTCACCAAATCCTGATATCTTATGCGCAGTTCTTCTTCCGATATCTTCTCGCTAACATTTGTCTCTACCGGTATTTTCTCCGGATACCCATTACGTTTATACTCCTCAAAGGATTGATAATACGTCACAGGGCTGACGATATCCGCAGCAGCCATAAAGATTGCGACGCTGCCGCCAATAGTCATCATAAGTGTTGCAAACAGGACCAGATAGACATAGACATTTTTTATCATTTCTTCTCCCCCTTTTTCGGGCTCGGCTTTAATCCCGATGACGATTAGTGCGATCAAGGCAACTACTGCAACCGGTATTAACAAGGCTACACTCATGCTTACTCATCCCCTGATATCATTTATTCAGTAAAACTCGCTCATCTAATAGACGTTGCCTGCTAAAAATAGTTCCCCAACGGATATTTTCCTAAGTCAAGCCAATACTAACAGTTAGAGTGACTGAAGTAAATAGCGCGGAGGAACAAATGGCTGTTAAAGAAAACTTGAAACAAAATACCCTGTCTCGACGTCCCCAATCATATTGGCTGGATTCTACACAAAAAACAGACTATCCGGCCTTAAGCGAAGACATCACCACGGACGTGGCCATAATCGGCGGTGGAATGGCCGGGATTTCCAGTGCTTTTCTCTTGAGAAACGAAGGCCTGAGTGTAGTTATTTTGGAAGCAGACCGGATACTCCAGGGCACCACCGGTCATACGACGGCGAAGATCACGTCACAGCATAATATCATCTACAGTAAAATAATCACTCAAATGGGCAAAGAATTGGCGCAGCAATACGCACAAGCCAATGAAGCCGCGATAAGGTTTATTGAAACGACCGCCCGGGAGCTCGGAATCGATTGCGGCCTTATTCCTCAGGCGGCTTATGTCTACACGCAACAGGATAAATACATCCGACAAATCAGTGACGAGGTAGAGGCAGCCTCCGTGCTGGGCATAAAGGCGGGCTACGTGAAAGAATTGCCCCTGCCCTTTCCTGTTAAAGCCGCTGTGCGTTTCGATAACCAGGCTCAGTTTCATCCCCGCAAATACCTGCTGGCCCTGGCCAAAGAACTGACAAACAGCGGCGTCGATATTTTCGAACAAAGCAGGGTCGTCGATATCGCAGAAGACAACCCTTATGTGCTCACCACCCGGCAAGGAAAAAAGGTACGGGCCTCCAAGGTCATCATAGCTTCGCATTATCCGTTTTATAACAAAGACGGTCTGTATTTTTCACGCATTTATGCTGAAAGATCATATGTTGTGGCCATCAAAGCCGCAGGTAAGTACCCGGGGGGTATGTACATCTCCGCTGAGGATCCTACTCGGTCGCTGCGCTCACAAAGCGCCAAGGAGGGTGAACTCATCCTGGTTGGCGGTGAAAACCATAAAACCGGTCAGGATAAGGATACCCAGAGAAGATATGAGGCTTTAATCGATTTTGCTTATGCCAACTTCGAAATTGAAGATATTCCTTACCACTGGTCGACTCAGGATTGTATGACCCTGGATAGTTTGCCTTATGTGGGTCATTTTACAGCAAAGACACCCAACTTATTCCTCGCCACGGGTTATCAAAAATGGGGAATGACCAATAGCACTGCTTCGGCCTTGATTCTCCGAGATCTGATTGTGAAAGGGGAAAGTCCGTGGCAGGAGGTTTATAGCCCCTCACGGCTTACTATATCAGCTTCAGCCAAAAGCTTTGTGGTCGAGAACCTGAATGTCGCTGAAAAGTTCATCGGGGGCAAGCTCTCCCCTCCCGCCGCTGCGATAAACACGACTTGTACGCATATGGGATGTGAACTGAGCTGGAATACAGCCGAAAAATCCTGGGACTGTCCCTGTCATGGCTCCAGGTTCTCCTCCGAAGGAGATATTATCGAGGGTCCCGCTGTACAACCGTTAAAGGATAGCCATGATGTTCATACAATTGAAAAGCTGTTAAAGGATGATTTCTAGGTTATTCCTTCTTCGTATAAATCAGAACGGCATCCCTTAAAAAAGCAGCCGTGCCAGGCTGGTCTTTATCGTAGTGCGCTGTAAACCTCGTATCATCAACATACATCTGTGCAAGTCCGGCATGGGCTTCTTTGTTGTAACCGCCCCAGGCCAAGCTGAGCCATTGACGGTGCAAATCCGCAGCTTCCTGGGCGAGCTTGCCTGCCGGGTCACCAGTCTTAAAGGCTTTGTGAAGAGTTGCAAGAACATCAGCGCTCAGCTTTTCCCACTTGGCATATTCCTCCTCACTCATGCCTTTGATAGCATTATTAGACCGTTCAACACTCTCGTCGCCATATTTGGCTCTGATTTCACCGCCATATTTTTCTTCATTTTCAGCAATCATTTTTTGTTTAAAGCCCTCAAACTTCTCTTTATCAGTCATTGTACTTCTCCCTTCTGTTTGGTCCATTGTTTTTTCAACATTCGCTATGAGTAAATCTAATTGTTCCCGTTTCTCCAGAAGCTTTTTATGATGTTCATGAAGCGCTGTCGTTCGATCGAACGACGGTTTCGTTACTATATCTCGGATACCTTCGAGGCTAATCCCGAGCTCACGATAAAAAAGAATCTGTTGCAAGCGGTCGACCTCAGCCTGACCATAGATGCGGTACCCTGACGAGCTAATTCTTGCCGGCTTAAGAATACCCATCTCATCGTAATACCGTAATGTTCTGGTACTGACGCCCGCTAGCCGCCCCAATTTCTGCACCGTATATTCCAAGTTCCCACCTCCTGATAATTCTACTATATACCTTGACGTAACGTTAATGTCAAATAGCTTCGGCTGGGAAAAATAGGCTCCTGCAAAAAAAAAGCAAGCCGGTCTTAAACCAGCTTGCTTTTATAATATATATCCCGCCATCCGAGGTCATTCGTATAATCAGGTGGTTTTCCCTGACAATTGCTTTGGTCAGTGCTGCCTCGATGGCTTCTTTTTCAAAATAATCCGCCCACTTTTTTGATTAAATCGTTAATCTTGTTTTCACGTTGTTTGCTTGGCCAGTTCACAATCCCCGTTTCCAAGACCTCAGCGCCTTTTGATTCACATAAATTTTTCAGCTGACCAACAGCTCGGTTTCCGCCCATCCAGGCATACGGGGATCCTTGTGTAACAAAGCAAAAGACTTTTTTCCCCTGCAACGTGGCAGCCTGAGACAGATACGCTGCCATGACTGTCGAGAGTGAAAAGCCCCATACCGGCGCACCAAAAATGAGCGTATCATATTTATTAACATCCGGTTTGGTGTCAAACTGAATTTTAGAGACTTCTTTTTGTTTGTCATCTACCGCCGTTACCCGTTCAAGAGCTACCGTATGACCAGCCGCCAGAAGCGTTTCATTGAGTCTTTGGGCAACCGAATAGGTGTTGCCGGTTTGAGAAAAAACAACAATACCAATTTTCATAATTAATACCCTCTTTCTCAAATCAATTAATAATATTATACCTTACATTTTTAAAAATCGTTTAGAAGTTCCGATACAAATACCAATTCTATCCCCTGCTCTTCTAAAATTGGCAGAGTGTCAGCCAGGGCTTTTGCTGTATTGAGTCCCTGAGGTCCCACATGGCCTATTCCGATAGCATAACCGTTTTGCCGGGCTAATTCGGCGAGCTTATAAATTTGCTTTGTAATTGAAGCATAGTCATAGCGGCTATCTAAAAAAATATCCCTTTTAGCATATTTTACACCCGCCTCTTGGGCAGCCTCCCGGCATACACTTGCACTATTTGTACGACTATCCAAGAAAAGCATCTCTTTGTCATGTAAAAAATCCATCACTAATCGCATTTTTTCTTTATTTTTAGTTATTAGAGAACCCATGTGATTATTCATCCCAACGGCATTGGGAATCTGTCCGAAGGCAATATTTAAATTATTATTGATTTCCTCTTTGGACATCCTGTTTTTTATTGCCCCAGGCCCTAACCAGCTTGTATTCCCGTTTTCGGGTTCCATGGGCATATGTATCAGAACCTCAAAACCTGATCTATCAGCTCTTAAAGAGTGTTCTGTAGTATTTTCCATATTGGGCATTATGGCCAGAGTAAGAGGATATTGTTGTAATGCAAATATTTCCTCGACCCCTTTGTTATAGGAAGTACCCACGTCATCAATAACTATAGCGACTTTCGGTTTTTCTGTTGCTAAGACCTGTAAGGCTGCCGGCATCTCCGAATCTTTGGCGCGATCTGTAAAATAGTCCGCCAGACCACGACTTATTGCCAGGGCTACTGCTTTCTGATAATCAGCTTTTACTAATAATTCTCTTTCTCTGCTATTCGACAGATAGCCCATCTCCACAATGACAGAAGGCATCGTAGTCTTCTTCAGGATATAGTAATCCCCTGGTTTTGCTGTGCGTTTGGTCATATTCGGTATGCTGCGCAGGTGTTCCTGAATACTGCGCGCAAGCAGGAGACTATATGGATCAGCAGGGTTATAGAAGGCTTCTGCTCCTGAATATGAGCCTCTCTGGGTTGCATTAACATGCAGCGACACAAACACATCAGCTTGTAAATCCTCTGCCATCTGCAGACGAAAATTAAGGTCACTGCGCTTTTTCGTCTGGTTGCCTCTTTGCTCTTTTGGCAATACATAATCCCTGTCACTTTCACGGGACATGGTGATCTCTGCTCCGGATTTTACCAAAATCTCATGAATTAGTTGTCCCACTCTCAGGTTGATATCCTCTTCGAAGATCTTCTGACGCGTGTCACTGCATCCCGGATCTTCACCTCCATGTCCCGGATCAATAAAAATCTTTTTGTTCACAAAACACAACGGGCCAAAAATTTCCCCTAATGTCGAGGTGAACACCTCTTGTTCATTACATGTACATGTTAGGACCAGCGCTACTAAAAGCAAGAAAATAATGAGAAGGGTTTTCTTGTGAATTATTAGTATTATGAGGTTTCTCATGCTGGTCGTCCTTTGCCCATAATAAATACTATATGATATTAAGGGTTATGAGCAACTAGACGTTGTCTGAGTTTCTCCCGAGGAAATAATCTTATTTAAGGATAACTAGCATTAAGTATCACTTTTATGGTATCTGATAGCTTGTAACCCTAAGACACAACCTACGAACCAGAAACCGCCTGCAGCATATCCTGCCAGAACATCACTTGGGAAATGTACCCCCAGGTATATCCGGCTAAAGCCAATTGCAAAGACAAGAAACAGGAATAAGCACACAAAAAAACTTCGTTGCTTTCTGGTCCCTATATTAATCCTCATTAAATAAGCCAACATACCGTAAAAGGCAAAAGAAACCATGGCATGACCGCTAGGGAAACTATAACCTGTTGCTTTGACCAGATGAGCGATATCCGGTCTTTGGCGTTGAAACAACCATTTTAAAATTTCATTCATGATCCAACTGCCGGTTAGGGACACAATAACCATATTAGCATCCCAAAAATGTTTTTTTACTCTGTGCAGGTAAAACCATACAAGCAGGGCAAGAAAAATCATCATAGCGGGGGAGCCCATTATAGTAATCGCCTTCATGATCCTGGTTGTCAGCGGGCTATTGAGCAGACCAACAAATCCAACAATAATTTGATCAAAGCGTTTTAACTCATTCTCTAGCAATTCCGCACTCAATTTGGCAAACAGAAGCATGAAAACAAGCCCGAGGGCTGACCCACCTATAAGATCACGTCCGAAGGTCCCGAGCGGAGAAATTTTCCTGTTATAAACCCCGTTCATTGTTATCTTCTTTTTTATCCATTCAAGTAATAGTTCTATCAAATTATTCAGCTCCACTAAATTAATACTATTCATCAAATCAAAGGCTATTTATTTGCCGGGAGGAGGCAGGACCTTCTTCCGGAAGACTCCCAGCATTAGTATTGCCGCAAACAAAGCCATGGCCGCCCCGAAGTAAAAAGGAGCCCCGTTGTCAACCTTATCATATAATACACCGGCTATGATGCTTGCCGGAAGCAACGTTATTCCGATAAGAGAATTATATATTCCCAAACCCGTCCCTCTCTTGTTTTGGTCTATTAAATCTGAGACGAGCGCCTTCTGCACCCCGTCCGTCGCAGCACTGTATAGCCCATATAGCGCAAACAGCAAGATAATTGTTGCTTTGTCGGTTGTCCGCCCAAAGCCGAAGTAGATGACGGAATAAAGGAGGTAGCCAAAAACTATAAGTTTTTTGCGTCCGTATTTATCGGAAAGAATGCCGGCGGGAACAGCAAAGATTACTGAGACTGCGTTAAAGACTAAATAGACTAGGGGAATGTACATAGCCTTTATCCCGATGTCATTGGCTTTTACTAGCAATAAAGCATCGGTCGAGTTACCCAGCGTAAAGATAAAAGCTATCCCCAGAAACAAATAATAGCTGGTTGGGAAATCACTCCAGCGAATGTTTTTCGGGAGGGTATCCTTACATTTCTTAATCTCTTTAACAAAAATCACTATGACAAGGACTCCTAGCAAGCCAGGCACTGCCGAGAGCAAAAACACTTTTCTGTAAGCACCCGGGAAGGCTGACAAAACTGCAAAAGCCAGCAGCGGCCCTATAATCGCCCCACTGTTATCCATGGCCTTATGAAAGCCAAAACCCCTCCCTTTCTTTCCCTCACCCGCCGACCCGGCGATAAGACTGTCCCTAGGCGCAGTTCTTATGCCTTTACCGATTCTCTCGGTAAATCTGAGCATTAATACCTGCAGCGGTGTAGTTACAAATGCAAATAGCGGAGAGATAAGAGCTGTGAATATGTAGCCAACGACCATGAAGGGTTTGTTTTTGCCGATCTTATCACTCCACCAGCCTGACAGTGCCTTTAAAATTGAAGCAGTACTTTCTGCAACTCCTTCTATAAGTGAGAGTTCTGTCTTTGTTGCCCCTATAGACAATAAAAACAGCGGCATAATCGCATAAATCATCTTAGTTGTTGTATCGGTAAAAAAGCTGGTTATCCCTGTAAAAAAAATATTCCACTCAAGTCCAAATATTTTTTTGGGATTCTTACGGTCAGCATCCACTCCGATTTCCCCCATGGCAGCCTATTTTGGTCCATATAAATTCAGCTCTTCACGAGCGACCATTAAATCCTGCTTGTCTTATTTTATCATTTATTTGTTAATAATTTGCATGAAAAAAGCAGTGTCTCCATACTGAACTGAGACACTGCTTTTTATCATATCCTAAATCTTCAAGGCAATATCATACGCATCCCAGACAACATTCATGAGATTGCCGACACGTGAGGCATCGCCGACTACATATACCTCGCTAATACCTTTTAATTCTTTTGCTAACGGCGCGGAGGGATTATATCCGGCTGCCATCACAACTGAATCAGCTTGAATTGTTCTTTCCTCGCCGCCCGAGAGAACCTTGACGCCGGTCGGTGTTATCTCACTCAATCTGGTTGATTTCAGCGCCTCGACATTATGGTAAATCAATAGTTCACGGAGCATATTGGAATTAGCTGCGCACAGCCCATATATCTGCAGAATATCCTCAAGCATTTCAATAATAGTTACTTTCTTGCCTTTTTTCGCCAGGTCGTAGGCTATCTCACAGCCGGTCAGCCCACCGCCGACGACAACAACCTTTTCGCCGACTTCTTTTTTACCCAGGAGCAGATCAATGGCTTCGATAGTATTGCCGCCGCCAAAACCGGGTACGGACAATTTCTTTGGCGTTGAGCCGGTGGCGATGACGACCGCATCCGGCGCAGTCTCCTGAAGTAAGGCCGGAGTCGCTTCCGTATTCAACTTGACCTTGACGTTGCAATCTTTGATTTGTTTCTTGTACCAACTGAGCAGCTTTTTGTCGGCCTCTTTAAAATCGGGGACCGCTGCTGCGATAAACACCCCACCGAGTTCACCGGTCTTTTCGTATAAGGTGACGTCATGACCACGCATAGCGCAAAGCCGCGCCATTTCCATCCCGCCAATGCCACCGCCGACAACAGCCACCTTTTTTTTAAGTTTAGCCGGTAAAATTTTATATTTATCCTCGTTAAGTGCAGCCGGATTAATAGCGCAGGAGAACTCTTCCCCAACGAAGACGCGTCCGAAGCAGCCATTATGACAGGCAATACAAGGGCGAATATTGTCCAACTCTTCTTTTTGAACCTTTTGGGGCCAGAAGGGATCAGCCAACAGCTGACGTCCGATTCCGACTCCGTCAATCATCCCACAACCGATGGCATGAGCAGCTATATCCGGATCCTCCATACGGCCTGCGCAATAGACGGGAATGTTCACAAAGTTTTTGATATACACTGCTTCCGGCAGATTGCAGGCCATTGGCATATACATCGGCGGGTGCGCCCAATACCAGGAATCATAAGAACCATTATCCGCATTCAGTGCATCGCAGCCAGCCGCCTCCAATATTTGAGCAGCCCGCGGACTTTCCTCGAGACTGCGCCCGAACTCTTTATAGGGCTCGCCCGGCAGCGCGCCGGAGTTAAAGCCTTTCATCTTGCTGGCCACGCTATAACGTACCGTAACAGGATAGTCCTGGCCGCAGGCAGCTTTGACGGCCTTTATTATTTCACATGTAAACCGCAGACGGTTTTCGAGCGAACCGCCATATTCATCAGTGCGATGGTTGGTAGCTTCGACAGAGAATTGGTCAAGCAGATAACCTTCATGAACAGCATGAATCTCAATACCGTCAACCCCTGCCTCCTGCGCCATTTTTGCTGATTTCACAAAGCCAGCTATGACTGCATGAATTTCCTCTCTAGTCATAGCCCTGTGTGCTTTTTCGGGGATCCAGTAATTCGGCAGATTATCTGAAGGAGCAACCATCGCTTTCCCCGGATTAAATTTCTGCCGAAAAAGTGGGCCCCCTTTTTCAAACATCTGTATCGCCAATACGCGCCCCATGCCGGCACCAATCTGCATAAAGAGCTTGGCGCCATAAGCATGGACCTGCTCCATCATACGTTTTGCCGCGGGAACAAAGACATCCCGGCTGTCATGGAACCAGACTCCTGTGCCGGCCAGATCCTGTACTACTGTTACCCCGGTAATAATTAACCCGGTCCCGCCCCTGGCGCGTTCCACATAATAGTTCGCTAATCCCTCATGAAATGTTCCGTCAGACTTGATAAAGTGCGTCCCGCCCATAGGGGCCATGACAATTCTGTTCTTGATTTCAACTTTGCCAACTTTCATAGGTGTGAAGAGAACATCGTATTTACCTGACATAATAGTTGCCTCCTAAGCTATGTTGTCTGCTCAAACTATGTCGTTAATAAAACTATGTTAAAAATATCACTAGCTCAATCCGGTGTCAATAAGGTTTTATTTATTGCACAATTTAAGAACCTATCAGGATGCACAGGAATATATCCGTATTTTTTGTGGGATAACCGCACCCTTTTGGGTCAATACTACACTGAAAGCATGGAGATATCGTGAGGTTTAAGCGATGCCTAAGTTAGAAAAAAACGAAGAATTAATTATAGGTTCGATAGCCGGGAGTATCGGCGCTGTTGCAAAATATGCTTTCAATGAATTGGCCCAATTGCTTAGCCTAGCAAAATATGACAACAATGCTACTGCTCTCGGCGTGGTGCTGAAGACATGGCAGCATACGCCGGTCTACTGGATCATAGGGTTTTTTATCGCAATAATTATTGGGGCTTTTTTTGGCGTGATTATCGCCTTTATGTTCAGTTATATCTTTGCTGAAAGATTCTATTTACTCAAGGGGGCTATCATCGGAATTGGGATTTGGCTGTTCAATTTTGGCATTATGTCCAATGTTTTTAACTATCCCCCGGATATTAAGACAAGTCTAGGCGATATTATGTCTATGCTCGTAAGCTTGATTATTTATGGCGTTGTAACCGTATTTTCTTTAAAGCTGTTCAGTTTCCTGAAAATCAAACAATGATATAGGCAAAATGAAAAGACAACTTCTTATTGTCTACGCAAGAGAATATCTCAATAATTCTCTATATACACCTCAAAATGTGCTTGCGGGTGAATACATGCGGGACATTTCTCCGGCGCTGCCATGCCCTCATGTACATAGCCGCAGTTTCCGCATTTCCACAAAACCTTTTCATCTTTTTTGAAAACCTTGCCATTTTTGATATTTACGGCAAGCTTACTAAACCTTGTTTCATGTCTTTTTTCGGCAGAAGCAATCATTAAAAAGACTCCGGCAATATCAGGAAAACCTTCTTCTTTAGCTACCTCTGCAAATGCTGGATAAAGTTCCGACCACTCCTCATTTTCGCCGTTTGCAGCTGCCGTCAGGTTGTCAAGCGTAGTTCCTTGAGCGACAGGATAACAAGCGCTTATTTCTATCATCGCGGGCAGCTCGCCTTGGAAGCCCTCCAGAAGTAATTTGTACATCCTTTTTGCGTGCTCTTTTTCATTATCGGCAGTTTCAACAAAAATATTCGTGATCTGCTTGTAACCTTCTTTATCCGCTGCCGAAGCATAATAGGTATAGCGATTACGCGCCTGGGATTCACCGGCAAAAGCCTTTAAGAGATTTTCAGCTGTTTTAGTACCTTTTAAACTTTTCATTTTTTACCTCCTCTATATTAGTTTTATTATTTAGGCATTTTGGGCAAATGCCTTTGTAATAAACGTTTTTCTCATGAACTTCAAATTTTTCCAGACCTTTTGTTTCAATATCATCACTGGAAATACTAAAATCATAAACCATACCACAAGTCTCGCACTTAAAATGTCCATGGTTTGTGATATCAGCATCATATCTGGTTTCATTATCCTCTATTGTGACAACCCTTGTGATATTAGCATTTATAAAAAGGTTTAATGTGTTATATACCGTCGTTTTAGAAAGAGTGGGAATCTCTTTTACCAGCTCACCATATATTTTTTCCACCGTAGGATGATTTCTTTTCGCTAAAAGGTATTCCATTATCCGTATCCTGGGATAGGACGGCTTAATATTATGTTTCATCAGAAGGGCTCTGATACTTTCTGTATTAATGTTCATATAGCTTTCCCTCTTCTGTTTCTCATTTATAATAATACCATATTTGTATCTTTTATATTTTTGTACTCGTTATAATTATATTATAGCTTGATAAAAGTTTTTGTCAATAGTTTTCGTCTTTGTGCAAAAAAGCAAAAACCTTCTGTGGCAGACAATCTGCGTCTACCACAGAAGGTTTTTAGTCAGCTCGTATAGCTCCGGTAGTACTAACACTCATCATGGTGCTGGTGCTCATGGCAGACGGAACCGGTAGATTTGAGCTTGCCCTGCAAATACATCTCTGCAGCAGCCTTGGCGCTTCCTTGGGCGCCGGTTATTACTTCTATGCCCTTTTCATTGAATATCTCAATTGCACCGCCACCCATGCCGCCAGAAATTATAACATTAACTCCGATGTCGTTTAAGAAGTTAGGCAAAAAGCCAGGCCTATGGCCGGGGTTTTGTATAGCTTCACTCTTGGTAATTTGCTTGTTTTCCGCTTCAAAAATAATGAAGCCCTCACAATGTCCAAAATGCTCTGTAACCATTTCCTTATCACTTGCCACTGCAATCTTCATTTTCTTCCCTCCAGATCTTTTTCTAAAATCTCCGCAATATTATCTAGCCGGTCTACATCAAGAAGTTCAATCATGCCTTTATCACAAGCTGCCGCAATTTTAGGATCCATAGGCAACCTGGCAAGTACCTTCAGCTCATGTTGTTCGGCAATTTTCTCAAGCTGGCTGTCGCCAAATATTTTATGTTCTTTGTCACAGTCAGGGCACTTGAAATATGCCATGTTTTCAACTAAGCCGATGATCGGTATATTCATCATTTTAGCCATCCTGACCGCCTTTGATACTATCATTGAAACTAATTCCTGCGGCGACGTGACAATAATTACCCCATCAACAGCTATGGATTGGAACACAGTAAGAGGCACGTCACCTGTACCGGGCGGCATATCTATAAACATGAAATCAACATCATTCCAGATTACGTCTGTCCAGAACTGTTTGACTGTGCCGGCAAGAATCGGGCCCCTCCAGATTACGGGGTCGGTATCATTTTCGAGGAGCAGGTTAATCGACATGATCTCAACGCCAGTTTTGCTTCTAATCGGAAACAAGCCCAGTTCATTCCCTGTGGCTTTCTGGTTAAGACCGAAGGCTTTTGGGATCGAAGGTCCGGTTACATCGGCATCAAGAATGGCAGTTTTATATCCCCTTCTGTTCATTGTTACGGCAAGCATTGATGT
>DIVP01000052.1 GCA_002422465.1 Peptococcaceae bacterium UBA6129 | reverse complement strand
GGTCAATGCTTTTGCAGTTGGCGATCTAACTCCGAAGCTCTTTATTACCGCTGAGGACGAGATTGGTGAATTGAGCGAGGCTTTGTATAACATGGCCGGAAATTTGAAAAGGCAAATACAGCAAACCATCCAGGAAAGAGACCAGATGGAAACAATTTTGGCCAGCATGGTAGAGGGAGTTTTAGCTTTTGACAAGGCCGGACGGCTTATGCTGATCAATAAGACAGCAGAGGATATGCTGGCGTTAAAATGGGAAAACGCAAAAGGACGGTATTTTTTAGAGTTTTTACAGAATTACCAGCTTGCCGATTTATTAAAGATGGGATTATCAGAAGGAAAAGTGCAGGCTATTGAAGTGCGTAAAACCCCGGAGGACCCAGAGATATACAGGGTCTATATTACTCCGATTATTGGAGAGGAAGGGAAAAATCAGGGAGCTGTCATGGTGTTGCGCAATGTGACCAAGATGCGGCTGCTTGAAAAAATGCGCAGCGAGTTTGTGGCTAATGTTTCACATGAGCTGAGAACACCGCTAACCTCGATTAAAGGATATGTAGAAACGCTTTTAGATGGGGATTATGAAAATAAAGTAATCTCGAAAAAGTTTTTGCAGATTATTAATGCGCAGACGGACCGTCTCAACCGGTTAATCAGTGATTTATTATATCTATCGAAGCTCGAAACGGGTAGTATGGAGGTTGTGAAGAAAAATATTGACGCTGCGTCGTTATTAAGCAAAGTTATCAACGTTCTACGCCTTGTGGCGAAGGAAAAAAACATCAGTTTCGAAAGCTATGTACATCCTTCAGTTCGTAAGATTTGTGTTAATCAGGATATGCTGGAACAGGTGTTGATTAATCTTCTCGAGAATGCCGTTAAATATTCTCATAACGGAGGGGTTGTCAAGGTTGAAATAGTTCCACATGAGGATGGAATAGCCCTAAAGGTTATTGATAATGGTATTGGTATTCCGGCTAATAGCTTGTCTCATTTGTTTGAAAGGTTTTACCGCGTTGATAAGGCCAGGTCCAGGGATGTCGGCGGGACAGGGCTGGGTCTGTCAATCGTCAAACATATCGTGGACCAACACCGAGGGCGTGTGCAGGTTGAATCCGAGGAAGATCACGGAGCGATATTTACAGTTATTTTACCGAAGATATAAAGGATTACCTGATGTTCTGTAGAAATAATAATATAAGATGATTTTTTATAGCTTATTGCTTAGGCGTGATATATTTGAAGAGGCGTAAACAGCTAAATTCTGAAAATGAAATGATAGATTTTAAAGGAAATAACCCCAATACACCGCGAATCAGAAAAAGATATAAACAATCACTGCCAGGCAGGATTTTTATTGTTTGCTTATTAATCTTGCTGCTTTTTCTGTTTGCCAGCGGGGTTTTTAAGAGCATAGTTACTCGGTTTATAATTTCTGTTGTTCCGGTTGAAACCTCGCTGTTGGAAGATACTATTGCTGCGGAGTTTCTGGTTATTCGTCCGGAAATAGTAATTCCTGCCCCTTTTAGCGGTCACCTCGAGGAGATTATCCATGAGGGAGAAAGAGTAGCAAAGAATTCGCTTGTTGGTTATCTTATGATCAATGCCGGCAGCAGCCTCGAAAAGACAGAAAAAGTTCCGATACTGTCCCCGCAGGCTGGGGTGCTGTCATATCGTATTGACGGTTATGAGAGCATATTAACCCCGCAGGTCTGGCCGCAATTGGATTCGACAAAATTACCCGACTTAAAAAAACAGGTCGATAAGAAAACAGCCGCTGCGGAAACTGATAACCAAGCAATAGAGTCGGGAGAATTCTTTTTTAAAATAGTGGACAATTTAGCGCCGTGTAATCTATATGTAGAAGCGGTGAAGAATCTGCCCGAGCGTTTTACTAAAGGCGCCAGCGTTGACATAAGGCTGGCAGAATTAGATAACCTCGCGCTAAACGGCAAGATAGCCGATCTCGAACAGACAGAAACAGGAAGCAAGATTTTGTTTTCAATACCCTATGTTACCGGTCTTGAAAAAATCCGTAATACGAGCGGGAGTATTGTAGCGGGTAAATATTCGGGAATGGTAATAGATAGAAAAATGCTCGTACGTAAGGAAGAAATTGCAGGGGTATATTTGCTTCAAAAGGGACGCGTCGTCTGGTTGCAGGTTGATGTTACTGCTGCCATTGGAGATAAGGCAGTCTTACGCGGCTTAAGTTCCGGAGACTGGGTTATTACGACACCCGTACTTGTGAAGGAAGGACAGAGAGTATTCTCGTTGCATTAATCAGTGATAAGGTGATGATTGCTATAACCCATGAAAATATTACCGCTATTAGGAATGAGATTGCGGCGGCGTGCCAAAAAGCAGGTCGCCAAGTGCAGGAAGTCCGGCTGGTAGCAGTTTCAAAGTTTGTTCCGGTTGAAAAGATTCTTACTGTTTATAATATGGGGCAGAAGGCTTTTGGTGAAAATCGTGTGCAGGATTTATTGAAGAAGCGGCTGCTCTTGCCTTTGGATATTGAATGGCATCTTATCGGTACGCTGCAAAGAAATAAAGTAAAAGACATTGTAGGATTAGTTTCTGTGATTCACTCTGTTGATTCAATACTGCTAGCTCGCGAGATCAGCCGTTGCGCTGTGAAGAAAAATGTTACGGTAACTGTCCTACTACAGGTTAATATTGCCAAAGAGGCTGCCAAGCATGGTTTTCTTAAAGATGATTTGTTTAACAGCATCTTCGAGATAGCAGGATTGCCGGGAATAAATGTCCGGGGATTGATGACTATTGCTCCACTCGTTCCTGACCCTGAATCCATTAGAGATGTGTTTTCTGACTTGAAGCTTTTGGCGCAACAAATAGATGCTCTCAGACTTGAGTCAATAACTATGGAGGAATTATCAATGGGTATGAGTGATGATTTTCACGTGGCTATTGAGGAAGGGGCAACCCTGGTCAGGATTGGCAGTCGTATTTTTGGGCCCAGATATAATCAAGAGGGGGTTTGAGCTTGAAAGTTATTGATAAGTTTTTAGATGTTTTGGGTTTTACCGAAATAAAAGAAGAAGAAGCTATGGATGAAGGTAATTCTCTCGAAGAAATTCCGGAATGGAAACCAAGGAAGTCCTCCAGGGCACAGGTGGTTCCGTTCAACAACAGTAACAAAGAAGTCATAAAGGTTGTCTTGTCGGAACCGGTTTCCTTTGATGATTGCCAACAGATTGCCGATAGTCTGAAGAACAAGCGAACAGTCATTATAAATCTGGAAAGCCTTGAGATGGGACTAGCCCGGCGTATTATCGATTTTGTCGGTGGCACGGCCTATGCACTGGGCGGCACATTGCAGAAAATCGGGGCAGGGATTATTATTGTAGTACCCAGTAATGTCGATATTTCCGGAGATATTAACAGTATGACCCAGCCCAAAGAGGTCTTCGCCTGGATTAGTAAACTGAACCAGGGCTCAGAGTTTAGGGGGTATTAGATTTGGAACGGATTGGTTTTATTGGTGGGGGCGTAATGGCGGAGGCCATAATTAAAGGGCTTATTCGTGGTGGGAAAAACGCCGGTGATATAAAGGTCAGTGATAAGGCCGCCGGGCGGCTGGACTACCTGAGTGAAAACTATGGTATTATAGAATCGCATGATAATATTGAGCTGACTCAATCCTGTGATGTCATCATTTTAGCTGTCAAGCCGCAAAACCTCGCTGAGGCTCTTTTTGAGTTTTCAAAGCTTGCAGTCTTCGACAAGATATTTATTTCCATACTCGCAGGGGTTTCAACGTCTGAAATAGAGGCCTTGTTAGCTGCGGGGAGTAGGGTTGTCCGTGTAATGCCAAATACTCCGGCCTTGATTGGAGCCGGTACGACTGTTATCACCGGAGGGGCTAGAGCAACTCCGGATGATATCAAGAAAGCCGCGGATATCTTTGCCGCTGTTGGAAGTGTTACAGTATTACCGGAAAATTTGCTTAATGCGGTAACCGGGTTAAGCGGCAGCGGACCTGCTTACGTTTATCTATGCATTGAAGCGCTGGCCGACGGGGGCGTCCTGGCCGGACTTCCGAGAGACGTGGCTTATAAACTCGCTTGTGAGACAGTAAAGGGAGCAGCTATGATGGTTCAGGAAACGAAGCTGCATCCGGGCGCCTTGAAGGATATGGTCACATCCCCGGCCGGTACGACAATCTATGGTCTGTTGCAACTGGAAAAAGCCGGCGTAAGAGGCAGCATCATGGAAACAGTTATGGCTTCCTGCCAGCGGGCCGAACAATTATCCAAGCTGAAGTAAAACCTGTAGTATTCTGATAAATAGGAGTGAAATAATGAATGATTTAATTACCTATCTGAGAACGGCGTTTGTAGTGTACAACTGGATACTTTTTGGGCGCATTATGCTTTCGTGGGTTGCCCATGACCCGAACAAGCCTTTTTTTCGTGCTGTCTATGTTTTAACAGATCCTATTCTGATGCCTTTTCGCAGGATGTTTGGAGGCAGGTCGGCCATAGATTTTTCACCGCTGATTGCCATTGTAGTACTTCAGATAGTAGAAAATCTCATCATACAATTTTTAAGCAGATTATAAATGCAGATAAGTATATAGGAGGTGTTTTTATGCTGACTCCATTAGATATTCATAATAAGGAGTTTAAGAGGGGTTTTCGCGGTTACGATGTCAATGAGGTTGATGAATTCCTTGATGAAGTCATCAAAGATTTTGAATCAATGTATAAGGAAAACTTAGAGGTTAAAGAGCAGGTTCAAAAGCAAGAGGAGAATCTCGCACGGTATAAGGAGATGGAGGAAACCCTGCAGAATACGATGGTACTTGCCCAAAAGCTTGCCGAAGAGGCTAAGTGTAATGCCGAAAAGGAATGTGAGCTCATTATCTGGGAGGCCAGGAAAAAGGCTGAACAGGTAATTAGCGGTGCATATGACCAGGTCATGGATAACAGCAGAAAAGTTGAACAGTTAATCTCTTTCGAAAAACAATATAAGATCAAGTTGAAAAATTTTCTCCTTACACAGATGCAAATTATTGAAAACAATGCTATTCTTGATAAACTCACCGAGGATAAAATTATTGCAGAACTGCCCCGCCTTGAAGAAGTTATGACAAAGGAGCCAGAGGCAAATGCCTTCATGGACAGTGCTCGAGACGACTGAAGGAATACAGTTCAAGATCAAGGTGCTGCCGCGCGCCGCTAAAAATGAAATCAGCGGAATACAAGGCGATGCTCTTAAATTGCGGCTCACAGCGCCGCCGGTTGATGGCGCGGCTAATGAAGCTTGCGTTCATTTTCTGGCAGAGTGGCTTAACGTACCGAAAAAATCTGTTGAAATTATTAGCGGGCATACCAGCCAACATAAAATTGTCCGCATCATAGGCGTGAAAAAAGCGGAGATAATGAAGCGCGTTGAGGTTATTTGACATTCTTATGATAAATGCCATATAATTAATTAAAATTTCCAATAGAGAATTGAACAGCAGTGAATGAGATAGTACCTGGTTAAGGTTCCGAAAAAGCGAGTTCGTGGTTGGTGGAAGACGGACCGGAACAGGCCGGGGAAAATCACTCAGGAGTTGTTCGTACGGCTGACCCCGGATATAAGGTCGTAAAGAGGCAGGAGGTATTCTGCCACTGGGGTGGTACCACGGGAAAAGACTCGTCCCCTTTCGGGGAGGAGTTTTTATTTTTTGGATGTTGATTTGAATTATTGAGGTGAACAGGAAAATGGAGAATGCCAACAAGTACAATGAAACTCTGAATCTGCCGAAAACCGATTTCCCGATGCGTGGAAATTTGCCGCAAAGGGAGCCTGAGACATTAAAGAAATGGGAGGACATAAGTCTCTACAGTGTCGTTCAGGAAGCCACGAAAGGAAAGCCAAAGTTCATTCTTCACGATGGCCCGCCCTACGCCAATGGCGATATTCATCTGGGCCATACGCTGAATAAAGTGCTGAAGGATATTATTATCAAATATCACAGCCAAAACGGGTATGATGCTCCCTATGTCCCGGGCTGGGACACACATGGTTTGCCTATCGAGCAGCAGGCGATTAAAGCTCTGGGTTTAAACCGTCATGCCACTCATCCGGTAGAATTCCGGAAACACTGTAAGGAGTACGCGCTTAAATATGTAGGTATCCAGAGGGAACAGTTTAAACGCCTCGGAGTACGCGGCGATTGGGTAAACCCTTATATTACGCTTGACCCGAAATTTGAGGCCGTACAAATCGGCGTTTTCGGAGAAATGGCTAAAAAGGGCTATATCTACAAGGGCCTAAAGCCTGTTTACTGGTGCCCCAACTGTGAAACGGCGCTTGCCGAAGCGGAAATAGAATACGCGGAAAAGAAGTCGGCCTCAATATATGTTAAATTCCCGGTGATTCAGGGCAACGGGTTATTGGGCCAGGACAATACTTTCTTTGTTATCTGGACGACTACGCCGTGGACATTACCGGCCAATATGGCAGTATGTCTGCACCCGGAATTGATATACCATCTTCTCGTCGTAGGTAACGAGAGGTATATCGTTGCGAAGGAATTGCAGGAGTCATTTCTTAAGGAATTAGGCAATCCCGAGTCCTGCGTTGAAGAGACTTATACCGGCGTTGACCTGGAGGGTATTATTTGCCGCCATCCCTTTTATGAGAGGGAGTCAGTTGTTGTGCTCGGTGAACATGTGACGACCGAGCAGGGAACAGGGTGTGTGCATACAGCCCCCGGCCATGGCGTTGATGACTTTGAGGTTGGCAAAAAGTATGGTTTAGCCGTGCTTTCGCCAGTAGATGATACCGGGAAGTTTACGAGCGAGGCCGCACCGTTCGAAGGCATGTTTGTTGAGGATGCCAATAAGGCCATTACCGCTGAACTTAAGGCCAAGGATCGCTTGCTTTCGCTCGGCTTCATTAAACACCAGTATCCGCACTGTTGGCGCTGCAAGAAGCCGGTTATGTACCGGGCCACAGAGCAGTGGTTTGCTTCTATTGACGGATTCAGGGAGCAGACGCTCAAGGCGATCAAGAATGTGAAGTGGATTCCAGCCTGGGGTGAAGACAGGATACACAATATGGTAGCTGATCGTGGTGACTGGTGCATCTCGAGACAGCGTACCTGGGGCGTGCCAATTCCGATTTTCTATTGTAAAAAATGCAATAAAGAGATCATTAACGATCAAACTATTTCTCTTCTGCAGCAATTGTTTGCAGAGTTTGGTTCGGATGTCTGGTTTGCCAGAGAGGCTGAGGATCTTATCCCAGACGGTCTTAAGTGTCCGGAGTGTGGCGGGACGGAGTTCCGTAAGGAAACGGATATCATGGATGTCTGGTTCGATTCAGGTTCGAGTCATTTTGCGGTGCTTGAAAAACGGCCAGGGCTGCGGTGGCCGGCCGATTTATACTTAGAAGGAAGCGATCAGCACAGAGGCTGGTTTAACTCCTCATTATCAACCTCGGTGGCTGTAAGAGGGATTGCTCCGTATAAGGCAGTTTTAACGCACGGTTTTCTTGTCGATGAACAGGGACGCAAGATGTCAAAATCAATGGGTAATGGTATTGATCCGCTCAAGGTCATTGAGCAGATGGGCGCCGATATTTTAAGACTATGGGTATCCTCGGCAGATTACCGTACGGATGTGGCCGCATCGCCCAATATCCTCAAGCAGATTACGGAGGCTTACCGAAAAATACGCAATACCTGCCGCTACCTGATCAGTAATATCTATGACTATGACCCGCAAGCTTTGCCAATACCCTACAGCGAGCTTGTCGAGATAGACAGATGGGCGCTTTTGAAGCTCTATCAATTGGTGAACAAGGTCACCGCAGGCTATGAAAGCTACGAATTTCACACGGTTTACCACAGTATCCACAATTTCTGTGCTGTTGATATGAGCGCGATCTATCTTGATATCATTAAAGACCGGCTCTATACGTACCAGCCTGATTCCAAAATGCGGCGCAGCGCCCAGCAAACGATGTATGAGATATTAATGGCTCTCGTCAGGATGTTAACGCCTGTGCTTTCGTTTACGGCTGAGGAAATTTGGGAGTATCTTCCGCATGACGAGAAGGCTGTAACCGTGCAGATCGCCGGGTGGCCGGTTCAAAACGAGCTCTATAACCAGCTCGGACTCGAAGAGCGTTGGGAGAAAATACTGGCTGTCCGCGAGTATGTTGCCAAACCTCTCGAAGAGGCGCGCAGGAACAAAATGATTGGGCATTCTCTCGATGCGCAGGTACACCTGTATGCTGGGGAGGAATGGTATGCTTTTCTGAGCAGTTTCTCTGCGGAGCTGGATAAAATTTTTATTACGTCC
>DIVP01000055.1 GCA_002422465.1 Peptococcaceae bacterium UBA6129 | reverse complement strand
CTGTTATGCTGTGAGCATCTAGGCATACAGGGCATTAAGGAGTTTTTGGATTATCTGCTAGTCTTTGATTACCTCCTTGCAAATACAGACCGGCATTTTAATAACTTTGGCTGTATCCGCAACGTGGAAACCCTACAATGGCAAGGTCCCGCGCCGGTTTTTGACAGTGGAACAAGTCTGTGGCACGATCAAGTGAGCAGAGCCATCCTTCCGGAAGGCGATGTATCCTGCCTCCCGTTCAGGGCTACACACAGTCAGCAGATTGTTCTTGCAGGCAATCTGGATTGGGTGGATTTTTCCGTCCTCCGGGATATTGATGTGGAATTCCAGACATTGCTTTTAGCCTCTCCCTATATCGATGAGCCTCGAACCGATGCTTTATGCGAGGGACTTAAGGGACGCGTTCTGCAGCTGGAACAGCTCGCTCTCGAGCAAAAGATAATGTTCAGCCCATCTACATCCCCCGAACAAGATTCACCTGGCTTTGAACTGAAGCTTTAAAACCGTGACCTTCCTTAAAACACTCCAAAGGATTTAGTTTTTTTCATATTATCACCTCAAAGTATCAGACGAAAAAGCTATATAAAAGGTTCCATATATTACATATTATGCCATCGCACATAAAAGTTAAAAAGGCCTTTCGTATCTTTGGCTTTGATAATGGGGGAATAGGTGAAGCTCACGAATATGAAACCTGGTTTGCATTCAATGAGGATATAAGCCAGTATCAAAATTCTCAAGTAAAACTTAAATCTTTTTCAGGTGGTCAATATGCCGTAATGAGTACCCGATTAGAGCAAATCGAAAGTTCATGGGATCGGTTTCGCGGCTGGCTAAACAATAGCCGTTATGAATTCGGTCCATATCAATATCTTGAGGAGGCATTTACCTGATAATAATGAAGAAATTAATACAAGCAGGGATTCCTTTTTCGGCAAAATCATCCGGGATAGTACCTTTCGTATTCTCTACACCAATAAAATAAGTAAACTCACTTGTGTCTGGCTCTGATTCTATACAGACTCCAAGCTTACTTTCTCCTATAACGGAGTCTTTGTCAGCCATTTTCTCAAGCTCTGCACTGAAACCATTTTGGTAACACTCCCACCAGAACTCGGGAATACGTTTATCGTTTCCCCCATCTTTTGTAGATACCCTGATCCCCCTGCCAATGACTTTAAATGCTGGTTTGTCAACAATGTGCTTGCTTAAATTTATTACGATTCGCTTATTTCGCAATTCCCTCCTTGATTCGTATAGGCATATACAAATCCTGTTGTCCATATCCCATAGCTTCTTTTGCCATCGGCGTACCTATGAAATGGTTGAGGCAATAACGATTTTTGTCCTCTTCAAAGCAGCCGCTGCTTTGAAGCCAGTCAGTTATCATGGTGTAGACTGCCAGACCGCCGCCCGGCTCACTGTCATCATCCACGAAATTCGAGGCGGCATACAACCCACCGGGAAAATCTATGACTTCATAGCCTCCCGTGTCCTCCGGGATTTCGGATACGGCAAGACCCCAAGCGAAACCACGGGCTTGTTCATCCCACCACATAAAATCGCGGGCGTAAAAGCGGTCTTTACGCAGAGCGTCCTGTGTGTTCCACCATGCTTCAAATCTTCTTAACAAGCTGTTTTCTGAAAAGGGTTCTTTCTCTGTACATACGCCAGACCAAACCATTTTACAGGCAGGCAATTCCACTATCCGTACAGAGTTTCGTTTTTCGGCTGGAATCATTCTGAATCACCATCCTTGATTTTTACCGGAAAATACAAGTCCATCTGCTCATAGCCCATGATGTCCTTGATATATGCGGGAGATGTGATGTTCCCCAAACTTCGACGCTCATTTGTTTCGTCCAAAACAAAGCAACCGCTCTTTTCTACCCATTCTAAAATTCCATTATACACTCGGTCGTGGTCAGCTCCGTCAGCGTCCACGCTGATTGCCACGGCGTACAACCCACCGGGGAAATCAATCACATCCAAGCCGCCTGTATCCTTCGGAATCTCAGACACAGCATATCCCCATTGGAATCCACCGGTTGGCGGACTCCACATAAAATTGCGGAGATAGAACATATCCGCTCGTTGCTTGTCAAACTCAGTAAACCAGTTCAAAAAGCGCATTAACGCTCCCTCCAACGCGAAAGCATCCTCACCGTTTGCGGGGCCTGATGTAACCATCTTGCAGGCGGGCAACTCGATAATACGAACGGTGTTTCGTTCTGCCTGTGGAATCGTGGAAACAGCCGGCACGATTTTAGCTTGCTTTTCAAAGTCGGCGTTTGCGTTTTCCATCCTATTCAAAATCTCCGGTTTATTCTTCGGGGAATAACTTTCAGGATTTTTTGCTTCCCATTTTTCTCTTGTAATAAGCATTTTACATCCTGTAAACTCGATAGGATTTCCATGTTCATCATTAACAAAAGAGGCTGATTCACGGATTTCGGTTATTTCCATTCCAAGAGTTTTCAACGGGGCGATTTGTTCCTCAGATTCAAGCGGATTCCCGGCTGTTACGCCGTTAACGCCCAATTTTTCAAAGGCGTACTGTGTCATGAGAGATAATGCTTCGGTATCAAGGCTGTTGTCCTGATAAACGGTGTGCCAGACATGACCCAAATCCAAAATACCTTCATCGTTTACGCTGTTATAAGCGATAAAACCAATCAACTTCATGGACTGTTTCAGACAAACCGCATAATAAATATCTTCAACTGCAAAATATGCGGCGGCGTTTTTACACCCTTCCATATCGGTCGGCCATTGGTGGTCGAAATTCCTCATGGATGAGCTCATTCTGTCATTCGACAATTCACATACCGCCTCGGCGTCCTCGACTGTGAAACGTCGGATAATCAGCCTGTCGGTTTCCATAAAAAACGGCTTATTAGAGCGTTCATAAATCAAAGCATCATCACCTTTTACCTTTTTCGCCAGCTTTAATATCTCAGGAAGCGTATGAGGAGAAAAATCTTGTGGAAGGTTCTCAAATTCAATCTTTTTTACCGCGTTCATAATTAGCTGCCCTCCTCAAAAGTCATCAGGATTTCATCGCAGATGCCGCCCATTTTCCGCAGGATTTCCGCGATCTGTTCCCGGAACTCATGGGTCTTGAGCTTATCCATCGGCGGGAAAAAACCACCGTGTAATCCCCAAATTTCCTGCCTGTAATTCTGCATCTTTTCATAAAGTGGCAGCAATTTTACAGCCATCGTCAAATCGGGGTATTGTTCGACCACGCCTTTAAAAAAGTCATAAGCCGAGCTTGTGCAGACACAGCAATAGGGAGCGCAATGTAAATTCCAGCAGATACCGCCAAGCTCATCATCTGTTTTATTTTCAAAGTACGAATCTGTAACGAGTGTATTAGCCCAAATATTAAATGCCGTTTTACCGAAAACATAACGTCCGCCATCTCCTTCCGCCGGAAGCAGTGTCAGAAACGCGGGGATGGAGTCAATAACGCTTTGATAGACCTGGCGAGCATCGTTCTTTTCAATTTTCTCGCCTGCAAAAAACAAGCCTTTCGTGGTATCCAGCCCGTTTGTGATCGTTGAATACCCGTATTCATCTACAGAACCCTCCGGCAGACGTTCCTGACCAGGATATAAATTGACATATAGTACATCATTTTCATCATAACCGCCGATAAGACAGCCCTCAGGCAGAGGGACATACCGGCTCCCGTCACCCATTGTAACGTTACCGATACCCCACGCCAGAACTGGAATACCATTATCAACGGATGCTTTGATGGCGTTCATTACCGCACGGAAATCTTTCTTTATTTGCGCGTTGGAAAGATAGATACAATCATATCCGAAAGCGGCATATGCTTTCTTTACAAACTGCGGCGCAAAGAAATAATTGGTCACGCCGCTGTCGCATTGCACATTGTTCGGATTGCCTTTTTCAGCGGCATACAGATAAGTAAAATTATCACCTGTTAAATTAGCGTAAAAATGAAAATCGTCAATTTCTGAGCCGAGTGCTTTTCCCATCGAACAAATAGCGGAGCACAGGAAATAATTTTCCCAATTCTGAATCCTGCGGTAATCCTTTATCTTGTTGGATGTGCGGGGCGGTTCGCCCCCTGCAAAAGGATCAGGAATCGTATCGGACATAAAAGCTGCATAATGTGCCATTGTAAGAATTTCCGGTTTTGCCTTTGGGGAGTAACTCTCTGGGGCTTGTTTATTTTTTTTGATTGGTTCGTTCATCATTTCATCCTCCTTCCCATATAAGTTGAAAAAATGATTTGTATAAGGAATGAATATAATTTTTTCAACAGGTACTTAAGGTAATACATATGAAAAAAACCTGGCATCCCAAATGTTTTTTCCAATGTATATAGACAACTCTATTTTATCTCAATAAAAAGTATATGCGTTATCCGTTTTTGTCATTTTTCAACCGCTTATATAATCTCATACGGATATGCTCGTTGTCATATTTGCCGTCCAAGGTTTCATATAAAGCGAAAACAGGCTCATTTTCATGGGCGATGCTGTTATTTTGCAGCCATGAATCTATCTTTGCTACGCCCATGCTACTATCACCCAAACGGTCATCAGGCAGCACAGCATACCGTCCAGCTGTGATACGCATGATTTCCAAACCGCTATTGTTCGGCAGCTTGAAACTGCCGCATTCTATTCCGCACTCGTAGACATTATCATAAGCGCATACATAAAACTTTTGCGCATTTCGGATTATCAGCGGGTGATACTCCTGCAAATAAGTCATTACTTTTTCCGACGCTTTCCGCTCGGCGTTATAACCGCTTTCCCGCGCAATGACAAACACCATTTCGGAGGTAAAAGAGATGGAGATATGTTGTTCCTTTTTCCGCTTTTTTACGGGAAGATACAATTTAAGCTTGTGCGGGCTGGTCGCAACCTTCGCTTGCTGCTCGCCCATGCGGCCTGGACTGCCGTTTTGAAATATATATTCCTCAAAATAAGCGTTGCCGGATTCCTCAAACATGCTGGCTGATAGCCAAGTATTGTATAGATAATTCCAACCGTCATTGATTGCCGATTCATTATAATTTACAACACAGGTAGCATATAAGTCTGTTTTGCCGACACCTGCGGTGTTACCCGCCTGCTCCGTCATTACTTCATAACAAAATTGGCTCTCGATTTGTTTTCCATTTCGCCCAAAAAACCGTCCGGCGATTTGTCCCAATGAACCAATTGCCTTATTCTCAATGCCAATCAAGCAGGAATCGTAAAATCGGGTGGTTTTACATTCGGGGATAAACTCCGTGCCGACCTTGACCGCAAGGCTGATTTCGCTCATTTCAAAGGGGTAAAAGTAGAAATATGTATCGCCCTGCCGATATTCCATAGGGGTCATTCCGACAACGCTTTTGAACAGCTTGTTGAAAGCCTGCTGGGTTTGCAAACCGCTCTCGTCAGCAATGATGGCAAGCGGCAACTCCGAGCTTTTGATTTTTTCACAGGCGTTTGAGATGCGGCGTTTGCGGATGTATTCTTTTACGGAATGGCCTGTGCAGGCATAGAAATCCCGGTATAACTGACTTGTTGAAACAAAATGCCGTTCGGCTATGTTTTCAGGGCTAAGTTCATCCGATAAATGCTTTTCGATGTATGGAAGAACGGCGTCGATATATCGAAATCTGTCTATTGCCGTATATTTAAAGGTTTTTTCACTTGTGATTATCATAATACGCTGCTCCTCCTCCTTTCTGTCATGTTTAATTCTGCGCTTATATTAACACTTTACAAGCACCCGTAATAACCGCAATATTACATCGCTTTTACGGTTGTTTTTATCCCGCCAACTTTCGGCGTAACGTATGTTATATGAAGCGGGTATAATAACGTCATCATTTATCAAACGATACGTTTCATGTAACAAATGCGGAAGCACGTCATCTTTCATAAATTCCGGGAATAATGAAAATCCGCTTAATAATTCAAGGCTTGATAACCATTCAAAAAATCGTCTGTCCTCTAAACATCGTTTATCAACGGGCGGCATACTCGAAACATAATAAATACCGTTTTTTCCATTCCAGATATAATCTAAATATTGTTTTTGTAATTTATCTTCCATACAATTTGTATTTTGGAAAAGCATAATGCCGTACATTCCCATTCCGGCAATAGATGGTACCCGGTATTCACGAACATCCTGCTCCCAAACTTTTTCATCAAAAAAGCCATTTCTAAATGCTTTCTCTAAAGATTCTAAAGCGTTATCCCTTAACGGTTTTATAAAAGGATTTTCGGGATTAAAGGTATTTATAACTGCGGCCGACATATAAGGGCGGCAAAATAGATGACCTTTTCCTCCGTCCTTATGCTTTTCAATATTGTCTGTCCACGTTTCATCACCGCGCACATATCTTTCCAGTTTTCTTAAACACTTTGCTATTATCGGGTCGTCTTTAGATAAACTCAACTGACGTGCCCGTCCAAGCGCATTTTCCGTTGTGACAAATTTTTGCTTAATCGCAGCTTTTGAATCTTGAGAGTGAAATCTGCCCCATGATCCATCCTCCCATTGTTCATCAGCAAGCTGCTTATACCATTTAGACATATGAATAGCATTAACATCGGCAGTAGTCGGTGTTTCCTTCAATATTTCCTTTTTCAGAATATATCGTGGGAACGAATCGGTAGTAACAGTTGAGAGATAATCAAAAATGCCCTTTAATTCGTTTTTCATACCTGTAACCTCCCCATACCTTTAAGATACAGCATATTCAGAATCGCACCGTTACCTTTCCACCAATTCTTACTGATTGCCCATTCTTCGGGATAGGCAACCCAGCCCCACGGGATTGCCCACGAACCATCTTCAAGCTGTGTTTTTATGATGAACTCGCACTCATAATCGGCGATGTCCTTGTTGTCGGCGTAGAAAACGCTGTCGTTTGTATTGAAAAACTGTGACGGTTTGCAGATATAGCTTGTTTCCCATTCGGCGGTATTTTGCGTGATGCTGTGTCTGACTTGCTCCAACAGGCGTTCTTTTAATGCCGAAAGGTCAATAACTTCTGTCACACCCGCTTTTTCGCAATATTGCATAAGCCGTCGTCAATCCACGGCAAAAACTCATCCTTGCACCAATCGCAATTTGGGTACATATACCGTGTTTTAATCTGCCCACTGTCTCCGAAATATTTGATGACCTCGTCAATACTAAGTAAAAATATCCTGTCGGCAGTGGGGTTGCCGCCTCTTGTACCATACCACTGGTTGTCGTGATTTTCGTTCATTACTTCGATAATCCGCGCACGGTCGGATTCGCTGAACGAGTCGTAAAACGCTCCGTTTAGATATTTCCGCATATCGCAGGTTTCCCACGTGATTTCACATTCTTGGCTGTGATACGGTCTTTTTTCGATGACCTTTTCGGTGATGATAAGCATCTTGCCGTCCTGCTTGTCCAGCATGAACCAGTCATAGCCGCCGAACCGGATTTTCCCGCCGGGCGGCACAGGGATTGGTTTAATGGGTGCACCACAAGCGGGACACATCTCTCTGCCTTGCGGGTCTTCTTTTTTACAGTTTGGGCAAATCATCTCATATACCTCCCAACTCTGTAATAAGCTTTTGAATCCGATTCACCTTGGTTTCTTCCTTTTTCGCAAGCTCAATTTTGTTGATTTGCTCACGCTTCAAATAATCCGGCTGTTTCAGAAAAGCTTCCAAAACGCCGCTATCCTTGAGAACCGTTTCGAGATAAGCCGGAACTGTAAAAATTCGCGGTTGCTCGTCTTTCTCCAAGGTAACGTGTATGCTATCGCCCATCTCTTTGCCGACGGCACGGCGGATAAATTCGTTGTAGACAAGATAATGTCCGTTTCGGGAACCTAAGAGAGTGTGGTCAAAGGGGTGTCCATCAACTGTGATTTTGACAGGTATGTTGCCCTTTATACCAAAACACTCTTCGGCGGATTCGGGGAAATAAAAGACACTCCACTGAATCTTACCCTCAAGCCGCTTGATTTCTGCATCAAATTCGTATTTCATGTTCTTAGCTCCTTCCTCATAACCACAGACTTATCTTGTTCTGCAACTTTGATAAATCCAGCTTTCTCATACAATCGGATGGGGCCAGCGTTATCCCATTCGTATCGTTCGCCGCGTACGACTGGGAACCCCTCGACGGCGATATAGCCCTCGGCTTTCGCGTCGGCCACGACCTGCTGTAAGAGAGCTGTAGCAACGCCCTTTCCGCGAAATTCTGGGGCGATCTCGAAGCAGACAACGGCTTTTTCTCGCTTTTCGGCAGGTACATAAAAACACGTATCGGTACATGGTTCAATAGGAAAATTCGCTCTATCGTTTGCATTGCACCATCCGATAGCTATGTCATCAATGAACGCCAGATAACCTCGCAGGATACCAGAATCAATTTGCTGCTCGGCGGCTTTTCGAGACATTTGGCCGGCATCAAGCCCGTCTGCATTGTCGTACGCTGCTTTCACTTGCTCCTTGGACATCTGATACATCTGGCAATAACACCGATATGGGGAATTGTCTGTGAACGCTCTATTTTCGAAGAAATCAAAGTAATCGGCGGCAAGCTCCGGCGTGAGCGGTTTGATTGTAATATTCATTTTCAATCCCCCTTCGGCCAACTGCGAAAATTGAGAATATTCCCGTCTGGGTCTTTGAACTGGAACGACCGCGCCCCCCACGGATGGGTAGTCGGCTGATTCAGCATCTCAACGCCCAACGGCAACAGTCTTTTATATTCGGCATCCACGTCATCGACATTAAAGCCGACAATTACATTGTTTGCGCCACCTGCGGACACATAGTGAAAAACTGAGCTTTCCTGTAACGGCGCCACGAAGTCAAACGTGAAGGTCACGCCACCGGCGACAAGCGACGAGTGAACCTCGTTGCCTTCTGCTGTGCCGCCGAAAATTGCCTCATAAAAGGCACGGAGCCGTAGCACATCCTCGGTGATGAAGCATACATCTGTGAATTGAATACTCATATCTCAAACCTCCATAGATAAAGACAAACCAGCTTCTTTAATAATATTTTCGGCAGACTCAGAAGCTGAAAAATCTGTTATATCGATTTGGGGATAAGTTAAATCGCCAAAGGCTTTCCGTGATTCCTCAATTGCACGTTGTTTTCGTTCAAGGCTTCGATTATCCATATTTATTCTTTTAATATTTTCTTTCTCACTACATGTTAACAAAAACGGGATAAATTTAAAATCCTTTTTTGCCACCGTCTGCATTACTTTTTCAAAAACCTCTCTCCGTCGACCATGAAACCCATATGAAAATACCACGGTTTCAATGACTGGACAATCTATGTAATTGATGATCAGATCACTTATGTTTTTTGCTATTGTCGGAATGGTTTCGTCATCCAGAATAAACGGATTCATAAGCCGACAGGGGTCAGAGTCTACGTAAGCAGAATTGGGCAGCTTTCGGATGATTTCTTTACAGATTGTTGTTTTACCTATTCCATTAGGGCCGCATATGAATAGTAAATTCTTCATTTCGCACCTCTTTCAGCTTCAGAGCAATGAATTCTTCACACTCATTAATAAACTGCTCAATTTCTGTTTCCATAATGGCATCTCTGCTTTGGATTGCTGCTTCCGCAATATCAAGGTTGCTAAGGATACCACCGACCAGCTTCTTAATTTGACCGGCTGTATAATAATCAAGCCACTGCTTATCGTACTTGCTCGTATATTCCATTGCATATTTCATTTCCGTAAGCGGCTTAAAATTTCTATTGTCAGAAAGGAAACTAATATCGACAGTTCTCCATTTCTGCATAATTGCTCTTATATTATCTTTGCTCTCGTGTTTTAACGGTACAATTTTTTGCTCGTGCCACAAGATGTCCGCCAACAAATGAATATAATAGCCCCAATAAAAATTCTTATCTTCGGTATGAAGGCTATCTGAGATATAGTTTATATAAAACCCCTGAACATCACAAGTTGTTTTGTCGCCATTGGCACACCAATGCGATATATCCGAAAACATATCTGAATCAGGTGCAATACTGCCTGCAAAAAACAAGCTTCGGTCAGAGATATTTATTTGGTCAGCAACTCTTTCGGCAACACGCAGATGAGTAAGCCAAGTCGCCATATGTCCATCGCACCTTCTCCATAGACGGCTCTATAGTAAACCCTGAAAATGATTAGCAAAAGTGTCCGCCAAGGTTTCCTGTGAACTGTCAATACAGATTTCTGGGGCTGTTTTCAAATATGCTCGCTGCTCGTCAAACCACCTATCCACATATTCAGCCCCGGCAGTCCAGCACTCCCTGTCAATGTCTCTCTGAAGGCAGACATCTCTATCTGGTACGAGTACGCGAAATACCGGAGTTATTTGATACCTTTCCAATCCCTTGTGATACCATCGTAGGACTTCTTGATTGATGACATAACCCACCACAACGTCGTAACCCAAACCAAGGAGAACCAGCATGGTTCTTATCGTTTCCTTTTGATAATCCGGCACCGCAGCACCTGGGTTGAGCCTCGCATAATGATTCACCCTCTTACTAACGGCATCTCCATCAATAAATATGTAATCAGATTTGCTTTCGATATATTGCCCCAAAGCTGTTTTACCAGCTCCTGCTGTCCCGCTGATTAACAGGACTTTTCTGTTGCCAGTGATCTTGGCTTCTACATCCTCAACCTGTATTGGATGGCCACAGTCAATACAATTAGGGTAGATGATGTTAGATCTATTCTTCATTGGCGATACGGTGTCGTCAATGAGTTTATGACGGTGTAGTAAGTTGGAGCCACATTCGGGGCAATTCATATCTCAAACCTCCTTCGTCGCCGCAAAAATCACAGCAAACTCTGTTTCATACTGTTTTCCTATGGTCAGACCAGCCTCAACAATTAAAGCGGTGATTTCCTCCGGCGTGTCGGGGTATACTATAATCCGCCGGTTACCATAATCAATCTCAGCTTGCTGGTTTTTATCAATCGATAAGACAAACCGTCCGCTGGGTTTCAGCAGGCTTGCAACCCTTCGAATTGCCGCTCGCTTATCTTGAATGTGCATAAATGTTAATGATGTGTTGATTATATCAAATCTATCACTAAATGGGTAAGTAAGAAAGTCGCCGTAAATTAAATCGGTGTTCGCAAACCTCTGTAGATTCGCTTTCGCCCGCTGCACGGTTTTCGGTGAAATATCAATGCCGGTGAAGTGTCTGCATTTATCACAAACCCGCATCGCCAGCCGTCCTGTGCCAACGCCGATTTCCAAAACAGACTTGTCCGGCGAAAGGAGTAACGCTTCAATGAATGCCTCTCCGTCCCATTTATCCATGTGAGCTTTTAGCGGAGCGGGGTCATACACTGGGTCGTTGTTTTCATCGATAAGGGCATCATAGTGGTTGAGGGTATTGATATAGGTTAATATCTCGTCTACAATTTCTCCCGGCGTTTTCGTGCCGTCATAATAAACGACAGGGCATGAATATTCTAAAGCCCTTTGTTCGATCAAACCAACATCCCTTGTGGCGGCAAACTCCCGAAATTTTTTCTGCGACTCATACATATCGCCGCCTTCGCATACTCGGTCACCCCACCGTGCATATTCCCTGTTTTCGATGCGTTTCATGCGAATCTCCGTAGGTGTTGTAAGATAGACTACGAGGTCGAACATCGTTAAAAATTCATCGCTCCAGCCTGAAATATCGCCGGATACCACGAATAAGCCGTGTTTTTTCATATCTGAAAGCAGCATCTCATTCCGTTCTTCCTTTGGTCGGATGGCGGTGTACGGTATATAGGTTTTATAAAACCAGTAATCCTCCACATCAAAATGGGCAAAATTCAACGCGCGCGCAAGCTCACGGCCGAGAGTAGACTTGCCGCTGCCGTTCGCACCAAGTAAGATTATGTCGTGTGGCATGCTCATTTCGCCACCTTTCTGAAGAAAAACATCTCCGGGTCGCCCTCGTCAAGAGCGCCTATTTCACCGCAGAATGTAAATCCGGCTTTCCCAAGCAGTTTTCGCATTGGCTCGTTTGATTTATTGGTCGATGTAAAGAGTTTTTGAGTTTTACATTCAGCAAACAGATAGTTCAATAGTGCAGAGCCAATGCCGCAATGCCTATACTTTTCCGCTACCATTAGCAGTTCTATAAAGGCGTTATCAAAGAACATGTAGTTCATAATTGCAAAGCCCTTTATGATACCATCATAAACTGCGATATAACATTCGCCGCGCTTAATTGCATGATGAATTATATCAATACGGCGAAACGGATCAATATTAAGTATGTGATGTAAATCTGATTCAGTTGCGAGTTTGATATCGTTACCGTCTATAAGAGTGCCAAGACGATTGAGGGTATTGATATATGATAATATCTCATCCGCAATCTCTTCCGGCGTTTTCGTGCCGTCAACCACGAGGTCAGATGTCGGTTTTTGTATTTCGGGCATACGAGCATAAGTAGAGCGGGAACGTGACAAATAAAAGCGGAGCTCCTTATCGAGCCCAGCAAGGCTCACTTCCTCGACATCGGCAACATTTGTATTTTTATCTCGGCTCGTATAATCACGGATTATCCTCCGAGCTAAAGCCACGTCCAAGGGAACATCAATATATACGGCCAGATTAATATACTGCCCGACAAGTCGGTTTCCGTAACCGAACGGATAATCAAGAACAATGTAATCCAACTGTTTATTCAAAAGTCGTTCAACATCGGCGGCAACCGGCTCGGTGTGCCATTCATCGCCGTTTGAATCTTCCGACCAGTCGTTTATGTCGCGGTTAAGATAAACACTATCGCCATAATCGTCAAAGCTGATCACGGCGGCGTTCACCAGTTGCGCTCTTAATGCGTTTGTGACAGCTGTTTTGCCGCTGCCAGATAAGCCGGAAATGCTTATAACAAAAGGCCTTTTCATAGTTTTCTCGCTTTCTCCATCACCTCACGAATAAATGCAGTTTTTGCATTGGTATAGCCATTCCTGTCATGCTCAAAACCCTTATGCAGCTTTGTTTTAAGCGCGGCATATTCGGCGGCAGTTTCGGGATGGGCAATAAGATAATTACGGAAATACAGCTCGTCCCAAATCACAGCGTGATTAGCTGAATCACGCGGATAGCGCACATGGATATGGTAGACCTTTTCGGCAAAGCCGGTCGGCAAATAACCTTTCAAAAACATCAGATGCGGCGGCGGGGTTGGCATATCAGGCGGATTTAAGCATATGTATTCCGGCGATGACAATGCATCAATCAATTTACTTACATTTGTATCATCCTTAATTTCAAGCAGAATATCCACTGTAGGTTTTGCCGTTAATCCGGGTACAGACGTGCTGCCAA
>DIVP01000054.1 GCA_002422465.1 Peptococcaceae bacterium UBA6129 | reverse complement strand
TCTTGTTGGAGGCATCCTCCCAGACCTCTCCGATTAAAACCGAGGTTGGGTCCACTTTTTTCATGACCGCGCGCAGTTTTTTGATAAAGATGTCGGGCAGTTCATCGGCCACATCGAGCCGCCAGCCGCTCGCCCCAAGCTTCATCCATTGTTTGAGGACACTGTTTTCACCATCAAGGATGAATTCCTGATAAGACGGGTTCAGCTCATCTACATTCGGCAGCGTCCCTATCCCCCACCATGATTCATACACATCGGGGTAATCCATAAAGCGAAACCAGTGATAATACGGGGATTGAGGCGATTGGTATGCTCCGATCCCCGGATAATTTCCGTCACGGTTAAAATAGATACTGTCGCTGCCGGTATGGCTAAAGACACCGTCTAAGATAATCCTGATTCCCAGCTTACCGGCCTTTTTGCACAATAAATGAAAGATTTCGTTCGTGCCAAACATCGGATCAATTTTCAGATAGTCGCCGGTATCATATTTATGGCTGCTGGACGCCTCGAAAATAGGATTCAGATAGATGACCCCTACCCCGAGTTCTTTTAAGTACGTCAATTTTTTTATGATACCCTCGAGGTTGCCGCCAAAAAAGTTCCAGCGCTGTATCGAGCTGGAATGCGGTTCACGCACATAAATCGGGGTATCGTCCCAGGTTCCGTGCAGCAGGCTGCCCTTTTTGGGATTCAAGACTTTTTGGTCCTCACAGCCGTTAGCAAAGCGGTCAACGAATATTTGATACATCACTGTTTCGCCGAACCATTCCGGCACCTCAAAATTCTCGCGATATACTGTAATCTGATACGACGGCGGAACTTGTTCATGGATTAAGCCGAGACCGCCTAAGCGGTGGTTATTATTGCCGTAATAGTAGACACTGCCGTCTTTGATGACATAAAAGTAATACCAGAGCAGGCCGGGTTCGTCAGGAGCGGTAATCTCTGCTTCATACACTCTCAGTCCGTTTCGCTCTCCTGTAAAAAGCATTTCCACATTGTGTTCCCGTTCATTTTTGAAAATCCGCAGGTGTACGGATTGCGGTCTTTGTGCAGAAGCTACCTGCAGGCGCAACGTTATTGGCGTGCGGCACTTAACAGCTCCAAAGGGGCTGCGGAAAAAGCCGTCATGGGAATTATGAATAATCCAGCTCATAAAAACACCTGCCCTAAAGTTCCTCATAGAGCTGGCTGTATAAACCCGCCGAATCACGCCAGCTAAAATTGGCATTAACCGCTGCCTGGACAAGCCCCGCCCAAGCCTTTTTATTGTGATAGACCTCCAGCGCCCGCTTGATCGTAAATAAAAAATCGTGGGCATTGTAATTGCTGAAGCTGAAGCCGTTACCTTCACCTGTTATGTGGTTATAGGGCAACACCGTGTCCTTCAGCCCACCCGTCTCGCGCACGACCGGCAAAGCTCCGTACCTTAAGGCGATCAACTGGCTCAAACCGCACGGTTCAAAGAGTGATGGCATCAAAAACAAATCAGCTGACGCATATATCCTGCGGGCTAAGCCTTCATCAAATCCCAGTTTAACCTTAAATTTTTCGGGATACCTGCAGGCTGTTTGGGCGAGAATTGATTCATATTTCTGGTCCCCGGCCCCGAGAATGACCAGTTGGAGCTCAAGCGTCAGCGCTTCTTCGAGGATATGTATGAGTAAATCCAAGCCCTTTTGTTCGGTTAATCTCGTAACCATCCCGAGCATAGGAATGTCTTTGCCAACAGTCAGGCCAAGGCTTGCTTGCAGCCTGAGCTTGTTTTGCGACTTTTGCTCAAGCGAGTCCTTATAGTGAATTTCCAGATAGCGATCAGTTTCCGGATTATATTCCTCATAATCAAGCCCGTTCAAAATGCCGCGCAGCTTTCCTTCATGCTGCCTGATCAGTCCGTCGAGCCCCTCGCCAAAAAACGGGTATTTAATCTCCTGGGCATACGTCCTGCTGACAGTCGTCAGCCTGTCACAATAGACTATACCTGCCTTCATAAGATTAACCTGACCATAATGCTCTAATTTTTCCGGCGTAAAGTACTCGTTGCCTAGCCCCAAAATATTGTCTAAAATCCAGTGCGTAAAAATACCCTGGTACTTGAGATTATGTATCGTGAAGACTGTCTTCAGCCGCCGATAAGGCAGTTTGTCCTTGAAATATACCGCAAGCAGCAGCGGTACAAGCCCACTCTGCCAATCATGACAGTGCAGAATATCAGGTTTAAAGTCCAGATGGGCCAGCCCTTCCAGGACAGCACGGCAAAAGAAAACAAAACGCTCAGCCTCATCATAATAACCATAGACGCCATCCCGTTTGAAATAGTATTCGTTATCAATAAAATAGAACTTTATGCCGTCAAATTCGAGATATTCTATGCCGCAGTACAGCTTGCGCCACGTTACCGGGACTGTGAAATTCGCTTTATGCCTCAGATTGTTGAGGTATGTAGAAGAAATCTGGCTGTACTTCGGTAAAATGACCCTGACATCATGACCCAGCTCGTGCAGAGCCTTGGGCAGGCTGCCGGTCACCTCGCCGAGACCGCCCGTTTTCAGAAACGGCACGGCCTCGGACACTACAAATAGAATCTTTTTCATATTCCTACACTACGCCTCTCTTACCGACTATTATCGGCAGCTGGTTATCCGAAACAAGGCGCGCTCCCTTTCTAACATAAACATACTTATCGAGAATTACGCCGTTTAAAACGGCATCCTCGTCAATTTCCACCTTAGGCATAATGATGCTGTTTTTGATCGACGCACCTTTGGCAACCTTGACATTGCGATAGATAATGCTGTTTTCTACCTTCCCCTGTATCAGGCAGCCGTTGGAGACGAGAATATTACGCACATCGGATACATCATAGTATTTAGTTGACGGCCCGTCCTTCATTTTTGTATAAATCTCCCCGCCTTCTAAGAACAACTCCTGCAAGGTCCGCGGCTCCAAGAGGTCAAGATGATGTTTGTAATAGCTGTTCACCGAGTTGATGATGGCAAGATACCCGTCGTGCGCGTAGCCGTAAATTCTGATGTCCTTTTCTTTGTCGCTTAAGACGTTTTTAACGAGATCCCATTTTTTTTTGCGCGCACAATCCTCGAGAATATCCAGCAACACCTTCTTTTCCATAACATAAATACCCAACGAAACCTTATCGGTTCTCCGTTTGCCATAACGGGTCGTGACAGTCCGGATGCGCCGGTTTTCGTCTGTCTCCACGAAGACATTGCCGGCAATGTCCGGCGCGTCAAATCGATAGTTCTCCTTGTAAATAACGGTCACATCGGCTTGCTTTTCCAGATGAAACGTCATCGCTTTTTTCAGATCAATATTGCAAATCATATTGCACCCGGTAATAATGACATACTCCTGTTTGCTTTCCTTGATATAATCACCATTCGCGTAGAGGTCTTCAAGGTCGACCTTGCGTAAATTTCTTACGTCGTTTCTCGCTGCGGTGGGCAAATAAAAAAGGCCATCATGCTTTTTATCGAGCCCCCACTCTTTGCCGTTACCGAGATGACTTAAGAGCGACCGGAAATTTATTGAAGTAACTATGCCGACATTAGCTATCCCGGAATTCACCATATTCGAAAGAATAAAATCAACGAGACGGTATCTCCCGCCAAACGGCACAGAGGCCATACAACGATAGCGTGTTAGTTCCTCCAAACATTTTTCATTTTTATGATGGTGAATAATCCCCATGACCGATCTCATAATTTTCTTCAAGTTCATCGTCTCCCCAATGGTATATCTTAAACCCCGGCAACCTCGCTCAACTTGCTGTCGGCGCGTTTCATCCTGATGAGTACCCCGATCCGGGTATGCGGCGCCAGCTGCAAGTTATCCTCGACAACCGTAATTTTAGGGTCTTCCGCAATACCGCCGGCAGAGTATTCCTCAGAACTGTACTCGCCGCCGATAATCGAGCCATCCCCTACCTCAGTATTTTCTCCAATAATTGCCTTTTCTATTTTCACATTGCCGTTAATTCTGACATTGGACATGACTACCGAATCTCTGACCTTCGAGCCTTTTTCAATTACAACACCCGGAAAGATGATGGAGTTTTCGACCTCGCCATAAACCAGGCAGCCTTCGGCAATCATCGCATTTTTTATCCTGGCCGAACCTGCGACATAATGAGGCGGCAGCGAAGAATTCAGGGAATAGATGCCCCAGTTTTTATCGAAAATATTCAGCGGTGTTCTGTCATCAAGGATATCCATGCTGGCCTTCCAGTAGCTCTCAATCGTACCGACGTCTTTCCAGTATCCCTTGAAGGCGTATGCATACATCCTCTCTTTTTCGTTAAGCATCCGCGGAATAACATTTTTACCGAAATCATTTTCAGAAGCAGGGTCTTGCACGTCTTTTTCAAGATAGCTTAGCAAGCACTCCGTGTTGAACACGTAAACACCCATTGAAGCCAGATTGCTTTTCGGGTTTTGCGGCTTCTCCTCAAACTCCACGATACGCCCTTCTTCATTTGTACTCATGATGCCGAAACGACTGGCTTCATCGGGTGGGACCTCAACAACCGCAATGGTAATGCCCGCCTTTTTGGCCTGATGATAATCGAGCAGCTTGGAATAATCCATTTTGTAGATATGATCGCCCGACAAGATCAGCACGTATTCCGGATTGTGTTTTTCAATGAACCCCATATTCTGATAGACCGCATGGGCTGTCCCCCTATACCAATTTCCGCCTGCTTCGCCGATATAGGGGGGTAAAATATTCAGACCGCCGTTGTGGCATAGCAGATCCCAGGACGTCCCAATCCCTATATAGGAGTTGAGAAGCTGTGGTTTATACTGTGTTAAAACGCCTACGGTCTCAATCCCTGAATTTGCACAATTGCTCAGACTAAAATCAATAATTCGGTACTGCCCGCCATAGGGTACGGCAGGTTTAGCCAGGTTCTTCGTTAATACCCTCAGACGGCTTCCTTGTCCGCCGGCAAGGAGCATGGCAATACACTGCTTTTTGTTCTGCATCACGCTCAATCTCCTTTAGAATGAATTATGCACCGGCATGATTTCCCAGATATCCTTGGCGTATTCATTTATCGTCCTGTCACTTGAAAAGACCCCGGAATGAGCAATATTAAGGATACCCATCTTGGTCCATTCCGTTTTGTTCCTGTACTTTTTATCGATCCTGTTTTGCGCATCGACATAAGCAGCGAAATCCGCCAAGACAAAAAATTCATCGTTATGATAAAGCAGGTGGTCAAATAAAGCCTGGAACTCTCCTTGTTTTAGGAACAGTCCCTTGATTAACTGGTCACAAACCTTTTTGATGCGGGGGTCGCGGTGATAATAATCCCACGCGCTGTACCCGCCATACTGGTAATAGTTGATTACCTCGTCCGCCGTAAGACCGAAGGAGATAAAATTATCTGCCCCAACCTGTTCATGTATCTCAATATTAGCGCCATCCATCGTACCGATCGTCACGGCGCCGTTCATGATAAATTTCATGTTCCCGGTCCCGGAGGCCTCTTTGCTCGCGGTCGAAATCTGTTCGCTGACATCGGCTGCCGGAATAATCAACTCAGCCAGCGAAACATTATAGTTTTCGAGAAAAACGACCTTAAGCTTGTCATTAATGCCGGCATCATTGTTGATGACATCAGCCAGATAATTAATGAGGTTGATGACACGTTTCGCAAGATAATAGGCCGGTGCAGCTTTCCCGCCAAAAACAAATGTCCTGGGCACGATATCCAGCTTGGGGTTATCACAGAGCCGGTTGTATAAATCCATAATGTGCAGGGCGTTTAAGAGCTGCCGTTTATAGCCGTGAATCCTTTTGATATGAATATCGAAAATCGAATCCGGATCGAGCAGAATTTTATATTTGTCATAAATGAAAGAGGCCAGCTCCCTCTTTTTTTCTGTCTTGATCTGTACAATTTTCTCTTGAAACGAAACATCCCCGGCATACTGCCCTAGTCGCTCAAGCTCAGTCGTCTGTTTTATCCAGCCGGGGCCAATAGCCTCGTTAATCAGAGAACACAGCTGTGGGTTGGCGACACAGATCCAGCGCCTCGGCACAATCCCGTTTGTTTTGTTATTGAACTTGCCGGGATAAAACGCATTAAAGTTATTCATGACCCGTTCTTTTAAAATCTGCGTATGCAGTCTGGCTACACCATTGACGCTGTGACTGCTGACAATAGCAAGGTTGCCCATCCTGATCACACCTTCGGAGATAATTGCCATCTCTTTGATTTTCTCTGGATTTTTCGGATACTTGTTCGTAATCTCGCGGCAAAACCTGCTGTTAATCTCCTCAATTATCATATAGATCCGTGGCAGGAGCTGCCGGAACATGTCGACAGGCCATTTTTCGAGGGCTTCCGGCATAATCGTGTGATTCGTATAGGAAATGGTCGCGGCCGTTATTTTCCAGGCTTCGTCCCAGCTTAGCCCTTCTTCATCCAGCAGGATGCGCATCAATTCCGCGATAGAAATGGCCGGGTGAGTATCGTTGATATGCACGGCGATCTTCTTGTCGAGGTTTTTTATGTCTTGATTTGCTTCCTTCAACCGCCTGACAATATTCTGCAAGCCTGCGGAAACAAAGAAATACTGTTGCTTCAGCCGGAGTCTCTTCCCTTCTGCCGTACTATCATCGGGATAAAGCACCTGTGAAATCGCTTCGGCATAAGCCTTGTGCCTGAAGGCCTCCGCAAACTGTCCACTCGAAAAGGTATGAAATTCGAAATCAATACTATCGGCTTCAGCGCTCCAAAGCCGCATAACATTAACTATCCCGTTCTGATAGCCGACAATCGGGATGTCGTAAGGAACTGCCCAGACCGTTTCGTACTGTTCATGACTAAAAACTGCCTTGTTGTTGACAAAATCGACCCGGACATATCCCCCTAGTTTGATTTGCGTTCTATCCTGTTCTCTGCGGTATTCCCAGATACACCCGTCTTTTAACCAGTTATCGGGTCGCTCCGTTTGTTCGCCGTTGACAATCTGCTGTTCAAAAAAACCATAACGATAGCGAATCCCACAACCGTACCCGGGCATTGCGAGCGAGGCCAGCGAATCCATAAAAGCCGAGGCCAGCCTCCCCAAGCCGCCGTTGCCAAGTCCCGGGTCCTCTTCCTGGTCTTTGATTTCATCCAGGTCTATGCTAAGCTCGGCCAGGGCGTCGCGGGCCACCCGTTCGAGACCTAAATTGAGCAAATTGGTCATTAGAAAACGCCCGGGCAAGAACTCTATTGAAAAATAATAGACCTGCTTGACATTTTGCCGACGGTACATCTCCTCTGTCGCGTGTAGGTTTTTGCTGATTTCATCTTTGATTAAAAAGGCAAGCGCCGAGTATTGCTCCTGCAAATTGCCTTGCTCATAACTTCTGGCAAACAGACTTAAGAACTTTTCCTTAAACCCTTCCTTAAAAGCCGCTCTTTTCTCCCCTGCTTCTTTGGCGTCAATTTCTTCTTTTACTGCTGTCATAACTGTCCCCCGTTCAAAAGAATGGGTATTGTGTTTATTTTTCCCCAGATGTATCATTTTTTATTTCCGGCACACGCTTCAACAAAATAATAGCGAGCGGCGGAACCTTGATTTTCAAAGAAAAAAACCGATTATGCCAAAAATATTCCTGCGCACTTAGCATCCCTTCGTTTTTCTTTCCGGAGCCGCCATATTTTTCGAGGTCGCTATTGAAAATCTCCCGGTATTGCCCTGCGAACGGTACGCCGACACGATATTCTTCGTAATACTGCGGCGTAAAATTACAAAGGATCAGCAACTGGTCATTCTCCTCTTTTGCTTTTCGTGTAAAAATAATGATACTCTGCTGGTGATTATGGCAGTCAATCCACTCAAATCCGTCCCAGCCATGATCCTTTTCCCACAAAGCCTCTTCGGTCAGATACAGGTGATTGAGGCTCTTGACGAAATCATGAAATCTCCTGTGCATCTCAAAGTCGAGCAAGTGCCATTCCAACGCTTCGTAATACCGCCACTCAATAAACTGCGCAAACTCTCCGCCCATAAAGAGCAGCTTTTTCCCGGGATGCGTCATCATATACCCTAAGAAGGCCCGGAGATTAGCAAACTTCTGCCAGTAGTCACCGGGCATCTTCTCAATGAGCGATCTTTTCCCATGCACAACCTCGTCATGGGACATCGGCAGTATGAAATTCTCTGAAAAAGCATAGAGAAAGGAAAATGTTAAAAGCTGATGATGCCACTGCCGAAACAGGGAATCTGTACTCATATACTTCAAGACGTCGTTCATCCAGCCCATATTCCATTTATAATTGAATCCGAGTCCCCCGGCATACGTAGGCCTTGTCACGAGCGGCCATTCCGTGGATTCCTCAGCAATCATCAGCGCCTCGGGGAAATACGAAAAGACGACCTCGTTCATTTTTTTGATTAACGCAACAGCCTCGAGATTGCCGTTGCCGCCATATTTATTAGGCTGCCACTGTCCATGTTCCATGCCGTAATTAAGGTAAAGCATGCTCGCGACAGCGTCGACCCTTAATCCGTCAATATGAAACATGTCAAACCAAAATACTGCATTAGAAATCAGAAAGCAGATTACCTCGGGCCGCCCATAATCAAACCTCAGTGTGCCCCAGCCCTGCAGCTCTTCGGCCTCGTAGAGCTTCGTGCCATCAAACCAGGCCAGACCGTGCCCATCCTTGCAAAAATGCGCGGCCACCCAGTCTAAGATGACGCCGATTCCCTTCCTATGACAGCAGTCCACAAAATACATAAAATCTTGTGGTGTGCCATAACGGCTTGTAACCGCAAAATACCCTGTCACCTGATAGCCCCATGAGCCGTCATAAGGATGTTCACAAACCGGCAGTAACTGAATGTGTGTATAGCCCATGTCCACAACATAATCGACAAGCCTCTCAGCCATTTCGCGGTAGGTGTAGAAGGCGCCGTCTTCTTTTGTCTGCCACGAACCCAAGTGAACTTCATAGATATTTACCGGCTGCTCGTAAACCGGCAATTCCTTTTTTCTTTTGTACCAGAGCTCGTCACCCCACTCGTACCCGGCTAGCTCATATACCCGCGAGGCCGATTTCGGGCGGCATTCAGCATAAAACGCATAGGGATCTGCCTTCATGAACCCCCCGTTATCGTATGTTTCGATATGATATTTATATAGATCCCCGTTTTTCAATCCGGGGATGAAAAGAATCCAGATACCTGAGTTCTCAACTCTCTGCATCGGGTGAGCGCCGTCATTAAAGTTGTTAAAATCTCCAACCACGCTGACCGCTTTCGCATTAGGAGCCCAGACAGCAAAGCGCACACCGGATAAACCGTTTATCTCCGCCAAGTGAGCGCCCAGCATTTCATAACTCTTATAAAGAGTTCCCTGATGAAACAAATATATCTCTTCCGGAGTGGGTAAACCTAAAGTCATGCTCTCAAATCCCGCCTTTGTCGTAGTTTTTACATCCTTATAGTCTGCCAAATATATTGTGGGACTAAACTTAAATATTTTGCCATAAAAAAAGCATATGGAACGCTTATTGAGCGTTCCATATGCAGAGAAACAATTTCGTTATTTTATTCTACTACAAGCTCCGCTGGCCTGTTTAGAGTCCTGTACCTGCAGCAACACATGCTCCCTGACCCATGCCTCTGGAGCCTTGTCCTCTGCCCATGCCCTGGCCGGCTCCGGTACCTTTCCCCATGCCTTTGCCAAAACCTGCACCGTTAGCCTTGCCAATACCGGCGCTGCCGGTCCCATCGCAATTAGCCTGGTTTGCTTGCAGAGCGGCATAAACCTTATCGGCCTGTTCCTGTGTCATTGTGCCGGCCTGAACCCGCTCATCAAGAACGGCTTTCTTCTGTGCAAACATCTGGGTTTTAAATTCCTCGAGTTTGCCTGCTTCACTGGCTATCGTCCCATATGTTTTCCCTGCGGCTCTTTCAGCAGCCAGGGCCTCCACAGACTTGCCGGTGAGGCCGGCAACGATATCTGCCGGAGTTTGGGCTGCAGCATAAGCAATCCCTACCGCTCCGAGCAGTCCGATCATTAATACTACAGCAAATAATTTCCTATGACTTTTCATGATTATTCCTCCTTATAATTTCGTGTTGATTTCCTCTTGCAATTTCATTATACGGAGAATTTGTGATAGAAATATGACAGAAAGCGGAAATATCTATGAAATACCGGTAGCGGTCTTCTCGAGTTCAAACCAAAAGGTAGTGCCCATACCGATTGTACTTTCAACGCCAAATTCACTGCCGTGCGCGTCGAGAATAGCTCTTACTATAGCCAGACCCAGACCTGAACCTGTTGCCTCAGCAACTACTGCCCTATTGGTTCCAGTCATACTGGCTTTATAATACCTATCCCAGATATATTTGATATCCACCTCAGCAATCCCTGGTCCGGTATCAGAGACCTCAACTCTCACGTGGTCCTGTTTTTCAAGGGCTCTGACGGTAATCGTTCCCTCAGCAAAGGAATGGTTGAACGCATTATTTATCAGGTTATAGAGAACCTGTTCTATCCTTGTCTCATCAGCTGTTGTCAGAAAATCTCCGGGATTATCAAGCATTATGCGCACTCTGGTTTTTTCACTTAAAATTTCATAGCGTTTGACAATGCCCTCGAGTATCCTTTTCAGCGAAAAGGGTTCCTTTTTGAGCAGTAAGTAGCCGCTCTCCAGCTGCGAAAGATTGAGAATATCATCGACGATATTACTCAGCCGTACGGTCTCTTCGATAATAATGCCAACCTGTTTTTCACGTTTTTGCTCATTATCGCCGCTGACATCCCGGATCGTTTCGGCGTAGCCGCGGATAAGCGAGAGCGGCGTGCGCAGCTCATGCGAAACATTGGCAATTAACTCTTTCCGGAGCTGTTCTGTCTTAGCCAGCCCGGCCGCCATATAATTAAAGGTTCCGGCAAGCTTTGCGATTTCATCTTGCCCCTGCACGGCAATTCTCCCCTCGTAATTGCCCGCAGCCAGCCCCTCAGCGGCCCTCGTAATCTCGCGAACAGGTTTTGTAAGTGTCCGCGAAATAACGAACGAGATCAATAAGGACACCGCCAGAAGAATTACGCTAATATAGGTCAGCTGTTTTTTGAGGATAGCTGTCGTTTCTGTCACCGGCGCCAGCGGCATCGTAATCAAAAATGCCCCGGTAATCTTGTCATTTGACTTCACCGGCAGTCCAATGAACATTATCTGACCGGAAAATCGCGGATGGCTCGTGGCGATAGCTGCTTCCTGCCCGGACAGCACATCACGTATTGCCTGTGCCCTCACATTGTTTCTGCCCATACCGAATTGATTCCCCATCCCTGATACACCTGAGGCATTTGCATTATACAGGACATTGCCGCCGGCATCAAGAACCTCAATGCCCAGATTATTCTGATATGCGAATTCTTCAAGACTGTTAGCCATAGTCTCTTTATCAACACTATTAATATCCCTGATAATCTGATATCCTCTGTCCTTAATCTCTTTGATCTTCATATTTGTATAGAACTGCTCCAAAAAAACGATCTGCGCAAACCATAAAAGCGCGAGCATACAAATTACAAGGATCATCATTCCTGACCAGAGTTTAAGTCCAATACTTCTCATGGTTTCACTCCTGCTTCAAATTTGTAGCCGATACCCCAGACCGTCACGATGTGCTTGCGATATTGCCCGATGCTGCCGCGCAGCATTTTTATATGGGTGTCAACCGTCCGGTCGTCACCGAAATAATCGTAACCCCAAACCTCGTTTAGCAGCTGATCGCGTGAAAAAACCTTACCCGGATGCTGCACGAGAAAGGACAAGAGTTCAAATTCCTTCGGCGTCAGTTCAGCCTTTTCACCGTCAACATAGATATTTCGCGAATCAAGCTCGACAACCAGACCTCCAAAGCTCATTCTCCCATTCGTTTCCGCCGCAGGCAGAGGCGGGGCGCTGCGCCTGATAATCGCCCTGATACGCACGAGAAGCTCTTTCGGGCTGAACGGCTTGACTATATAATCATCGACGCCGAGTTCAAACCCGAGAATTTTGTCGTATTCCTCGCCGCGAGCGCTTAACATAATCACCGGGATATCGCTTGCCTTGCGCAATTCTCTCAGCAGGCTCCAGCCATCCATCCGGGGCATCATGATATCGAGAACAACAAGGGCATATTTGTTTTGTCCGATAAGCTCAAGCGCCCCAATTCCGTCGGCCGCCTCATCAACAACATACCCATGCGGGCTGAGGTATTCTTTGATGATATCCCGAATACCTTCCTCATTATCAACAACGAGTACTCTATCAGTTGCCACATTTCCACCCCTTTTGCATAAAACCGTCTCATAATCCATTTTCACGGTTTATAAGACGGTTTTCTTGGTTTTAGCATCCGTTCGCTAAGCTAATTGTTTAAATCATTTCCAGTTGTGCCTGCAGCTTCTGTGAAATTTCCGCGAGCTGCTGTTTGTCCGGGATGTAGGGGATCGTGATTTTTTCTAGCATCGCAAAGCCTGCGTCGCGCAGCACATCCTCAATCTGCCCAATGCTCTGCCCTCCCCAGCCATACGAACCGAAGGCCAGTCCGGTGCGGTTTTTCGGCGCCAGCCCCTTTAAGTATGCAAGAAACGCTGCGACCGTCGGAAGCATATTGTTGTTCAAAGTAGGCGAGCCGACGCAAACATATTTCGCGCTTAAGACCTCGGTCATAATGTCAGAAATATGGTTAGTCTCAAGCTTCCTCATCCTGGTTTTTATACCCTTATCCTCAAAGGCTTTTTGTACGGCATAGGCAATCCTTGCTGTCGAGCCCCACATGGTGTCATAGACGATTACGGCTTTCTCCTCGGTAGCATTGGCCGACCATTTTTGGTACTCGGCGATTATATCGCCAATCCGGCTGCGCCAGATGAGTCCATGGCTCGGCGCAATCATTTTAATATCCAGTTTTGCTGCAGCCTCAAGGGCTCTTTGTACTTGAGCTCCGTAAGGCAGGACGATGTTCGCATAATACTTTGCCGCTTCTTCGATGATGATGTCATGCGGATATTCGTCATCAAACCTTTCAGAGCTGGCAATATGCTGTCCAAACGCGTCATTTGAAAAGAGGATTTTTTCCTCGTGCAGATAGGTCACCATGTTATCAGGCCAATGTACCATCGGCGTTTGCACAAAGCTGAGATTTCTTTTCCCAATATTCAGCGTTTCCCCCGATTTCATAACCCGGAGGTTCCAGTCCTTTTTATAATGGGCTTTTAACCCTTTTTCGCCGTTTGGTGAAGTAAAGATGGTGCAATGAGGGCAAACCTCCAAAAACCGCGGCAGGCCTCCGGAATGATCCATCTCCACATGATTCGAGATTACGTATTCAATTTTCTGTGGGTCAATGATTTCAGAGATTCTCTCAAGCATTTCATCAAACAGATAGTGCTTGACCGTGTCGACCAAGGTAATTTTTTCATCAATTATTAAATAGGCATTATAGGTTGTGCCGCGCTGAGTAAGGTATCCATGAAAGCTTCTGATATCCCAATCAATGCCGCCAACCCAGTATATGCCTTCGGCAATCTGAACCGGCTTCATTTATTTCACTTCCTCAAATGAATCTTTGGCTACTCCGCAGACAGGACAGACCCAGCTATCCGGGATATCTTCAAAGGCTGTTCCCGGCGCGACCCCCGAGTCAGGGTCCCCTACTTGCGGGTCATAAACATATCCACATACTGTACATTCGTATTTTTTCATTTTGGTTTCCTCCTTACCAGTTAGAGAAGTATTTTGAACATTATTGACTGCAGTAATTTCCTGTTTCTGATAGGTCGGCGCTGCAGGCGGTGTAGCTCCCCTTTTTACTTGATGATAATGGGCATACGTCATCGGTTCCTGCTCATTTAAGACCTCTGCCTCGATGACCCTGCCGATGAAGACAGTATGTGTGCCGATATCGACGCTGTTTAGCACTTCGGCCTCGAGATAGCCTACCGTTTGTTCCAGCACAATGGGCGACCCGGTCACCCCTTGTTTGTATTGCACATTCTCATATTTGGTGATATCACGGCCTGACTTAAAACCAAAATTCCCGACAATACTCAACTGGGCATCTTTTGCTAAGATAGAAACGGAAAAGACCTTGCTTGCTTTGACGAATTCATTGGTCAGGTTATTCTTGTTCAGACTGACTGCGACCGTGGGCGGATCCGACGTGATTTGAAAAACAGTGTTCGCTATTTGCCCGTTTATTTTGTCCTCCTGCCGCGAACCAACCACGTACAAACCATAACTGATTTTCTGGAATATTTTTTGCTCCAAGCCTTTCCTCTCCTTTCTTACTTCCCACATTTAATTTCCTTCAGATTTTTGATTTCTATTTACCGTCAATCAATTCCATTTTTTTCTCCCTCGAAAGCCGTTTAATAGCCCATTCTTTTTTCATGGCTTCTTCCTTCGTCGCAACCTCCAAAAGATACTGCAGCGCTACCGGGTATCTTGAACGCGTATACTTGGCGCCCTTGCCCTGATTATGCTTAGCGAGCCTGTTTTCAATGTCGGTTGTCCACCCGGTATATAGCGTGTCATCCTTACATTTGACAATATAAACAAAATACATATTTATAACCTCATCTTGCTAAGCATCTGTTCATCTACATTTTACCAAATCAACGGTGATATATGAATTCATATTTGGATTACGCGCATATTTGAAGCACTTAACCAACATTTAAAATAGCAGCATACCGAGCAGACCTGCTATGACAACATAATATATCGGGTGGCGCTGCCATTTGTAGCTGGCGTACATGAGTATCACAAAAATAAGAAGAGCCTTATAGTTGATTAACTCCAACAAACTACCGGTAATCTGATACTGTGGGATATTGAAAATGGCGATGAGCGCGATACTGAGCACTGCTGAAGCTATCAGACCTGTTACCGCTGGTCTTAAACCCGAAAAAATCCGCAAGACAATGATGTTGCCATTA
>DIVP01000066.1 GCA_002422465.1 Peptococcaceae bacterium UBA6129 | reverse complement strand
GGGTAGTTTTTCAGGGGGTTTGCTTGGCATATAAAAAGGCCTGTTTAGTTGATAAACTGGAAAAGACCCTTCAAGAAATACGCTGCCGGGAATATTTTAAAGGAACGGCGGATAAGATTTTCAACTATTCTTTACTAACGATTGATCAGGCTAAGAATACACTGGAATTGGAGGAAGCGTTTGGCCTCGCGAAGCAGAAAATGCTTCATGTGCCTTGCGATCAGAACAAAAAAGTTTTGAAAATTGGCTTGGTCGGGGAAATATTCATGCTTCTCGAGCCTTTTGCGAGTTATGATATTGAAAAAAAACTCGGCTATCTTGGGGCACAAGTCGAAAGATCTGTTTATCTCAGTGAATGGATAAAAGGTCATCTTTTCAAAGGAATGTTCAAAATGAAAGACGGTCATAAACCATATCAGGAAAGCGCGCCGCCATATCTTAACCATTTTGTCGGTGGACACGGTCAGGAATCAATCGGGGCTGGGGTAGTCTTTGCAGATAAGGGTTTTGACGGGATTATCCAAGTTGCTCCGCTTACCTGTATGCCTGAGATTGTAGCCCATACGGTCTTCACGAGGGTGAGTGAAGCCTGTGGGATACCTGTTTTGACAATCTATATCGATGAACAGGCTGCGCAGGAAGGCATAAACACAAGATTGGAAGCATTCATCGATCTGCTCAATGAAAGAAAATCCAGTGTTTATGGAATAATGGATAAGAAAAACGGGACTTCACTTGACCGACAAAAAAGTATATGCTAAAATACTCACACGAAAAGTAAATAGTTAGCCTCATCCAAAATGGGATGGGGTAGAGGTTGCGAAGGAGCGTATGCTTGCCAAGAGTAAGCCGGGGAGAGTGGCACTGATGAACCGGCTCAAAGGGGACTTCGCCGAAGTTTGAAATCTGCCGTGGATTTCATGCTGGGGTTGCATCTAAGAGGTGCAGAACTGTCATCAGGTGATTTCCTTGTGACCTGATGGTGTACTATCCTGACATAAGGGAATGAGGGGCCTGCAGATATTGCTTAACAGCTAAGGTTACCTTGGCTGTTTTATTTATTTTGTGTAATAAATATTTGATGAAGAGATGGAGAGGAAATGGGCATGAAGCTACACGGAACAATGGAAATAAACAAGCTGGGACACCTGGTGATTGGTGGATGTGATACAGTTGAATTGGCTGCGTACTACGGAACACCATTATATGTTATGGATGAGCAGCACTTGCGGGACGTTTGCCTCGATTACTACCGCTCCTTCCCTGGACAATACCCAAATACTGAAGTTATTTATGCGAGTAAAGCCTTCATGAACTTGGCTATGGCTAAGATTGTTGCTGAGGAAAAGCTCGGGCTGGATGTTGTCTCCGGCGGTGAATTGTTTACTGCGTTGAAAGCTGGGTTCCCTGCGGAGAGAATATATTTTCACGGTAATAATAAATCGCTTGAAGAGATTGAATTCGGGGTAAGACGCAAAGTCGGCCGGTTTGTAGTTGACAATCTTACGGAACTCGAGGATCTCAATAGGATTGCGGCAGAAAACGGGAGCAGGGTAAAGGTTTTATTAAGGATTCAACCGGGGATAGAAGCGCATACGCATGAATATATTCAAACAGGGCAGATTGACTCTAAATTCGGGATGGCCATAGCGACCGGACAGGCCATGGAGATAGTCAGAAGGGCATATAACAGCGAAGCGCTAGAGTTAAAAGGCATCCACTGCCATATCGGTTCGCAGATTTTTGAAATAGATTCGTTCCGTCATACGGCAGAGGTCATGATGGGCTTTATGAAGCAGATTAAAGATGAAATCGGACTGAATCTCGCAGAGCTTAATTTAGGCGGAGGATTTGGCATTTACTATAAAGAAGGCGATTCACCGGCTCCGATAAATAAGTTTGCCGACGTTATCATGAAAATTATTGCTGAAAAGGCAGAATCGTATAACCTAAATGCTCCGAAAATTATTATTGAACCTGGTCGTTCAATTGTTGGAACTGCAGGAACTACTCTTTATCAGGTGGGTTCAGTTAAACATATACCCGGAATCAGGACTTATGTAGCTGTGAACGGTGGGATGGGCGATAATCCGAGGCCAGCTCTTTATCAGGCTAAGTATGAAGCGATGCTGGCCAACAAGGCTGGCCAAGAAAATGAAGAGGTTGTCTCGATTACCGGCAAGTGCTGTGAGTCAGGAGATATGCTCATCTGGGATATCGCTCTGCCACAGGTGAATAGTGGTGATATCCTGGCTGTCTCGGCAACAGGGGCTTATAACTATTCGATGTCAAGCAATTATAATCGCCTGCCGCGTCCGGCTGTTGTGTTGGTAAAGGATGGGCATGCCGATATCATTGTAGTGCGGGAAACATATGATGACTTACTGAGAAATGACCTCATACCAGACAGGATGAGAGGATAACAGGAAGATAACGAAAGGCCGGGATGCCGTATATCCCGGCTTTTTGAATACTAGGGAGGATTTTGTTCTTAATAGTTAAAGATAGAAAAAAATTAAAGGTATATCATTAAAGATGGCGAATAAAGAAATATATGAAATAAACAAAAAAATAAGAAATCGAATACAAAGATATTCGCTTATACAATAAACTTTGACTGCGTGGAGGCTAAGACGAGATGGGGAGTGCTGTTAAGATTATAATGATTTATAGCTCGCTTGGAAAATGTAATGAAATAGACCGCTATTTACGGACATGTGGCTGCGATACTGTATCTGAAATTGTCAAAACAGGCAGTAATTTGGCTAGACTGCTTGCCGACAAAGACTGGGACCTCATTATCTCTGATTATGCCAATGAATCCTTAGACGCTCTGACGGCGCTTAGGATATTAAAAGAAAGCCGGAAAAATATCCCGTTTATTATTATGTCAAATAATATCAGCGAGAACGAAGCGATAGAAGCTATGCAAAGAGGCGCAAGGGATTGCCTTAACAAGGAACAATTGGGACGTCTTCTTCCGGTAATAGAACGGGAACTTTGTGATTATCAGATACAAAGAGAAATCAGGAAGAAGGAAAATGAATTAAAGGAATCAAAAAAAAGACTGTCAGATATTATTAATTTTTTACCCGATGCTACGTTTGCGATTGATAAAGAGGGTAAAGTAATTATCTGGAATCATGCAATAGAGGAATTAACAGGGGTTAGGGCTGCAGAAATTATGGGCAAAGGTGATTATGAATACGCGCTGCCCTTTTATGGGAAAAGAAGACCGCTTATTGTTGATCTTGTTTTAAAACCTGATGAAACTGCTGAAAGCGGTTATTATATCATGGAAAAAAGGAAGGAGACTATTATTGCTGAGGCTCATGCCAATTACCTGCCCGGGAAAAATGTATATATCTGGACGAAAGCCTCGCCGTTGTATGACAGTGACGGGAATATAACGGGAGCGATCGAATCAGTTCGTGATATTTCACATCACAAGCAGGATGAAGAGGAAATTAAAGAAAGCATGGAGAATTTAAAGAGGACACTTGAGGGAGCTGTCAATGCTTTAGCAGTGATATCAGAAAAAAGAGATGCTTGTACAGCCGGGCATCAACAACGTACTGCACGGTTAGCTACAATGATTGCACAGGAAATGGGCTTATCTGCTGAAGATATCGAGGGAATCAGGACAGCCGGAATTCTACATGATATCGGCAAGATCTATATACCTGCTGAAATACTCGGAAAACCTGGTAAAATCAATGAATTCGAGATGGCTTTAATTAAAACGCACCCTCAGGTAGGCTATGAAATTATCAAGACGATACCGTTTAAGTGGCCGGTAGCCCAAGTTGTTCTGCAGCATCATGAGAGGATAAATGGCCGGGGTTATCCGTCATGCCTGGCTAAAGACGAAATTTTATTGGAAGCCAGAATACTAGCAGTTGCTGATGTGATCGAGGCTATGGTATCGCATCGTCCTTACCGTCCTTCCCTTGGCTTGGAGTTAGCAATTGAAGAGATAGTTTCAAACAAAGGCAAGCTATATGATCCGGATGTTGTAGAGGCTACAATGGGAATATATAAGAGCCAGAAGATTAATCTTGTGAGCTGAGCGGTTATAGATATGTTAGCGGTATAAATCTATTTTATGGTAAATTGAATCCTGTAAATATGATATAATAGAAAAAACCGTCTTTACAGGATGGATTGTATGTGGCCGGAGAATCCCCTGATTTGTCAGTTGCGCAAGTTGTGTGGCAGCAGTAAACTTTTTTTGGTGGGTGGGTCGGTTCGTGATCTGCTCGAAGACAGAGTGATGAAAGATTATGATTTCCTCATCGAAGGGGACGTCTTTAATTTTGCCCTCGGACTTGCAGCTAGGCTCAATTGTAAAATGACCTTGAACAGGCAGCTTTTAACAGCCTCCCTCGAGACAAAATGGGGAACTGTAGATATTGCATGCGCACGAAGGGAAACCTATGCTTATCCGGGCGCTTTGCCTTCGGTATCACCGGCAACCTGGCAGGAGGACTTGTCCCGGAGGGATTTTACGATAAATGCCCTCGCAGTACCACTTTTAAAAAAAGGCTGGGGCAAACTGATTGATTTATCGGGTGGGCAAAAGGATATTGTCGGCAAGCTTATCCGCAGTATGCATGAGGATAGTTTCCAGGATGACCCTACCCGCATGCTCAGAGCATTAAGACTCAAAAATCGGCTTGTTTATCGCGTTGAAGAGAAGACGTTTCGATGTATGCAAAGGGATTGGAAATATCTCGATTGCTTGTCGTCGGCAAGACGCTTCAAGGAATGGGTATTATTGAGCGCTGAGGCCGGTCTGCCGGAAATTCTCAGGGACCTTTATGAATTTGGCGGCTGGACAAAATTTCTGCCGGTGATATCATATACGCCGGGGATGACCAAGTATTTGTCGGAAATAAGAATACCTGAAAAAACTAGTGGCTTTCGCCCCTGGTTTTTGTATTTGTTAGTTTTATTGACTTTGTCACAGGGTGATCCGGACTATTTTATCTCAGCATGGGAGTTGTCGGCCAAAGACGTTACGGGGCTGACCGGGACCTTAAACCTGGTCCGGCAGAAAAATCTCCAAGCTCTGAGAAAACGGGAACAGCTAAGCAAAATGAGAAAACTGCCGCTCGAAGGTCTTTATTTACTCTACCGGCAGTTGTTTGTGGATCAATATACCTGGGATGAATTTTATCGGGGAGTTCATTTCTATAAAATGCCGTTGGATGGGCAGGACCTGATGCTGCTCGGCCTTGAGCCGGGGCCTTTGCTGGGAATGATTTTAGAGCGGCTTGAGGACAGTTACGAAAAAGAAAAGTTCGATAAGAAAGAAGAAGGAATCGAGTTAGCAAAACAGTTAATAAAGGAGGAAACGCCATGATGAGTGTGACACAATTGACATATTATATTCCGGCAATATTAATAGCGCTGACAATACACGAGTTTTCGCATGGATTAGTTGCTCATACGCTAGGTGATCCTACCCCGAAAAACCAGGGGCGCTTAACCTTAAATCCGCTAGCCCACCTCGATCCGCTTGGGACCTTGATGCTTATAGTTGCGAGGTTTGGCTGGGCTAAGCCTGTACAGGTCAATCCTTTTAATTTCCGGGGTAACCGTCAGTTCGGTCTCCTCCTGGTCTCTTTGGCCGGACCTGTATCGAATCTCGTGGTTGCTTTGCTGGGGGGCATATTGTACAATCTAGTTGAAGTTTATTCATATGTATGGTATTTTGCAATTTCCTCCATTAGTATCAATGTGTATCTGGCCTTGTTTAACCTGCTGCCGATCCCGCCGCTGGACGGCTCGAAGATACTGCTGGGACTGCTCCCGAGGCGGCTGCATGAGTATGTTTATAAGCTGGAAGCGTATGGGCCTTTTATCCTCATAATATTAATAGTTTCCAATATAACCGGTAAAGTTCTTGTACCTATAGCCCAGGTCATAATAATGGTTATCGCGCAAATAGGAGTATTGATTACAGGTAGTTAAGGCAGGAGGTAAATATGAAAAAAGGCATTATTTTTAGCGGAATGCGTCCCACCGGCAGGCTACATATCGGACATTTAAGCGTACTTGATAATTGGATTAATATGCAGGATGATTATAAGTGTTTCTTCGGCATCGTCGACTGGCATGCTCTAACGACGTCTTTTGAGAATACCGCAGATATCCGTAACAATATTCGCTTAATGCTGCTTGATTGGTTAAGCGCCGGGCTGGACCCCGAAAAGAGTCCTATTTTTGTGCAGTCTCAGGTGAAAGAGCATGCAGAATTACATTTATTATTATCGATGATTACACCGCTTTCTTGGCTTGAACGAGTGCCGACATATAAAGACCAGATTCTGCAGCTAGGCAGCCAAGGCAAAGATATATCTACATACGGGTTTCTCGGCTATCCGCTTTTAATGGCTGCAGATATCCTGGTATATCGCGCCGATACGGTTCCTGTTGGCGAGGATCAACTACCCCATTTGGAATTCAGCCGTGAAATAGCCCGGAGGTTTAACCATCTTTATGAGACGGATATCCTCCCGGAACCCAAGGCGAAACTGGCTAAAATAGCGCTGCTGCCAGGAGTAGACGGCCGCAAAATGAGCAAGAGCTATAATAATGATATCCCGCTCGACGCAACAACTGCAGAGATTAACGCCAAAGTGCAAATGATGATAACGGACCCCGCGAGAATTAAGAAAGCAGACCCGGGTAATCCGGAGGTTTGTATCGTCCATACGTATCAAAGCATTTACAATACCCCAGAGATCGAGGATATAAAGAACTCCTGCCGCACAGGGGCTATTGGCTGTGTCGCCTGTAAGAAAAGACTGGCAGGAGTAATCGATAACCTGCTTGGTCCGGCTCGCGAAAAAAGACGGTATTATGAGGGGCAACCCGGTCTGCTCGACGAAATACTCGCAGCAGGCGCAAGAAAAGCACGTGAGGAGTCAGGTAAGACTATGGAGCTAGTGCGCTCGGCGATGAAGATATAAAGTGGTGAAGATATGAGCTACCAGGTAAAAATACCGGTTTTTGAGGGACCCCTCGACCTTCTGCTGCATTTAATTGAGAAAAATGAAGTGGACATCTATGACATCCCTATTGCGTTAGTTACGGAACAATATTTGCAGTATTTATACTTGGCCGGTGAGATAGACCTTGAATTGACGAGCGAGTTTTTGTTAATGGCCTGTACGCTCTTATCGATAAAAGCTAGAATGCTCCTGCCCAAAAAACCGGCAATTTTTGAAGAAGAGGAAGAAGGAAACGATCCTCGCCAGGAACTGGTGGACAAGCTCATTGAATATAAGCTATATAAGGAAAAAGCCGGGGAATTACGGAGGATAGAGCTCGAGCAGTCCCGGGTCTATTGGCGGGAGATTGATGAGGCCAAGCTTTTAAAAGAATTTCCTCCTGCCAATCCGCTGGGTTGTGTGTCAATGGAGGATTTAATAGCGGCTTACAGTCAGGTCCTGCGCAAAATGGAAAAGAAGCACGAAGTAGTTTCCATCATGCGTGAGGCCATTACGGTTCAAGAGAAAATGGAAAAGATATTGGAGCTTTTAGAAACGAAGCCAAATGGGTTGACCTTTACCCAGCTTTTTAGAGAACCGCAAAGCCGTGAGGAGGTTGTCATTACCTTTCTCGCGCTTTTGGAAACGATGAGGCGTGGACTGGTTGTTGTAAGGCAGGCCGACTTATTTGCGGAAATAATGATTTTTCCCAAAGACATAAAAGGGGGACAAGACATTGCCCACTCTGTTTCCTGATGACGCTAAAAGCATTATTGAAGCCCTTTTGTTTGTAGCGAACGAACCGATGCCGGCAAAACTGATTGCAGAGATTATCAATAGGGATGAAGAGGAAGTAATTGCCTTATTGAAGGACGTCAGAGCTGATTGCGAACGGGACAGAAGAGGTTTTTATTTGGTCGAGGTGGCCGGAGGTTATTCTTATGCAACAAGACCGGAGTATGCAGATTATGTAGAAAAAATCGTCAAACCGCGTTTAAGCAGTTTATCTCAGGCGGCTTTGGAGACGCTGGCAATTATCGCTTACGGACAGCCGATAACTCGCAGCGAAATTGATGAAATCAGGGGAGTTAAGAGCGATAGCGCTGTCTACACGCTCCTGGAGCGCGGGCTGATTGAAGAAGTCGGGAGAAAGGACGGACCTGGCCGTCCGGCATTATTTGCAACAACACCAGGGTTTCTCAAATATCTTGGGCTGAAAACACTTGAGGATCTGCCGCAGCTCAAACAAACAGAGCCGGATAATGAGTATGGCTATGAGCGTGAACAGGAATAGAAGCCAAAGTATAATAGGAATCTAAATCTACAAAAGCGCTGGAACCCCGAATATCAAGGGATGCAGCGCTTATATTTTGTGGTCAAGGCGTTTGTATACCAAAGCATATATAACTAAAGCAGAGATAGTCCTTGCCTCAGAGTTGAGATAACTAGAAGAGGACCATATATGGTAATACTAAATATTGGAATATCTGCCAAGGGGGCTCTTATGCTGGATTTTATCTCACAAAACCGTTTACTGACTGCCTGTCTTATGATCATTGGCATAAGCCTATTAAGCCTCTTGCCGGTCAAATTAAACTTGAGATTCTTTAGAAAGACGAATGAATTAAAAATTCAGGCCATCATCTGGATCTGGGTCATTCCGCTCCGTATAAATATAGTTAATCCGCTGACGTCATTTTTCTGGAATCTATCGGTTAAGAAACCCTGGCAAAAAAAGCCGCCGCAGGATTTACCCGTCCGCGATATCCCGTGGCGGAGCTTTATAAAAAGATCACTGTCTGTAACAAAGGTAGGGAAAAAAACGTGGGAGCGCACCAATCGCTTTTTTATCAGAATAAAACAGCCGGTCAGCATTGAAAATTTAAAAGTATATGTGGAAATAGGCTGGCGAGATGCGGCATGCACAGCCATTACCGTAGGAGTGGCCTGGTCACTGCTGGGCTGTATGTACAGTCTGTTAACTACTCAGTTTAAAATGCTGTCTGTTAAAAACGATTTTTCAGTGATACCCAATTTTCAAAACGATAGGCTGTGCAATATTGATGCGTCTTGTATAATTGGGTTTCGCTTAGGCCATATTATTATTGTAATTTATCAAATATTACGGAGCGCACAAGACATATATAATATTATTAGGAGGGCAAGTGTATGAGTGATCATCCTATTGAAGGACTAATGAAAACAGCCATGGAAAGCATCAAAGAAATGGTGGATGTTAACACGGTAGTCGGCGATGCAGTTGAAGCCCCTGACGGAACGATTATCATTCCGGTATCGCGCGTAGCCTGCGGTTTTGCGGCAGGGGGGAGTGAATTCAGCGGCGTCACCGAACGTCTCGAAACGCCCTCCCTGCCTTTCGGCGGCGGCAGCGGCGCCGGGGTCTCTGTTCAGCCTGTGGGCTTTCTGGTTGTCGGAAACGGGCAGGTCCGTCTAATGCCCGTAGACGGTAGAAACGCGGTCATGGAAAGGCTTGTCGATATAGCCCCACAAGTGGTAGAAGGTTTACAGGGAGTAGTTGATAAAATGACAGGCAACAAGAGAAAATCTGTACATGAAGTAAGAACAGAGCCCCTTGTAAATCCCGGCGAGATTCAATAAAGCCGGCTAAACAACTAAAAAGCAGAAATGGTTCTCAAGCGGCTGCCTGATATTTTTAATCCAGAGGCGGGCGCTTTTTTTGTTCTAGGCCTGGGCTGTGTCTCATAAGGTGGTAAAAAACACAGCTGGCGGAGAAAAAAATGATTAATATTGTCTGGGTATTACTCATCTTGTCCGGGATCGTTCTGGCAGGGTTGACCGGAAAACCGGAGGTTGTGACGCAGTCTGCTTTTTCAGCAGCGACGGTTGCCGTGAAATATTCATTGGAATTGGCAGGCATCATGAGCTTTTGGCTGGGCATGATGAAAATTGCCGAAGCAGCCGGCCTCGTCGAAAGTCTGGCCCGGATAATGAAGCCTTTAACAAGATATTTGTTCCCGTCTGTGCCGGCAAATCACCCGGCGATGGGGGCTATCTTAATGAATTTAAGCGCGAATATCCTAGGTTTAGGGAACGCGGCAACCCCTTTTGGTTTAAAGGCCATGCAGGAGCTGCAAAGCATCAATAACGACAAAGAAACAGCCAGCGATGCCATGTGTACATTTCTAGCCTTAAATACCGGCTGTATTACGCTTATGCCGACGATGATCATTGGTCTGCGCTTCTCGGCAGGTTCACGAAACCCGACTGAAATTGTCGGGACGACCTTATTTGCCACTGCGGTGGGTATGACTCTCGCAATTATAGCAGATAAAACGTTCCGAAGAATCTTCAGGCAGGTGCAAAGATGATGGTAAATGCTGTGCAAGAACTATCACGCTGGGCAGTACCGCTGCTTTTGCTCATCATTTTGTTTTATGCCATAATCAAAAGGGTTAAGGTCTATGAATGCTTTGTCCAAGGAGCCGAAGAAGGCTTTGGTATAGCGGTACGCATTATTCCGTATCTTGTAGCGATGATGATGGCGGTAAGCATATTTAAAAACGCCGGGGTTATGGATCTGCTGACCGGCATGTTTGGGCAGGTTTTTGTTCTGCTGCATATTCCGCCGGAGGTTATTCCGCTCGCGATAATGAGGCCTTTTTCCGGGGGCGGCGCTCTCGGGATTGCAGCGGAACTAATAAACAGTTACGGACCCGATTCGTTCATTGGCAGGTTGGCTTCTACGATGCAGGGAAGTACGGATACAACCTTTTTTATCCTCACCGTTTATTTTGGCTCAGTAGGTGTGAGGAGGTATCGCTATTCGCTTGCAGTCGGACTGCTCGCGGATATTAGCACCTTTTTAGCCTCCGTATACATTGTAAATAAGATATTTGCCTGACTGCTATTCTGATAAACAAAAGAGCCCGGCGAAAATGATTAATTTGACAGGAGAGCGCTTTTTTGTCAGAATTAAAGTGAGATTTAGTTTAAATAGTAATATAGGTGATGTGTTTGGAGAGGCTGCAGAAATATTTGGCCAGAGCCGGCATTGCTTCACGACGGCGGGCTGAAGAGCTAATCAAAAATGGGCGTGTCAAGGTGAATGGGCAGACGGTATCTGAAATGGGCATAAAGATTGACCCGGCTTCAGATGTTGTGACGTTTGATGATTTGGGAACTAACCTCCAGGAAGAAAAAGTATATCTTATGTTAAACAAGCCGGCCCGAGTGGTAACGACTCTTGAAGACCCTCAGGGACGCTGCAAAGTGACCGACCTGATCAAAGGGGTGAAAACAAGGGTCTTTCCTGTTGGGCGGCTTGATTATTTGACGGAGGGATTGCTGCTATTGACGAACGATGGTGAACTGGCCTACCGGCTTACTCATCCGAAATATAAGGTAAACAAAGTATATGTGGCAACCGTTAGAGGTAATATAGACGAGCCTGCTCTAACGAAGCTGCGCCAGGGTGTTATGCTCGACGATGGCCTGACTATGCCGGCACGGGTCAGGCTGCTCACGGTAGAAAATAGGGTTTCTACTCTGGAGATTACGATAAGCGAAGGGAGAAACAGGCAGGTGCGCCGCATGTGTAATACTGTCGGCTATCCTGTTGCATCTTTAAAAAGAATTCAGTTTGGAATGCTAAAGCTTCAGGACTTAGAATCCGGACAATACCGGCATTTGCATGAAAAAGAGGTAGCGGTATTAAAAAAAGCCTGCGCTATGCTTTTTTGATCTATGAAAATCAGCGGGAGAGAACGCAGAGGGAGTGATTATTTTGAGGGAAAAGAAATTCAGCTACTGCTTACGAGTGCGCTTTTCAGAGATAGACGGGCAGAGAGTAGTATTTAATGCTCACTATATGACTTATGTTGAGGTAGTGCTCAATGAGTACTTACGCGAGGTAATAGGCCCTTATCACGCTATGATGCTTGACAGTAACCATGACTTTGAAATCGTGCTCGTAAAATCGGAGATGGAGTTTATGAGTCCGGCTCGTTTGGATGATGTGCTTCAAATCTCCTGCGGGCTTATAAGATTGGGAAACTCAAGTTTTAGCATGGAATATGAGATCAGGAGGGAAAATGAAGAGCCTTTATTGGCAATAGCAAGAAAGACATATGTTTCAATCAATCTGAAGAAAGGCAAATCCTGTCCAATCCCGCCTGAGATCAGGCAACGGTTCATTGATTATGAAGAATGGAGCGACTAACCGGCTTAACTAAGAGAATTATGGTTAAGCTAAGATTAGAATTCCTATGAACCGGGTAAATATATGGAAAAACGAACGGCCAGACACACCAAAAAAAATTTTTGGCAATTAATAGACAGCCTTGCGATAAGATTAATCATCGCAGTTTTCATCCTCCTGATAATGACACAGTCATTATTTTTATTGTTCCCGCATAGCGGTAAATACCTGAATACCGCACTGCGTCTGGAGGGTGAGCCTATCACCGCACATGAACTGGCATATTATGCGGGCAGTATTTCAAGTGCGCCCTGGGCTACTATCAATCTAAAACTTGCCGGTTATACAAGCTTGCCGGAGGCTAAGATCTTAATCAACGGTCGTGAGGTAGCCAGCTTTGAAAAATGCGAGGTTACGATCACTGTCAAACACAGGGATCAGATTGCTGTGAAGAATAGCGATTCAGATCAGGTCATAACAGTTTTTGTAAATAAAAAGACACCAAATATAGAAAGACCGCTTGTGAACAGCAGCGTATCAGGACGAGGAGTTCTCTATTTGGACTCGGTTATTGTTAAATAGCTACCGTCAAATTGTTGCGCTTTTTGGTATAGTGTAATATAATTCCATCGAAGTGTTGTCGTAGGATGGAGATGTAAATCATGAAATATGGTTCTAAGAAGATTGCCTATGCAGCGATAAAAATGGCTCTTTCAGAAAACCGTGAAGAAGAAAACCAGTTGAAACAAGAATACATAGAAATGGGTATTCGAACTGCGGCTGTTGATGTGGGTGGAGAATTCATCACATCGATCAAAAAAATGCTTGAGCGGGCAGTGGTTTCAGCCAAACGTGAGAATGTCATCAAAGACAACCATGCTGATGAAGGCGCGATAGCCGGCGCTACAAGAGAGGCTATTTCGCAAATAATGCCGAAGGCTTTAGGGTTAAACGTCGGGGGAAAGATTGGCATAGCCAGGCAGGACGACCATATCAGCGTTGCCGTCTTCCTGGGTGTTGGGCTGCTGCACTTGGATGAAGTTGCTATAGGCTTAAGCCATAGGGCATCCCCTTATATGGAGTGAGGTTCTGATGAGATTGTTCGGAATCCGGGGGGCTACCTCGGTCAAAGAGAATAAGAAAGAACCAATAATCATCGAGACACAAAGATTGTTGAACGCGCTTATCGAAGCCAATAATATCAAACGAGAGGATGTCGTCAGCGTTATCATCACTTCGACGCCTGATTTGACGGCTGAATTTCCTGCCAAAGCATGCAGGCTCTTGGGCTGGAATGAAGTGCCGCTCTTAGGTGCGGTTGAAGCTGATGTGCCTCACGGCATTCCGCTGTGTATTCGCATTCTCATACATGTATATCTCGAAGAAGGAAGCCGCATACAACCGGTATATTTGAATGAGGCAGTTCATTTAAGACCCGATCTTGTTTTCGCAAAGCAATCTCCTGATTAGACGGGAGATTCTTTTTTAGCAACAATGTGGTAAAATATTTATGTCTTTGTTTTTCCCTGAAAGGACTGAGTCGCATACAAATAGCAGTTGATGGCCCTGCAGGGGCAGGGAAAAGTACAATTGCAAAGATACTAGCGGAAAAGCTGGGCTTTCTTTACATTGACAGCGGGGCTATGTACCGGGCTATTACTTATCTAGCCCTGGAGAATGGCGTTTCCTGCGAGGACGAAGAAGCGCTGTCAAAGATAGCGCTAGAAACCGAAATTGATTTTGTTATAACAAAAACCGGGGAGCAACTGGTTATTTGTAACGGACAGGATGTTACAGCCCTTATCCGCGACCCGCAGATTAACGAAAAAGTCTCACTTGTCTCTCAACATCCCGGTGTACGCCAGGCTCTTGTCAAAAAACAACAGGCGCTTGCAAAAAGACGCGATGTCGTAATGGACGGCAGGGATATCGGCACGGTAGTATTGCCCAAGGCCGATTGTAAAATATTTTTGACTGCGTCATTAGCAGAAAGAGCTAGACGAAGGCATCTTGAGCTTAGAGAAAAAGGTTATTTGCAGGAATATGATACTATCAAAACGGAACTTGAACGCCGCGATAAACTAGATGAAGGCAGAGAGGTAGGACCTCTGAGCATTGCCAGCGACGCTGTAGTAATCGATACGACCGGGATTAGTCTAGGGGATGTCGTCCTCACTATAATGAGAATATATGAGCAGAAAATGGGGTAGACAGGATGATTTACCGGATAGCGCGCGCGATAGTAGCAGCGTTTTTGACCGTCTTTAATAGCTGGAAAATCGAAGGAAAAGAGAATATGCCCAAGAACGGGCCGGTTGTACTTGTCGGCAACCACATCTCAAACTGGGATCCTTTGTTTTTGACCTGTTCAGTCGATAGGGTTGTACATTTTATGGCCAAGGAAGAAATTTTTCGGTTCCCGCTATTCAGTAAAATCTTTACAGCATTTCAGTGTTTTCCGGTCAAAAGGGGAAAGGTGGACAGAAATGCCCTGCGTAGAGCAGCTGCCTACCTTGAGAATAACGAGGTGCTAGGCATATATCCGGAAGGTACAAGGAGTAAAACCAGCGAGATGCTGCCCTTTCAGCCGGGAGCTGCCATGTTCGCTCTGCGCTCAAACGCGGTAATAGTACCGGTCGCAACGTCAGGGACAAGAAAATGCTTCCCTGCAAGCTTGCGCGGCAAGGTCAGAGTATGTATCGGCAAACCCCTACATTATCCGGAACTGATTGATGCAAAAATTGGCAATGAGGAAATGCAGAGAGTAACAGCAGATATAGTCGAAAGTATCCGTAAGATGCTCTAGAAAATTGCTCATGGATAAAATTAATGGCGGTGTATTTATTATGGAGATCATTGTCGCAGATAATGCCGGATTTTGTTTCGGCGTAAAAAGGGCGATCCGGTTAGCGGAGGAAAACGTCCCTGATAGCCGTCTGGTCTGCCTGGGGTCGCTGATTCATAATCAACAGGAGATGGACAGGTTAGCGGCGCTGGGCGTGAAAACAAGGGAGCTAAAGGACGGCAGCCTAAGCAAATCAGGGGATGATACAATTCTCATCAGGTCTCACGGCGTTGGGCCTGCAGTTTATTCTGCTCTGGAAAAAGAAGGCTGGAGGATCTTAGATGCGACTTGCCCATATGTACATAATGCCCAGAAGTTAGCGGAAAAAGCTAATGCCGGCGGTTACCAGGTTATTATACTGGGCGATAAAGACCATGCCGAGGTTCAGGGGCTTTTGGCCTGGACTGATAACAAGGCGATAGTCGTAAAATCGTGGCAGGAGCTCCAGAATGCTGGCTTGCCTGATAAGGTTGCAGTTTTAGCTCAAACCACCGAGAAAGAAGAGAAATTTGCGGAACTCATCAAATATCTGGAAGCAAGAGCTGCCGAGGTACAGGTATTTCAAACTATATGCAAAGCGACGCGCGACAGGCAGAAATCTGCAGCAGCACTGGCAGGTATTGTCGATATCATGCTGGTTATCGGAGGCCGTCACAGCTCGAACACACAGAAACTGCTCGATGTTTGCCGGGCGGTGAACGAACAAAGCTATTTAGTCGAAGAAGCAGGAGAAATAAATCAGCAATGGTTTAAAAATAAAAACAAAGTCGGTATTACTGCCGGGGCTTCAACCCCAGAATGGATAATCAAGGAGGTTATAAAGAAATTGGAAGAGAACATTGAAAAACAGAACGAATCAAATGAAAGTGTAACAGAAGTTACAGCAGAGACTGGGGACACTACGGCTGCAGAAACTACTACTGCGAAGACAACAACTGCGGAGACAACAACTGCGGAAACAAAGAGGAATGATGCAGATAGCGGCGAAGAACAGGAAATCCCCGACTATGAGGGAAAATTGAATATCCGGAATTTGCAACCAGGTGATATGATCAACGGCCGGGTTGTAAGTGTGACTGAAGAAGGAGCAATGGTAGACATCGGAGGGAAGTCAGAGGTGATTCTTCCGGCAGCGGAGGTATCACATCGCCACATCGATCCAAGGGAGATATTAGCTGTTGGTCAGGATATTCTTGTTGAGGTTATCAAAGAAGATGATGAGGGTCATTTTATCCTCTCACATAAAAAGGCCTTGCTTGATCAGTCCTATGAGAAACTCACGGATGCTATCGAAAATGGCAGCGTAATCACCGCGCCGGTTATTGAAGTAGTCAAAGGCGGACTTGTCGTAGATGTCGGGATCAGAGGTTTTGTACCGGCTTCGCAAGTCGAAAGAGCTTATGTTGAAGACTTAAGTCAGTTTCTCCATCAGGAATTAAGAATGAAAGTGCTGGAGATGGATAGGGAGAACAACAGGGTAGTGCTGTCACAAAGAGCGGTACTTGAAGGAGAACACCAGCAGAAAAAAGCAGCCGCTTTTGCAGAAATTACTGAAGGACAGAAAAGAAAAGGAATAGTCAGTCGTCTTGCGAAGTTCGGCGCCTTTGTTGATATTGGCGGTATTGATGGCTTGCTGCACATCTCTGAGATGACCTGGGGCAGAATCGAAGATCCTGCCGAGATTGTTAAAGTGGGCGATGAGATAGAAGTAGTAGTAAAAAAAGTTGACCGTGAAAAAGAAAAAATATCGCTGAGTCTTAAAGCGCTGCTGAAAAGCCCGTGGGATACGGGGATAGAGAAATTCAAACCGAATATGGTGGTTAACGGGAAAGTGGTAAGAATAGCCCCGTTTGGCGCGTTCATCGAATTGGAACAAGGTATTGAGGGCTTGGCTCATATCTCGCAAATCTCCCAGAAGCGTATTAGCAAGGTAGAGGAAGTTTTAAGCGTAGGACAGCAAGTTGATGTGAAGATTCTCGAGATAGAACCTGCGAAGAAACGGATAAGCCTAAGTCTCAAAGACATTGTAACTGATCTGGAGCGCACGGATTTTAATACTTATCAGCGTCGGCAGGATGAAGATGCCGCGGTAACGATCGGTGATTTAATGAAAATGCGCAGCGAAAACCAACGGAAAAAATAAAAAAAGCTGGACAAGAAATAAGTATCAATATAAAATAAATAAAACAATAAACATAAAATATAAACAAATGATCAAATAGGAGAAGAAACAAGGAAATAAAATATTCAAAACAAATGCACAGGTAATAATAAAGAATTAACGATAATAGAGATAGCATTAATTGAAATAGCTGGCGCACGCCAGCTTTTCGGTTATTTACGGTAAAGAATACTGCATACATGATAGCATTAATACAACAATACTTTAGGGCTTTTGTGCTTTACTCTAAAAAAGATTTTCTTAAGAGACAAAGGATGGTTAGAAATGAAAGAAAAGAGAGAAGAACGCAAGCATGAACATCTGGCTCATGCTGTCAGGCTTGAGGCTGGCCCCGAATCACCAGGATGGGAGGACATCCGTTTAGTTCATCAGGCCCTGCTCAGGAATGATTTTGCTAAAATAGATACCAGCAAAAAAATCTTCAATAAAAGGTTTGCGCTGCCATTGGTTGTTAATGCGATCACCGGCGGGGCTCCTGGACTCGAAGAGATTAATACTTCCCTGGCAACGGTAGCCAAAGAGACCGGGATAGGTTTAGCGGTTGGGTCGCAAATGGCCGGTATTAGGAACAAGGCCGTCAGGTATACCTATGAGGCTGTCCGAAAGGCTAATCCACAGGGTTTCATTATGGCAAATATGAGCGCATTAGCCAGCCCGCAGTCTGCAAAGGAAGCAGTTGAAATGATTGAGGCCGATGCTTTGCAGCTTCACATAAATGGGATTCAAGAGCTGCTCATGACGGAGGGTGACCGGGATTTTCGCCAAATGGCGGAGAATATCAGGGAGATAGTAAATATCAGCAATGTGCCTGTGATGGTTAAAGAGGTCGGTTTTGGTTTATCAAGGGAGACCGCGGCCGAGTTGTATGAATTAGGGGTATCCGCCCTTGATATCAGCGGTATGGGTGGGACAAATTTTGCGGCTATTGAACTTGCCCGCAGTAAACGGAAAAATATGGACTCTTTCCTGGGGTGGGGGATACCTGCAGCTGCGTCATTAATAGAAGTAAGAAGTTTGAACCTGCCGGTGTTCATCATGGCTTCCGGCGGAATCACAAGCGGCCTCGACCTCCTGAAAGGCTTGGCCTTAGGGGCGGATGTAGCGGGAATCGCCGGTAAGTTTCTCAAGGTTTTAATTGCCGATGGAGAAAGCGAGCTGCTGCAAAGAGTGTTTCAGATAAAGGAGGAGCTGCAGATTTTTATGATGGCAACAGGTGCCGCAAAGATCGGGGATGTTTCTTCAATTCCGCTGGTCATCTCTGGTGAAACTAAAAACTGGTGTGAACAAAGAGGTATTGACACAAAATACTATACAGAGCGACCATGTCTGAAAAATAGTAAATGAGGCATGTTGAACAATTATTTAACTATAAAATCTATATAAATATTAATTAAAAACCAGAGGAGAAAATGAAGTTCAAGAGAACATTACATGTTGAAATTGGTGCTATAAGCCAAATATGCTAAAATAGAAAAGTACATCGAAAAAACAATGAAGCAAATAGACAGAAAAACAAAAAAGCAAGAAAGCAAAAATGAAAATACTTAATGAAACCTTCGGGGGTGATATTTTGACAGGGGAGAAGACAAAGAAAATCGAGATTAACAACAAATGGTGTAAAGGGTGTGGAATCTGTTATAACCTATGCCCGAAGGGTGTTTATGACAAGGATGAATTTGGCAAAGTAGTTATCAAAAATTCCGAGGCATGTACGGGCTGTCGAATCTGCGAAGACCATTGCCCTGATTATTGTATCAAGATAGGAGGATAATCACTTGATAAAACAAAAGAAAGCACGCCTTTTGCAGGGGAACAATGCCTGTGCAATGGCCGCAATAGACGCCGGGGTCCGTTTCTTTGCCGGATATCCAATCACACCGTCAACTGAGATTGCGGAGTATATGGCAGAAAATCTGCCGAGAGTTGGCGGCAAGTTTATACAGATGGAAGATGAAATAGCCGGGATGGCCGCGATACTCGGGGCCTCTCTCACCGGTGTGAAGGCTATAACGGCAACTAGCGGACCGGGATTTTCACTTAAACAGGAAAACATCGGATTTGCGACAATGGCTGAGATCCCTTGTGTTATTGTTAATGTTCAGAGGATGGGACCAAGTACCGGCGGACCAACTTCACCGGCTCAGGGAGATGTCATGCAAGCCCGCTGGGGAACGCATGGAGATCACCCGGTAATTACCTTATCCCCGGCTTCAGTCCTTGAAACATATGAGCTTACGGTGAAAGCAATCAATTTTGCGGAGAAATTCCGCATGCCGGTTATTCTGTTGTTGGATGAAGTCGTAGGTCATATGCGTGAGAAAGTGATTATACCGGATGTCAGTGAACTCGAAATTATCGAACGCAAACGGCCGGTGGTACCGCCTGACGAATACAAACCATACTTAGATGATGGAACAGGCATCCCTGCAATGGCCGATTTCGGTACCGGTTACCGCTGGCATGTCACCGGACTGAATCATGATGAAAACGGTGCGCCTGCTGGAAAAGCAGAGGTTGTCCAGAGCCAGCTCACGAGATTGTTCAATAAACTGCGCCCGTATTATGACGAGATCAGTTTATTTAAAACATACAAGACCGAGGATGCCCAATACCTGTTGATATCCTTTGGCGGGACAGCCCGCTCTGCTGCCGAAGCGTTGCAAACATTGAGAAAACAGGGTATTAAAGCGGGTTTCTTGCAATTGCAGACAATCTGGCCCTTCCCTGAAGGTACAGTAGCAAACCTTTGCAAAAATAAAAAGGCTGTCTTTGTTGCGGAGATGAATGATGGGCAGATTATAGGTGAAGTTAAAAAGAATATTGAGAACAAAGAGAGCTTATTTGGGATCAATAAAATCAACGGGGAACTGATAACACCTCAGGAGATTGTGCAGCGTGTTAAGGAGGTGGTCGGCGTATGTTAAAGGATGTTGAACAGTATATCAGAATGAACCGACTTCCTCATATCTGGTGTCCCGGCTGCGGTAACGGAATAGTCATGAAAGCCATCTTGGAAGCTATCCTCGATAGCCGGCTTGATCCGCTGAAAACCGTATTTGTTTCCGGGATTGGATGTTCATCACGGGCTACGGGTTACTTGAATTTTGATACTCTTCATACCACTCATGGCCGGGCTTTGGCCTTTGCGACAGGTATCAAGCTTGCCAAACCGGAACTGAATGTTTTTGTTGTCACAGGTGATGGCGATGGAACAGCTATCGGCGGGAATCATCTTATCCATGCTGCCAGACGGAATATTGATCTCAATGTAATACTGTTTAATAACAATATCTATGGGATGACAGGGGGACAGTACTCACCGCTTACACCACAGGGCAAATCCGCGACAACTGCGCCGTATGGCAATATTGAAAGGCCTTTCGATATTTGCGAACTTACGAAAAGCGCCGGGGCTACTTATGTTGGCAGAGGTACAGTTTATCATACAAAGCAGCTGACGGAGCTTGTTAAAGGAGCTATCCAAAACAAAGGCTTTTCGTTTGTCGAAGCGGTTACTGTATGTCCGGTTTCATACGGGCGTAGGAATAAGCTGGGTTCGGCTCCGCAAATGATCACAGCTCTAAAAGATAATGCAGTCAATGTCAAAGCCGCACAGAAGCTCGAAGCAGATCAACTTGCCGGTAAGTTCCTCATTGGCGAACTGTATAAAGAAACAGCGCCCGAATATACGCAAAGCTATGACGCGTTGATCGCCAGGTTCCGGAAGGAGGGTGATGCTCATGAGCAATAAGGCTGAGATTCGCTTGAGTGGAACAGGCGGGCAAGGGATCATTCTCGGGGGGATTTTGCTCGCGGAAGGCGCTGTCTTAGACGGCAAGGAGGTTGTGCAGACTCAAAGCTACGGACCGGAAGCCCGTGGCGGAGCCAGCAAAACAGAGGTTATCATTAGTGATAAAGAAATTCTTTATCCGAAGGTTGTCACGCCAAAATATCTATTGCTGATGTCACAGGAAGCAGCACGATTATATGCGAAGACGGTTGCCAGAGACGGTCTGATTATTATGGATGAGACTACAATACAGGAGTTTCCCGAAGTTGAGGCGAGAGTAATACGTGTTCCGCTGACCAGGTTGGCCAGGGAAACAATCGGTAATGAGATGACGGCTAATATTCTCGCGATAGGAGCTTTGGCGGCTGCGGGCGCTATTGTATCGAGGGAGTCCTTGGAAGAAGCGATCAGGCTGCGTCTGGCCAGGATTGCGGCTATAAATATTGAAGCACTGAAATTAGGTTGGGAATGGGGATTAAAATAGACAAGTAATAAAAATTGGGGCGAGGCAGTGCTGTATTACTTAAAGAAAGTAATACGGCAGAGCCTCGCCCCTTGTATTTTTGTACTAACTGTACATACTAACCTTCATAGACGCCGAAAGGGAGTGTCGGCTGTGTTTAAGAGGTTCATAAAAAAACCGGCAGAAGAACAGCAGCAAAAGAATAATCCTGATAAGCAGCCTGCCGATCCGCAGATGTTCACAAGCAGTCTCGAAGAGAATTTAATTACACTCCAGGACAGACTACATAATTGCTCGGACATTCAATATCGTTATCTGGAGATAGCGGGTAACAGGGCTTATATTGTTTATAATGTCGATATGATTGACAAGGCAATTCTAAATAAAAGTATTTTGGCGATTTGTTTTGAGGACTTCCAGAAAAAAACGCCTGATTTATTGGAAAGCCTGAAAGATCGCGGCTTGGCAGTTGGCTCTGTCTTACAGACGCAGGAAGTTGATTTTTCAATAGAGATGTTGCTTAATGGTCAGGCAATTCTTTTACTAGATGGCTACCGCGAAGTATTGCTTCTGAATATAAGAAAACTGGAAACGCGAGGTATTGATATCCCTTCAACAGAACCGAGCATCCTTGGACCAAAGGAAAGCTTTGGCGAGACCTTGACGCTCAATGCCTCCCTTTTACGACGGCGACTGCCGGTAGCCGATTTTAAAATGGTCGATTTCATCCTCGGACAAAAAACTAGAGTGAAGTTAAGGGTTTGCTACCTCGACAAAATTGTCAGTCCTCGACTTGTTGCAGAGGTCATACGGCGGCTTGAGCTGATAAATATTGACGGGGTGTTAAGTCAGGGCGTTCTTGAGGAGCTTATTGACGATGAGCC